>CAJUAR010000016.1 GCA_910584495.1 uncultured Muribaculaceae bacterium
ATGATGGTCCGGTAGCTCAGCTGGATAGAGCATCTGCCTTCTAAGCAGACGGTCACGCGTTCGAATCGCGTCCGGATCACAATTTGATAAAATGTTGGGAACGAGACTGCTGAATCTCGTTCCCGCTTTTTTTCTGTGATTGTGTCGGAGGGGTTCTTTCGGCGGTTTTCGGCATTAATACTTCACGTCCCAGAGGAAGAGTGCTTCGGCGGGCATAGAGGTGCCAGCCGAACAGCGATTTTTGCAGTCGAGGATGCGGAGCACGTCTTGGGGTGGTATTTTGCCTCGCCCTACATCGACAAGTGTGCCTACGACTGCGCGAACCATATTGCGCAGAAAACGGTCGGCGGCAATTTCGAAGTACCACATTCCTTCGCGTTCGGGGCATGGATGCCAGGCTGCCCGCCGCAGGTCGCAGATGTTTGTCTTCACATCTGTGTGTAGTTTGGAGAACGATGTGAAATCACGGATGCCCAGCATCAAGGCCGCAGCCCGGTTCATGGCCTCGAAATCGAGGCTCGGTGGTGCCGGCCATGCCATTCCCATGGCAAATGGATTTTTCCGGGTGGTGACAAAATAGCGGTATTCGCGCTCAGTGGCATCGAAGCGTGCATGAGCGTCGAAGGCCACAGGTTGGATATCGTAAATGGCTATGTCGGGTCCGAGCATGCTGTTTGCCGAGCGCAGCAGCATGTTAGGCTTCAATGCATAGTCGTCGGGCATGTCGATGTGAGCCACCATTCGCCTGGCGTTGACACCGGCATCGGTACGCCCGGCACCGGTGACAGCAACTGGCTGTCGAACAAGTACGGAGAGAACTTCTTCGAGGCGCCCTTGCACAGTGACCTGTCCCGGCTGCACCTGCCAGCCGTGGAATGGGGCTCCACGATATGCGAGCGTCAGAAAATAGCGCATCATTCAAGATATGTGTAGCCGAAAAGGCCGGCACGGTATGTGCTGATAAAGTCGCGGCCTTCCTCGGGGGTTATGGTGCCGGCTTTCATGCTTGCCGTCACCCATGTTTCGAGGTTCCGAACCAGTTTTTTTGCATTGAACTGCACATAGTCGAGAACTTCGTCGACTGTTTCGCCCTCGATTACTTGCTCAATTTCGTAATGGTCCTTATAGACAGCGATGTGCACGGCATTGGTGTCGCCAAATAGGTTGTGCATGTCGCCGAGAATTTCCTGATAAGCCCCGACAAGGAACACGCCCAGATAGTAATGCTCTCCAGCCTTGATTGCGTGAACGGGCAGCGACATAGAAGTGCCTTGAGGCGATATGAACTGGGCAATTTTGCCGTCGCTGTCGCAGGTAATGTCCTGAATGGTGCAGTTGCGCGTTGGTTTTTCATCAAGACGGCTGATGGGCACAATGGGGAACAGCTGGTCTATGGCCCATGCATCGGGCAGGCTCTGGAAAAGCGAGAAATTGCAGAAGTACTTGTCGGGCAGCATCTTGGAAATCTTTCGGAGTTCCTCGGGGATGTGCTTCATGTTGTCGGCAATCTCGCCAACTTCGCGAGCTATGCTCCAGAATAGTTTTTCGATCTGGGCACGTGTTTTGAGGTCGAGCATGCCGAGGCTGAAAAGGTCGAGGGCTTCTTCTCGAATCTGGAGGGCATCGTGCCAGCTTTCGAAGATTCGCTGGCTGTCGAGGTTGTCCCAGATTTCGTAAAGTTCTTTTGTCAGCTCATGGGCCTCGGGGCCGATTTCCTCACTGTCGCGCCATTCGGGCAGGTGAGTTGTTTCGAGAACCTCGAAAATGAGAATTGAATGATGTGCCGTGAGCGAACGGCCGCTCTCAGTGATGATGTTTGGCTGTTTGAACTTGTTTTTTTGGCACACATCTACGATTGCCGACACGGCGTCGTTGGCATATTCCTGGATGGAATAGTTCATTGAGCTTTCCGACGACGAGCTGCGTGTGCCGTCGTAGTCCACGCCCAGGCCGCCGCCAATGTCGATAAACTCTATGCTGAAGCCCAGCTTGGACAGCTGGACAAAGAACTGGGTGGCTTCGCGAAGAGCGTTTTTGATGACGCGAATCTTGTTGATTTGGCTGCCAATGTGGAAGTGGATTAGCTTGAGGCAGTCCTTAAGGTCGCGTTTTTCGAGCAAGTCGATGGCTTCGAGAAGCTCGGAGGAGTTGAGGCCGAATTTGCTCACGTCGCCACCGCTTTCGCTCCATTTGCCCGAGCCTGTGCTCGAAAGCTTGATGCGGATGCCCACGTTTGGACGTACTTTCAGACGGCGGCTGATGTCGGCAATCATGCGCAGTTCGTTGATTTTTTCCACCACCAGATATATGCGACGGCCCATTTTCTGAGCAAGAAGCGCCAGCTCGATATAGCTTTCGTCCTTGTAGCCGTTGCAGATAATCAGGGCATTTTCGGCAATGTTTGTGGCCAGCACGGCATGCAGCTCGGGCTTGGAGCCGGCTTCGAGGCCTATATTGAATTTTTTGCCGTAGCTTACAATTTCTTCCACCACCTGGCGCATCTGGTTCACCTTTATGGGGTAGATCATATAATTGCTCGCCGTGTATTCGTATTGTTCTGCTGCCTGTGCAAAACAGCGTGATATTTTTTCGATGCGGTTGTCGAGGATGTCGGGGAAGCGCAGTAGCACCGGGGCCGAGATGTCGCGAATCTGGAGTTCGTCGATTACGTCCTTGAGGTCGACCGATGCGCATCCCTGTCGAGGGGTGACAGTGATGTGTCCTTTTTCGTTGACCGAAAAATAGTTGCGGCCCCAACCGGGGATATTATACAGCTCCTCGCTGTCCTCTATACGCCATTTTCTCATTTGTCTTTCCGGATATTGTTGTATTTTGTGTGCAAAAGTAGCAATATTTTCTGACAAAAACATCTGTCGGCCCAATTACGTTTGTCTATATAGTGAATTTTATTACTGCCGATAGCCGCAGTTTCACAAATTGTGGCTAACTTTGCAGTGCAATAATATAAAACATAGAACAATGAAAACACTTAGTTTAGCAGTTATCTCTTTGTCGCTTGTTCTGATAAGTGGATGCGTAAGCAAAAAGCAATACGCCGAGCTTGAGGCCCAGCATCGACAGCTTAGCCAGGACTATACCACGCTGACAAACAACTACAATGCGGCTCAAGGCAATGTGCAGACTATCAATGCTCTCCTCGAGCAGGAACGCAAAAACAATGCCGAGCTCAAACGCAACTATGCCAACATGCAGAGCACTCTCGACCGCTCCATACAGCAGAACGCCCAGGGCAATGTCAACATCTCCAAACTTGTTGACCAAATCAACGCCTCCAACAAATATATCCGCCAGCTCGTGCAGGCAAAGAGCAAGAGCGATTCGCTCAATCTTACACTTGTCACAAACCTCACACGCTCGCTCACACCCCTCGAAAGCGACGAGGTGAATGTGAAAGTGCTCAAAGGTGTGGTATATATATCCTTGGCCGACAACATGCTATTTGAAACCGGAAAATACGATGTCAACGCCCGCGCCATGCAGACCCTTGGCAAAATTGCCAAAATCATCAAGGACTACCGCGATTACGACGTGCTTGTTGAAGGCAACACCGACCCTGTGCCAATCCATCGCGAAAATATCCGCAACAACTGGGACCTTTCGGCACTCCGTGCATCGTCTATTGTGCAGGTGCTCCAAAACGATTTCGGCGTAAATCCCTCGCGCATGACAGCCGGAGGACGTGGCGAATACAATCCCATTGCCGATAACGACACCGAGCTTGGACGTCAGCGCAACCGCCGCACCGAAATCATCATCACTCCCAAACTCGACCAGTTCCTCGAACTTATCGACAAAGCTCCGGAAAACGATTAAATAGTCCAACATAGAAGAAACTTTACGAGCGTGAAGCTTTGCTTCGCGCTCGTTTTTGCGTATGACGGCATTTTATTTGCCAATGAAGTGGTCAATGCTGTGGAAATGCTTGTATATCAGATGGGTGTTTTAATATTGTATATGTCCCTTGTTTCTGCTTGTCGTTTGCAAAAATTAAGGTTAGGAAAGTTAGTTTCTTCGCAGAAAATACAACTTTTACAGAAATGTTTGTTCGCTATAGATTTTTTTTGTAATTTTGCGGATGCAGGCCGAAAAGCGGAAGCCCGGTCAAGGGCAGAGTGGGAGGGCCTGTAAATAAAACAGAGAAGAGTTCTCTTCAAAGACATATTGAAAAAGCGTTTACTCGACGCTCTTTCCTGACGACTTGAAACTTCGCAAACTTCAGAATTGGTCGGGAATGCAGCAACAGTAGATGGCTTATGTGGGTATGTAAATCATTGTCTATAGTGATACGGGTGTATCGCCATAGGTACATGTTTCATATTTGCGTGAGGCTTCTGCAGTTGCTCGTTCTACCAATTCGGGCAATGCGAAGGCCTCAAGTCGTGAGAACGAGTAACAAGTATGGCTCTCACGCTTTTGTTTTTTAACCCACGCCATAAGGGGAGCAGGGCGGAATGAAGTAATCAACTATGCTATTCAAAAAACTTTGTGTTGTGATAGTGGCTATTGTTTTGGCCGCTCTTCCGGCAGTGGCCGACAATTGGATTATGGTGCTCAACACCGATGATGGTTGGACCCTCGACAATGAAACCGTGTCCGTTTCCTATTCTTTCGACAGAAATGTGACACGCACAGGTGCCTATGTTCAGCCGATATCTTGTGAACCAAAAATCGTTGCGAAAATCAAAAACAACACCGACGAGTTTATCTATATCGACTTGTCGAAGACCTATATCACCCGTAACGGTGAGGCCGAAATCTATCAGAACATCGTGGCTATGTCGACCGACGCCACAAAGGATAAGAAGGATGGCGAAGAGGGAAGCACCAATAAACTCTCCCAAAGTGTTATGCCTGTGCCGCCGCATGCTTCCAAAACTTTCACATTCCCCATATTCCCTGCAAAACAGGACAGCTATGACGGTCTTGTGAAGTATTATGAATATTATAAATATTTCTACTATAAACCTTCAGACACGGTATATCTCAACGAAGTCTTTGAATATAATGTAGATAACTCGCCTATCCGTGCATTTATCTCTTTCTCTTATTCCACAACAGAGCAAGGCGAAAAACCGGTGAGGGTTAACAAGGAATTCTATGTAAGTTTTGTAGCTGCTGTCAATAATACAAAACCTAAAGATTTCGAATCCGTTCTTCCTGAAGCAGACAATTATAATTGGTTTACGATGGAGGCATACCAGTCCTTCGAAAAGAAGAAGGCTCAGAAGTCTGACAAAAAAGACAAGAAAGACAAGAAAGACAAGAAAGATAAGAAAGATAAGAAAGATAAGAAAAAGGATAAAAAAAGTGGCATGGGTTCGGCCCTGCTTGGAGGTCGTCGCTAAATTCTCGCGATTATGAACAAGCTGTTTCTATCGCTTATTATCACCCTTTTATGCATGTCCATGCCGCAGTGGGCCGGAGCAAAGGAAAAGCCTGAGGACGCACTCTTCAACAACTACACTATTGCAAGTGCCGGCAGCAGTGCTTCGGATGGCTGCTATCTGGTGCGCGTTAATGTAACGACCAAGAATGCGCGACTTAGCGATGCCGACCTGGCACGCTGCGCAGTGCATGGTGTGCTATTCAAGGGTTTCAGCGGCGATAATCGCCATTTTGAGAAACCTCTTGCCGGCAATGCCGCTGTAGAAGTTCAGAACGAAGAGTATTTCAAGAAATTCTTTGAGAATCAAGCGGCAAGCTATGCCGAACTTCTTCCCACAAGCCGTTCTGTCACCAAGATGGACAAGAAACGATATGTTGTCAGCCAGGTGGTGGAGGTGCGAAAAGACCAGTTGCGCCACACTCTTCAAGATGCCGGTGTGATTCGAGGTCTTAATAGTGCTTTCTAATTTAAACCTACTCTAAGATGAAACTATACCTGACGTTGGCAGTGGTACTATCAATCTCTCTGGGCGGATGCCATTCCGCTCAGAAGATTGAATCTAATTATGGCAGTAAGTCGTTCGAAACCATGTGTGTAAGCTGCAACGGCACACAACAGACCGTGAGAGCATGGGGCAAAGGCAGGAACAAGGACCAAGCTTTGGACCAGTGCCGCAAACAAGCCCTGCGCGACATCATATTCAAGGGCATTACACTTGGAGAGCAAAGTTGTAATCGCCGCCCTTTGGTTGCCGAAGTCAATGCCGAAGAGCGTCATCGGGCCTTCTTTAGTGAATTTTTTGCCGACAAAGGCCGGTGGAAAAAATATGCTGTGCTCATCAACAAAGATGGAGCAAAACCGGTTTCAAAAAACTATGAGATTGAGACATGGGAATCAACAGTTGCCGTAGATATTGCCGCCCTTGCAAAATATCTGCAAGAGCAAGGTCTGACAACCATTAACTACTAATACCTAAGTATTTATGAACATATTGAGGACGGCTTGCTTTGTGGCACTGTCGGCTATAGCACTTTTTGGTGCCGCGCAGGCCAAGAAACCCACGCTCATGGTGGTGCCGGCCGAAACGTGGTGTATCCAAAACGGTTATTATACTGAAGAAAACAATCAAGGTCGATTGCAGAAATTAGTGGACTACGAACGAGCACTTCAGGAAAATTCTACTCTGCTCAATGTAATCACCAAAATTGGCGAACTCATGGCCGAGCAGGGTTTTCCGCTCAAAGACATGGCTTCGGAGCTGCGAAATGTCAACCGCGCCTCTGTAGAAGACGATATGACGCAGAGTGCCACATCGGGCAGTGCGCTTGCCGAAACACCGTTGGAACGTTTGTCGCGGCGCGCCAAGGCCGACATACTCCTTGAAGTGGCTTGGAAAACTCAGGCAATGGGCCCCAAGAAGTCTGTCACATACACGTTGCGCGGCATCGATTCATATACAAACAAGCAAGTCGCAGCCGCTCAGGGTACGGGACCACAGTCGATGAGCGCATCTGAGGAACTTCTCCTCGAAGAGGC
Source organism: uncultured Muribaculaceae bacterium (assembly GCA_910584495.1). Classification (GTDB taxonomy): domain Bacteria; phylum Bacteroidota; class Bacteroidia; order Bacteroidales; family Muribaculaceae; genus CAG-873. The sequence continues at coordinate 6,944 of CAJUAR010000016.1, forward strand.
AGTCGTTGGCAAAATGGACAATTTCATCGCACAGCTCCAGTCTCATTTCGACGATATGTTGGAGAACGGACGCGAGATAATTGTGAGAGTGCAGGTTTTCGACAATGGTTCCGGACTGTCGATGGAAAGCGAATATGGCGGTGAAGAGCTCACCGATGTTATCGATAAGTGGATGAATGACAACACTGTCAATCACCGTTACAGTCTTTCGGATGCGGGCGAAAACTCGCTTATGTTCGAGCAAGTGCGCATACCCCTCTACAAACCGAATGGTTCATCGATGGACACACGTCAGTTTGTGACACAGCTTCGCCGCTTCCTTGCGGCTCAACCCTACGGCATTACATCCAAAATTGTTACCAAAGGTCTTGGACAAGCAAATCTAATACTTGGTGAAAAATGAAACATTACATTGCAACCTTATTCATCGCAGCTTCATCGACAATAATGGCCGCTTCGGTTATGGCCGAAGGCTGCGACCTTGCTGTGGGAGTCGTTTGTAAATCGGACAATGCCGATGTGCCCGAGGCCGTGTACAGTAATCTCAAGAAGAGAGTGGAAAGTATGTTGGGAGCTAACGGTCTTGTAGCCGTAAATTCCGATGCGCCTTTTGTGGTGCGCACAAGCTTTGTCGACGTTGCGTCTGATGTTCTGCCAGGCCCTCCGCGTCAATATACAGTCAGTACTACGCTGATGATGCAACTTTGCGATGCTGCGTCAGGATCTGTGCTGTCGACATTCTCCCTCGATGGTGTGAAAGGAGTTGGCAATTCGTCGCAGAAAGCGTTCTCCAACGCCTTGCGCCCTCTCAATGCCCAAAATCCTCGTTGCAAGGATTTTATGGAAGGAGCGTCGCAGACCATTTTGGACTATTATAACAGCCATTATCCTTTGCTCATCGAACGAGCCAAGTCCTTGGCCATGCGCAGCGAGTACCAGCAGGCTCTTTATTGGCTCTTTTCCATTCCGGAATGTTGCGAAGGATATGCCCTGGCCACAGAACTTGCCGGCAGCATATACCAGGATTTTATTAATTCCGAAGGTTCGCTGGCCTATCAGACTGCCCGTGCTGCCTGGGTGGCAAACCCAACTGCAGAAGGAGCCGCGAAAGCCCTACCTGTGCTCCTCACCATTCCTCAAGCATCTGAAGCATGGATGCTGGCCGAAAGTCTTGTCAATGAAATTTACGCCACCGTCAAAGACGATAAAAACTTTGAAACGCGTACCAAATACGAAGATGCCACCCATCTTGAGGAGCTGAAGCTCGAGGCTGCCCGCGAAGTGGGCAAGTCGTGGGGTGAAGGTCAGAAATCGTCGACCACAAATCTATTAGTGAAATGAGACGCTCTGCACTGATTCTTAATGTTTTGCTTATAATTGTCGTGCTGCTTTCGGCCAATGCAGCCCATGCTCTTTTACGTCCCGACTGCAACCAGAAAGGAAAATGGGGCTATGTTGATGAAAATGGTCAAATAGTTGTAAAGCACCAGTTTACCGGCGCATCTGAATTTAACGATGGTGTCGCACATGTGCTTTCGGGCAAAAAATACGGTGTCATCGACAGTGAAGGCAAATATATCATCAAACCTGACTATGACATTATTTCACCATTCAACGAATATGGTCTTGCCCAGGTGACAAAGGACAACAAAAGTGGTTTTATAGACAAGACGGGGAAGATTGTCATCCCCATCAAATATGCTTTTGTGGGCGATTTCAATGCCGACGGCATTGTATGGGTGAACAAAGACGGCAAAATTAAAAAAGGAGAAACGACGGTGAGCGGAGGCGAGTTCACCCTCTTCCGCAGCGATGGCACTAACTTTCTCGACGATTCATATAGAACAATAGGCTATTTTGTGCCTTTTACACACAGTTTCACCACGGCACAGAAAGAAAAGATGACTCTTACCGAGCGCCGTCTTACCGAGGGTGATGACTATGTATACTGGTCTAAGGTGAAGTATAGTTTCAAGCCCGGTCGCAAAATATTATTCAACAAATCGGGCCTTTGGGCATCTTACCGCGAGGATGGTTACTATAATGGCGTTTATAACCGCGATGGTTCCGAGATTATTCCCTCCGGAACATATTATGTTGCCCAATATCCCAATGAAGGCACCGCAATTGTATGTACCACTGAGAACGCTTATAATTTTCTCGATATAGCCTCCGGCTCGCTTGCTCTTTCCAATCCCCTCGAACACTCATGGGGATTTAAGGATGGTCATGCTGTTGGCAAATATCGCGGTCTGTGGTATATCTACGACAAAAAAGGACACCAATGTTCCCAAGGCTACACATATATCTATCCGGTTAACGGAGGAGTGCATGTGGTGCGAAATGGCAATGACAAATATGGCTTGATTACCTCGTCGGGCCAGGAAATCCTTCCCATATCGAACTATTCGGTCTATCCCTTTATCGGAGGGGCTTCAATGGTCAAAACCACCTCTAAGTCAAAGGTTGGCTATATAGGGGCCAACGGGCAATGGATTATTCCTCCCACATACGACAATGGGCACACTTTCGACAATGGGCGTGTGCTGGTGAGCCTCAACGGCAAGTGGGGGTGTGTGGATATGAAAGCAAAGGTTTTGATTCCCTTTGAGTTCTACTCCATAATGATCAAAAGCGACAAGGCCGGTTTGCGCTATTGGGTGCGTCGCGAAAAAGGAGCTAATTTCGAACTATTCGACATATCGGAAGGCGCATCCGTTCTGGAACCAAAATATGCCGATGCCTATCCTTTTGACCAACTCTGCCATGGGCTGGCAAAAGTCAACCCCTCAAATATGAAAAACACATGGGGGGCTATCGACCGGCAAGGCAATGTGGTTATTCCCTTTGAATATACCGCCGATTTGGCAACCAAAGCTATTTTAGAGTATAAAAACACGGGCCGCGGCGAATGGAGCGACTACCGTAACTTTATGTTCCGTCTTCGCCACAACAATCACCCTGTAGACCTTGGTTCAACCGTGTCGGAAGAAAACTGGGATTATTAACGGCACAAAAAGAGACAATTATGGAAAAGATTATATTATCTCTTATATTGGGAATAGCACTTGTCTGGCCCTCTGGCAAAGTTTTGGCTCAGGGTGAAGATGTGCGCTCGCATCGCAGCTCGCTGTGCAGCATCATGATCAAGCACACCGAGGATGAATATGCCGACCCGATCGAAAAACAATTTCTCCAGATACCAGTCGATGATAAATTCAACGACCATAACCTTGCTGTGCGCGTAACCTCGGTGTCGGATAAGGATGTTGAAGATGCTGATGTCGATGGTTTTATCGAACGCAACAAAGTGGCTTCGCGTCTCGTGGCCAGATGGTTCAACCGCAATAAACTCACAGGGGAATGTAACCTTAACATGGTGCGCAGTCGCGGTTTCTACGATGCCTCTGCCATGGACTACGAAATTGCATCGCGCAGCCGCTTGGGGCAGAACATCATTGCCGATGCCGGCGAAGAACTTATAGGACACACCTACCTGCTGATGCACGAAATTACATATATCGACAAGGGAAAACGTTCCAGTTTCTGGGGTGGTGTTGTTGGCGCAGCTCTTACCATTGGCACGTCTGTTGCCGGTCTCGACGATGATTTGGCATCTGACATAGGTGCCATAGGCAATTTGACAGTTTCTTCGCTCAAAGGTTTCAGGGTTAAGATTCATTCGCGTCTTTATCGTTTGGTATGGGACAAGGAAACATCGGATCTCTTCTTTTCTTCCCACTATTGGGAGCCCGGCATGGCGAGCGACGGACACAGGTTTGATGCCGAGAGAGATAAATATCGTTTGGAATATGTGGGCGACATCGTGTCCAAAGGCGGTTCTACATCATTTTTGGGCATAAACGAAGATCAACCTGAACTGATGATACGCAAAGCCTGTGCACGCGCATTGGAAGAGAATGTGGCCGATTTGCAGAAAGAATTTCCGCAATTCCGCATCAAGACGCCACTCACTTCAACAGCACCGGCTATTACAGCCGGTATCGGCCTGAAGGAAGGAGTAACAGCCAAATCGAGGTTTGAAGTTCTGGAATGTCAAGAAAAAGACGGAGTAACTTCCTACAAGAGAGTAGGGGTGATAAAGCCTATCCCCAATATGATATGGGACAACCGTTTTATGGCTACTGAAGAAGGTGCAGAGACGGCGCGCTTAGGCGCAACTTCTTTTACCAAAGAAAGCGGAGGCGATTTCTATCCCGGAATGTTGATTCGTGAAATGTAGAAATCGGGCGATAAAAAGGCGTAGAAGATCAGAAAGTATGACTTTTCGGCAAAGTTATGACGCGAAAATTACGGAAAAACGTAATTGACACGCGTCACAATGTGATGTAATTTTGCGTAATAATCCTAAAAAAATACACCTAATGAAACATCACAGACTACCAGTGCTTTTCGCAAGCCTTTTTTTGCTCCTTATCCCTTGCTATGCATTGGAAATTAATGTTTCCGAACCGGGCACTCTTCAAGACTTGATTCTTGACAGCGAAGACGACATATCAACGCTCACTCTTAAAGGCACTCTCAATGCCGCCGATGTGGCATATCTTTCCGGCAATTCGGGCAAAATTGCTCAAGTTCAAGAACTCGACTTGTCCGAAATCAAACTTGTTGAATCCGAAACAGAGCCTTACCGGCGCTTTACTATCTGGGCCGAAGCCGGTGGCGGAGAATATGCCGTATGCTATTATTCGCAAAATGCACGTGTTGAATACACCTCCTCGACCGGCGGTCTGGGCATGCCCGTGCTAACATGGCATATCTACGGCACCGACATGGCCGGACTGCTTGCCGACACCAATTTCAAAAAAGTAACCCTACCTCAGTCTGCATCCGCTGTGGGCGACTATATGTGTCTCCGTGCCTACGGCCTCGAAGAAGTGCTTATCCCCGAAAATGCCTCCGCCATCGGCGATATGGCGTTCCAACACACCGGTATCAAAAGCATCGCCATACCTCAAACGGTGAAAAGCATAGGCTCTTCCGCTTTCGAAAACACTCCTATTTCTGCCGTTGAGCTTCCTGCCGGACTTGCTTCGATAGGAAGCCAGGCTTTCCGTATCTGCGACAAACTCACCGCCATCAATCTTGGCAATGTCCGCGAGATAGGCAATGACGCATTTCAGGGAGCATCGGCCCTTACTGCCGTCAACATCAGCAGTCTGGAACGCGTTGAGAGCCGAACTTTCCTCGACTGTCCCCTCAACAGCCTCGAACTTTCGAAAAATCTCAAATTTGTCGGCGACCAGGCTTTCTACCTCGAAAACTTCGACCTTCGCGACAAAGTGAGCCTCAAAACGCTCGATTTTCCCGAAGGGCTTGACAGCATAGGCTCTATGGCCTTCATGGGTACGAAGCTGACAAACGTAAGCATCCCTGTCTCGACATCCTACATCGGTCGTGATGCCTTCAAAGGTACACCATGGGACAACTCTTTGGCCGCCACCGCCATCGACAATGTGGTATATCTCGGCAACATGGCCTATAAGGTGGTCAACCGACCCTCGACCGTGGCCTTCCGTGAAGGAACAGTGTCTGTCACCGGCAATGTCGACTTGTCTTATACCCGCGAGTTCAGCCTCCCCTCTTCCTGCACATCGCTCTATGCCATCAACTACGATCTTATTGAAAAGGCCGACCTTGGCAATGGCCTGAAAATTATAGGCGACGAATGTTTCAAGAATGCCCGAAATCTCACCGAAATCAAGCTTCCCGAATCGCTTGAGTATATAGGAGATGGAGCCTTCTCGTCCTCAGGTCTTAAATCGCTCACCTTGCCTCAGGGCATCAAACACATCGGCGGAGAGAAAGACAGCTACAGCAGCACCTTTGCGAACATCGCCATCAGCAGCATAACCCTCCCCGAAGGTCTTGAATATATAGGCAAAAACGCATTCAGCGATTGTAGCTCGCTTTCAACCGTTCGTTTCAACTGCCGCAATGTGCAAACAGCTGAATTTGGCAGAGACCAGTGGAGCTATATCACCCCTATGACGTTTAGAGCCTCCGCTGTCGAAAAAATCGTCATCGGTCCTGCTGTCGAAAAAATCCCGTCGGGCATGTTCTCAGATCTTAGATGGACTTTGGCCCGCTTGGAATTCGAGGATTCCGACCTTCCTCTCGAAATAGGCGACTACTGCATAGCTGCCAGCGGAAGATATGGCGACCAGGTTGCCAAGGTCAAAGGTTCGCTCGACCGCGTGACAAGTCTTGGCGACGATGCCATCGAAGGGCTTGAATTCCCTGCCGGCACACGCTTAGACTTCCCAAATCTGAAATCTATAGGCACACAGGCTCTGCGACGCATCTCCGGAGTTCAATCTATCACCTTCAATTCCGGCATAGAACATATCGGCTACTATGTGATTGTATCGCCGACAGGGCTTATGAAAGTGAAATACGACATTCCAAATGGCGTTATGACCACTCCCGAGACATGGGACGCGGCACTTATGCAGAGTGTTGAGCTTGATTCGCTTATCATCGGCTCCAATGTCGAAACCATAGGCAAAATGCTCTTCGACAACGTGAGGTGCAATACCTTGGTGTTTGAACCTCGTACACAGTCGCGTGCGGCCTCGTCGCTTAGCATTGGCGATGGTGCTTTCCAGTTCAATAAGTCGCTCAGCTGCGTCGACTTCCCCTCCGACCTTGTCGCCCTTGGCGAAAGGGCTTTCGCCGAATGCCCCCAGCTCTACACTGTCTATTTCCACAGTCAGGCTGTTCCGACAATCGGAGAGGGTGCCATCCATAACACATCGACAGTCTACGTTCCGGCCGAAGTGGAGAGCAGTTACAAAGCTTCACTATCGAGCAATACTGTGCGTCCCTACACCCTCGAATCTGTTGTGCTCGACAAGAGCGCACTCAAACTCAAAAAGGGCGAAAGCAACTACCTGATAGCCCGCATCAATCCTTCCGAATGTAGCGAGATGTCCATCGAATGGACTACGTCCAATCCGGCAGTCGTCACCGTCAATTCTCGCGGCGATGTTGTGGCCGTCGGCGAAGGTCAGGCAGTGATAACAGCTGCAGTGGCGTTCGACAACAACTTTAAGGCCGACTGTCTTGTTACCGTTGAAGGTGACTCGGGAATCGGCGACATCGAAGCCGGCAACGAATGCGAAGTTGTTGGTATCTATACAATAGATGGCATCTGCGTTGAACGTCCGTCAAGCCCCGGCATATATATTGTGCGTCTTTCTGATGGAACGACAAAGAAAATGATTATCAAATAAGAAACCATTCCATTCCCTCTGTTTGGGCCATCGGGCAGAAATTCTCCCGGTGGCCTTTTTCGAACTTCTACCTTTTGACGAGGTGATAGATTTCGCGTGTCCACATAACGAGCGACGACGCTGCAACGATTATCAGCAGGTCGACGGTTCCCGAAGGGTTGAAACTCCAGTCGAGGGTGTGGAGCATGGGTTCGACGTTGAAAAATTCGTAAGCTATCTCGGTGATGAACAACTGACCGATAACTATCAGAGCTACAATGGACCAGAAACCCTGACTCATTTTGAGCTTGAACACGCTCTTGCCTGTCCCGAAGCTGCGGGCATTGAACATATACCAGAAGTGGGTCCACACAAAAATGGAGAAAAGCAGGGTGCCCTCGTAGGGTGTCATCGCCTCTGCCGAACCTACCTGAGCGTGGAACATTTGAGGAATGGATGTCACCACGGCATGGTTGAAAAGCCAATAGAACCCCAGGGTTATTGCAAAGAAAATGAATCCTACAATGCCAAGCTCCCATATCATTGGAACTGTGAGAATCGATGCCTGGCGGCAACGTGGTTTCTCGGCCATTACTTGGGGCGAGGGCGGCAGAGATGCCAGGGCCATGGCTCCGAAGGTGTCCATAATAATGTTGACCCACAGCATCTGGGTGACGGTGAGTGGCGATTCAGTACCCAGGAAAGAGCCGAAGAGCACAAGAAAGCAGGCAGCGACATTGACAGTGAGCTGGAACAGAAGGAATCGTTGTATATTTTTGTAGAGCGAGCGGCCCCACATCACAGCACGGCTTATGGACGAGAACGAGTTGTCGATGATGGTGATGTCCGATGCTTCTTTGGCCACCGATGTGCCATCGCCCATCGAAAGACCGACATGTGCGGTTTTGAGCGCGGGAGCGTCGTTCGTTCCATCGCCGGTAACGGCAACGACCTCGTTGTTGCCCTGGAGAGCTTCCACGAGACGCTTCTTGTCCATAGGGCGTGCACGGGCAATGATTTTCAATTCTCCGACACGCTCTTTGAGTTCTTTGTCGGACAGTTCGGCAAATTCAAGCCCTGTGATGATATTGCGTTCATTGTCGGTTGCATCGTTCCATAGACCTATCTGACGTCCGATTTCTTTGGCTGTGCCGGGGGTGTCGCCGGTTACAATCTTCACCTCGATTCCGGCATTCATCACATCGCTGACAGCCGGGGGGACATCGGCGCGAACGGGGTCGGAAATGGCAACGATTCCCAACAAAGAAAGGCCGTCGGCCACAACTTTGCCGTTCTCTATTGTTTTGTCGCCGTCGGCAAGTATCTGGTAGGCGAAACCAAGGGTGCGCATGGCCTGATTTTGGTATTCAAGCAGCTGTGCGTCGATTTCGGTCTTGCTGACACCGCAGGTGTTGCGACACATGGAAAAAACGATTTCGGGAGCTCCTTTGACATAGAGAATCCTTTTTCCGCTCGCCGATTCAACGACTGTGGCCATGTACTTTCGCTCGGTGGTGAAGGGGAGCTCTTCGATGCGCGAGGCGTTGCTGCGCAGGAGGCTGTAGTCGGCACCGCGTTCGCGTAGCCAAAGGAGGAGGGCTCCTTCGGTAGGATTGCCAAGTACTGTTGGCTTGTCGCCGGAGAGGTCGAGCTGGGCTGTGGAGTTGACTGCTATACTTTCGAAGAGAACATCGTCTGAAGGTTCGCCGAAAAAGTTGGTTTTGTACACTTGCATCTGATTCTGCGTCAGAGTTCCCGTTTTGTCGGTGCAAATCACAGTTGTCGCTCCCATTGTTTCGCAGGCATGCATTTTGCGCACAAGGTTATTGGTTTTGAGCATGGCGCGCATCGAATAGGCCAGCGACAGGGTCACAGCCATGGGTAATCCTTCGGGCACGGCGACGACAATAAGCGTTACGGCAACCATTAAAGTTTTTAGAGTGTGTGCAAGCAACATCGACCATTGGGCATTGTCCGCACCGGGGTAGAGCATAGCAAATGCTCCGATGACCATGGCAAAAAAGAGGACGAAAGCCATACAGATTGTTGCCATACACCTGCCTTTTGTCCAGCTGCCGAACTTTTTGACTACGAGCCAGAAGAAAATAGCCACGGGGAGTATAAGCGTCCAAGCCTGCCATTCACCCCAGCCCAGAAAGTGAATGAGCTGGCCTATGATGATAAGTCCGGCAAACAAATAGCTGCCGTTTGTAATCATACCGCCCAGTTTGTCGAGCTGCTCGTTGAGCGGCGTTTTGACCGAATCATCAATTTGTGCCTCGACAAAAACCTTTCCCATCTCGGTAGCGTCGCCCACTTTGTGCACGCGCATCATGCCGTGGCCTTCCATCACCTTGGTGCCTCGCAGCACATGGTTCGAAGGGTATGTGGCCTGGTCATCGAAATGCTCGGGGACAATGGTCTTGGAGCACAGGGGCTCGCCGGTGAGCGATGATTCGTCGACACTGAGCGTGACAGCGTCCAGAAGCTCGCCGTCGGCAGGAATTTCATCGCCGGTGTTGAGCACAACAATGTCGCCAACCACAACATCGCGGCGAGGAATTGTAGTCATGGTGCCGTTTCGCAACACTTCGACAGGTTCGTCGTCGTTCACTTGGTTGAGGATTTTAAAGGCCTTGTTGGCCTTTTGCTCGAAAACAAAAGCCAGCCCCGTAGCCAGCAGGATTGCAATGAAAATACCGATAGGCTCAAAAAACACCTTCCAGTCTTGTCCCAGTCCGAAAAATTCGTAGAACGAAATGCCCACCGACAATGCTCCTGCCACTAAAAGAATGATAATCAGAGGGTCGGAGAACTTTGCCCGGAATAATTTCCACCAAGATTCTTCTTTTGCCGGAGTGAGCACATTGACACCATGAACCTTGCGGCTTTGCACAACCTCTGCATTGGTCAAACCGGTATATGCTTTGTTTTCAGTCATCAATCGTCTATTTTATGTTAGTATAATGAGTGCCTTAGAAACTGTTTAGGGTGCAAAGTTAGCAAAAACACCTTGAAAGGGACCGGAATATCTTGTTATATTTTTGTTAAATTTGGCGATGCATTTGGAATAGCAGGTAATTTTTCGTAACTTTGCAGCCGAATCGGAGATAGTGCCGGTTGGTGGACAGATTTGGCTGCTTGCAACCACAGAAAAAAATGCTAAAATTGCCTCGATGCATTTCAATGTTGATTTGCATTCGTTGGCGCGATATTTTAACGATTTGTTGGTTTTAGGTTATGCATCTGCCACGCCCCCGGGCTGCCGATGCACTTTTTTTGTATAATCATTTTAAACCAATAGATTATGAACTATCTCTTCACATCTGAATCGGTATCGGAAGGACATCCCGACAAGGTTGCCGACCAAATTTCCGATGCCGTTGTCGATGAATTTCTGGCTCGTGACCCGCAGTCGAAGGTGGCATGCGAAACACTTGTCACAACCGGTCAGGTTGTAATTGCCGGCGAAATCAAGAGTGAGGCTTATATCGACCTCCAGACAACAGCCCGCAAGGTTATCAACGAAATAGGCTATAACCGCAGCGACCTCTGCTTCGACGGCAATTCGTGCGGCGTGCTTCTTGCTGTGCACGAGCAGAGCCAGGACATCAACCGAGGAGTAGAACGTGCCGTTGCCGAAGAGCAGGGTGCCGGCGACCAAGGCATGATGTTTGGCTATGCCACCAACGAGACACCTCTCTATATACCCCTGTCGCTGGCATTGAGCCATGCTCTGGTCAAAACATTGGCCGCTATCCGCCACGAAGGTGTCGACATGACATACCTCCGTCCCGATGCCAAGAGCCAGGTGACTGTGGAATATGACGAAAATGGAAATCCCGTGGCTGTCGACACCATTGTTGTCAGCACCCAGCACGACGACTTTATCCAGCCTTCCGACTGCATGACTCAGGACGAGGCCGATGCAAAGATGCTCGAAATTATACGTCGCGATGTGGAGAGCATTGTCATTCCACGCACTCGCGCGGCCCTGCCGGCTCATCTGCAGAAGATGCTTGATGCCGGCTTCAAACTTCATGTCAATCCCACGGGCAAGTTTGTGATCGGAGGCCCTCATGGCGACACCGGTGTTACGGGCCGTAAGATTATTGTCGATACTTACGGAGGCCACGGCGCTCATGGCGGCGGCGCATTTTCAGGCAAAGACCCCAGCAAGGTCGACCGTTCGGCTGCCTATGCCGCCCGTCACATCGCCAAGAACATGGTGGCAGCAGGCGTGGCCGACCGCATGCTCGTGCAGGTGGCCTATGCTATTGGCAAAGCCGAGCCTGTGAGCATAAACGTGCAGACCTATGGCACCTCGCACGTTGGTATGAGCGACAGCGAAATTGCCGCACGCGTTGGTCAGCTCTTCGACATGCGCCCTTGGGCCATAGAGCAACGCCTCAAGCTCCGCAATCCCATCTACCGCGAAACCGCAAGCTACGGCCACGTAGGCCGTACACCGCGAACGGTAGTAAAAACATTTACTTCGCACTACGAAGAACCATTCACTCGCGAAGTAGAGCTCTTCACATGGGAGAAGCTCGATGCCGTCGACAAAGTGAAAGAAGCCTTCGGCCTCTGAACCAATAAAACATTCCTCGCACACCCCGGCGGCCCTACGGCGCAGCCGGGGTGTGTTTTTCAGCCATTTTCAGCGGTTTAACAATCCCGTCACCGTCTGATTTGCAATGAACCGTACATCATTGCAGCGAGGGCGGCGAATAGCAGCAGACTTCCAAGCAGTAGTGCATAGGTTTCGAGAGTGAGAAGGATGTAACAACTGGTATACATGGCTGTGAGGATCGACCCTATCACAATGCCGACTTTTCGCGAACCGAGCATCATCCACATATAGCCCGCAATAAGCAAAACTGTCATAACCGACGCAATCGTATAGGCGAACCCGAACGACATGTGTTCGGAGAAGGACAGCAGCAGTATGTAGAAAATTATGAGTGCTGCACCTATCAGGAAGTAATTGAGCAAAGGTATGTTGCGTCTCAACATTATTTCAGCAAACAGCACGCTTATAAATGTCAGTACGATAATCAAGAAGGCATACTTCAACGACCGTTCTACTTTCTGGTAGCGGTCAACGCCTACAAGGAAGTTTGTGCCGACAGACCATGAATTGTCGTCAGATGTCAGGTCGATCGGAGCTTCGTCGCTTTGCCAGCGAGCCGAGAAAGTTCTGCCGACAAGACTTCTTTCGTCCGGAAGGCTGCTGCCTCTGAACGAAGGGTTCGAGGCTTCTCCTTCGATAGAGATAACCGACTTATCGCCAATCTGCCTTACAAACAACGACCCTGAGCCACGGATGTCAAAATCGGTAGAAAACTCTATTACTTGCGGCATATCTGTCACATCAACTTCGGAGAACAAGTATCCATCGGATCTGTTCCACTTCACAGTTTGACCACCCATTTTCAAGGCCGAATGTTCTGTGAGTTGCCTGGTAGGAATTCTCAATTGAAGGAAAATAGAATCACCTATCATCGCAATACTGTCTTTGCAGAACGTACCTTTCAACGAAACGTGAGCATTAAACACCTCGACTTCATATATGTTTCGGTGAAGCGATTTTGTTTCGATCCTTGCCGTACAAAAGTATGTCTCCGGTCGGCACAATACACCACTGTCGAGTTGGGCCTGGACAGCCGGTCCTTGAATACGCACAGGCTTTCCCCATTCACGGGCTATTTGTTCTGACACATTCAGATTCCGTTCTTCCCTTGAATAGGATATGTTCCATATAATCAGGGTGCCTATCATCAGTACAAAACATTGCAGGCCGAGCAGAATAATTTTCGAACCGTAAGACATGCTGCGCCCATAAGGCACCGATGACGGTGTCGGCAGGGGAGGAAGGGGCGGTGCCGGTATATTGCTCATGGCTATTTGATTACCAGTTCGTTATTCTCGACTTTCAGCTTCAAGGTCAGATACATGGCCAGAGCTATGATAAGGAACAAAATGATACTTCCCACCAAGAGAGCCATCGAACCTAAATTAATCAGAATGAAAATCAGCCCATATTCCAAGGTGAGGATGCCGGTAGTCAGCCATACGGCTTTAAGATTATGGGTAATGCCTTTTATAAATAGTGCGATAAGCCCTATAGTCATCACCGAAACAATGGAATAAGAGGCTGCAAACACTAATTTCTCGGAGAGAGCAAGCAGCAAAAGATAGAACAGGGTCAACGCCATGGCTATCAGCGCATACTGCAGATAGTTAATTCCCTTGCGGAAGGATATTTCAACAAGCATCAGCGACATCGAGGTGATGACAACCAACCCAAAACAATAAGCTATGGATTCCGACAAGAGTGCGTAATGGTCGCTTTGAAGCAAGCCGCTGCCAACTCGGCCGGAAGCGAATCCGTCGATGATTGCTGCTATAATTGCAAGTACCAATGCAATTCCAAACACATAAAGGCTCTTGACTCCGAGCCATGATAAAGTATACTTCGGCTTGTGTGCGATTTCAGATATTTCTTCCATTGTAGTCATATTGTATTTATCAGTTGTTATTTATAACGGTTTATAGCTGTCTGGAGGTGTGACAAGATGCTGATTCGCAAATTTAGCGATATTTTTTTTATCCTGCAATGAAATGTGTTTGAAATTATCGAAATCACGATATCTATTGCTGCTGTTGGAATATTTTTGTAATTTTACCATGTGTTACGAGTGAACAACTCGCTTCGGCAAGCCGTTTGACATAGTGCACATTTGCAATCATCACAAAAAATGGAAACACACAGCAATAAGAACGTCAACCCTTCGTCCCTCGCAGCCGAACCGGATGCAAGGCCGAACACCACCACAAGTTTCAACCGCACCCAGTTTTTTGTATGGATTGGTGTTCTTGTTGCCGGTCTGGCTCTTGGTCTATTGAAAGTTGAAGCCATCGACAAGGTTGCCAATGTGATAGCCACAATCTATACGCGTCTTTTTCAGACGCTTGCAGTGCCCACAATTGCACTTGCGGTAGTCACCACTCTTGCCTCGTTTGGCAAAGACCGCACAGTGGGTCGAATTTTCGGCCGCTCAGTGGTTTACACTTTGCTCACGACTCTCGCAGCCGCGATAGTTGGAGTTGTGTTCTATGCCGTGATCCGTCCCGGCAAGCTCCCGGCAGGACTTCTTTTGTCGTACAATGGTGCCGTGCCCGAGAACCTGAAGAATTTCTCCCTTGCCGACCATTTTCTTTCGGTTGTGCCCGACAATTTTCTCAGGCCTATGCTCGAAGGTAATGTGCTGTCTATTCTTCTTGTCGCTTTTGCGGTGGGCTTTGCAATCTCCCGCATGCCTCAGAACAGGGGCAAAGAGGTGCTCACCCATGGCCTCGAAGGACTTCAGGAATTGTTGTTTATTCTCATCCGAGGTCTGAACTGGACTCTTCCGCTCGGCATTCTTGCTTTTGCCGAGCAACTTTCGGCTCAGGCTTCGGGCGGAGTGATGGTGGACACTATAGGGAAATATGTGGCAGTTGTTATTTGCGGCAACTTCGTCCAGATTCTCTTTGTGCTCCCTCTTTTCTTGCTCGCACGCGGACTCAATCCATTGAAAGTGTTCAGGGCTATGGTACCGGCTGTGCTGATGGCTCTCTTCACCAAGAGTTCGGCCGCAACGCTGCCCGTTACGATGCAGAGTGCAGAGACGCGGCTGGGAATCAGCCCTAAAATTTCGCGATTTGTGCTTCCTCTTTGCACCACCATCAATATGAACGGCTGTGCTGCATTCATTGCCGTCACATCGCTTTTCGTGCTGCAAAACGGAGGGCTGAGCATCGATTTTGCCACCATGGTCACATGGACAGTCATTGCCGTGATTTTTGCCATAGGCAATGCGGGAGTTCCTATGGGCTGCTATTTTATGACCCTTTCGCTTATGACCGGCATGGGAGCTCCGGTGGCCGTGATGGGTATCATCCTTCCCGTATATACTATCATCGACATGATAGAGACGGCCGAAAACGTATGGTCCGATTCTTGCGTGTGCGCTATGACCGGACACGACCTTGATTAGCGTGCGAGTTTGCGTTTTCTGGCTTCGGCGGCTAGGCGCAGTTGTTCGTCGAGAGCATCGATTGCCGCTTCTTTGTCGGCTGTCGATGGATTGTTGATGGAATGAATATGATTCTTAGTGGCTGTTCGAGACGAGCGTTTCTTCGTGAATATTACAGGTTCGTCGGTCTCGTTGTCTAAGCTTACTCTGACAAGGAACTGGTTTTCGTTCTTGCCAAGTCTCCAAAGCTTGCAACTCCATCTGCGACCATTGTTTATGGTCCGGATCAGATACACTTTGTCGCTTTTTTCCCCGGATTCAGAGTAAAATTCCGAAGTAGCCGTATTATTGATGATTTTTGATTCAACCACATTGTAGATGTCTTTGGATGAGAAGCGAAAATCGTATGTGGCATTGGTAATATCGTGCGAAGCGGCATCGCGGTTCACTGCCACAGTTTTGTCGATTCCCTGTGTTTTAATGAGCATATTCACCAGTTGTTCGCACCAGAATTCTTCGGCACTTAGCGCGGCTGCCACAAGAAGTGCAAACATGAAGAATGTCAATCTTTTCATATATTACTCTTCGTTTAGTTTGTCGTTCAACATTCGAATACCCATATCTATTTCGTGTTCAAGACAGTCGCCATCCATCACCGAGGCATCGATGTCGGCCTTGATTTCCGGCATGCCTGTGATTGTGTGTCCGTCTCTGACAATATAATTGTCGGCATAGAGCAAAGTATTGTCAGTATGGCTTTGCCAAGTTGAAAGCCAGGCAATTGCGGCGGCAAGGGCTATAAGGGCGGCAACAGAGCTCCACCATCTTGCTGTCTTGGTGCGAAAAAAAACATGCTTAGGTTGAGAGCTTGCGGAGGGTAGTTTTTTGCTGTCCATTCCCGAGGCATACCATCCGAACATGTCGCAATAGCACTTATATCGCTCGGGAACATTGTTTCCTGAGCAAAAAAACTTTTCAAGTGCTCGGTCCTCGGCGTTTGTTGTGTTGCCATCGAAAAATTTTTCGAGCAATGCTTCGATATTATTTTCGTTTATAACTATCATGGCTATAAGTCATTTGGATGGGTTATACATGTCGCGGATGCGTTGCCTTGCTCTCGACAAAGCCGTGCGCACCGCGCCGGGTGTGGAATGAATCAGAGCCGCTATTTCTTCGGTTTCGAAGCCTTCGAGGTGCTTCATGCGCAGCACTGCTTGTTCGGTGTCGGGCAGGGCGCACAAGGCGGCGGTTATTTCGTCGGAGAGGCTTTCGTCGCGTTCGCACTCTGCCTTTTCGGGGAGCTTGTCGGTGGCAATGGGCCCGATGGCGCGGCGTCGGACGAAGTTGATGCTCAGATTGCGGACAATCACGCGGGCAGGAGCATCGAAGCTGTTATAATCGGCGAGGCGGTGACGCAGGAACCACATTTTGAGTAGGGTTTCCTGAACCACGTCGGCAGCATCGTCGCTGTTGCCGACAATCGATGCAGCAATGTGCAGAAGCACCGGGCGCAGCCTTGAGGCCTCGCTTTCGAAACTGCTGCGTGTCATTGCTGCCGACATGTCGCTTGGTTTTCAGAGAGGGCTGACGCCTTCTTTGCGCTTGCTGTTGATTACTACATTTGTCGGATTTCCGGCATAGCGGATTTCGCCGCCTCCGTTCCTGGTAGCCGTCAGGCTGTTGAGTGCGAAACAGCTTATATCGCCCGAGCTGTAGACTGTGGCTCGGACATCTTTTGCTTTCAGCTTTTTAGCATCGACATCGCCGCTGCTTTTGGCTGTCAGCATGGCTGTGGCGCAGATTCCCGCAATCTCCACATCTCCGGCACTGCTGCTTGCTGCCTGCACATGGTCGGTTTCGAGCGATTTGACAATCACATCGCCCGATGAGTTTGCATTGATTGATACTGTAGGTGTCGAGAGCGAAGCCACTTCGATTTCTCCTGCCGAGTTCGAGATTAATGCTGCCGTTTGTCCTGCTACAAGTTCGGGAATTTCGATGTCTCCGGACGAATTGCTGATGAGGCGTGCCTGATTACGGGCTGTGACAGTTTTTGTGCTTATGTCGCCCGCCGAATTGACCAGGAGGGATACGTTGTCGGCACGCAGCAGGCCCGTATTGATGTTGCCTGACGAATTAGTCCGCAATTTTATATTTCGGGCTTCGATATTTTCAGCACTTATGTCGCCGGCACTGAGAATATTAAATTCCACATCTTCGTTGGAGAACTTGATGGAGCTGCGGATAATAATGTTGCCGCTCGAACTTGTGGTGAATTTTGCAACATCCGGAGCAGAGACCTTGACAAAAGATTTGTGCATGCCCTTAATGTTCATATTCTCCTTATATTTGACCACCAGTTCCGAGCCTTTGACCGTTACTTCGATATAAGGCATAAGATTGTCGGGGGCATAGACTTCGACAGAAGGCTTGCCGACGGCATGGTAATAGTATATGTCGATGGAAGTGCTGGTTTGCACGGCATTGAAGCTGCCGACTTTCTCCTTGCTGGTGATATAGTTCTTGCTCGGTGTGATGTTGGCTGCCTCAACCGTTAGGCCGCAAAAGACCGGCAAAAGAGCTAAAGCTATGGTTCTGAATATCGTTCTCATATAAATTGATGATTATACGTGTGAAATTACTGTTTTTTTTCGATGTCGTCACTATATTGACAATCAAAAGCACTTAAACGTTACACCGAACGAAAAAAAAGGGCGCCGATAAACTCGGCAACCTCTCTTTTAAAACCGAGGCAGCGGACAATGTCTTTGTCGATTGTTACACTTTGATTCCGTAAAATCAGGCATCATGAGTATTAATTTCAACAAGAGCCAACGTCGGCTGATAAAACATATCCTTGCACCGTTCCGTCATACTTCCCCAGACCTGCCACCGTATATTATCACTTTCGGAATGGAGTGAGAAGGGAAGTTATTATGGAGGGGAGGCGTCCTCGCCTTCCGCGGTTGGAAGGTTGCCCTGCTGCCACGAGCCGAACATTTCCACCATGGAAGGAGGGTTACCCTGCTACCGGCATGGCGCAATTTAAAAGTGTTTTGCTCGGTAAAGGCTCGCAAGTGGGAGGCGAGGACGCCTCCCCTCCATAATAAAAATGCCAAAAGTACCCCATTGCCCCATTGCTGCGCGAACAACCTTTAGCTCATCGACCACGCACCATTACCGACTGGGTGGTTGAGCCGAGCAATTTCGCTGCAATGTGAAGAGCGAAGTCTATGAAAAAACAACAAAGGCTGTGGGGAACCATAGCCTTTGTTGTTGGAGTAGGTCGGATGGGCTTAGAGTGACCACTCGACGCCGTCCTTGGTGTCTTTGACGGTGAAACCGAGGGCTGCCATGCGGTCGCGGATAAGGTCGGAGGTTGCCCAGTCTTTCCGAGCTTTAGCTTCGGCACGTATCTGCAGCAGCAGGTCGACAGCTTCGTGGTATGGCCGCAGGGCTTCGGCGCTGTCGCCTGAGGCTTCGGTGCGTATTCCCAGGATTTCTACCAGGAATGTGTCCATGAATTTCTTCAAGGCATCGATGTCGGCCTGTGTGGCAGTGGCAGCATGGTCTTTGACCTGGTTGATGATGCGCACGGCATCGAAGAGCACGCCTATGAGCACAGGCGTGTTGAAGTCGTCGTCCAGGGCTTCGTAGGCGCGGCTTTCGAGAGTGCTGATGTCGATGGTCGACTTGTCGGAAGGCTTGAGCTCCTGCAGGCGGCGATAGCCGTCGAGCATGCGTCCGAGAGCTATTTCGGCCGATTTGAGGGCTTCGTTGCTGAAGTCGACGGTGCCGCGATAGTGTGCCTGAAGAATAAAGAAGCGAATGGTCATCGGCGAATAGGCCTGCTCCAGGAGCTGGTGTTTGCCGGTGAAGAATTCTTCAAGCGTGATGAAGTTGCCCAGCGACTTTCCCATCTTTTTGCCGTTGATGGTAATCATGTTGTTGTGCATCCAGTAGTGGACGGCCTGTGCGTGGTTGTGGGCCACCGACTGGGCGATTTCACATTCGTGGTGGGGGAACTTGAGGTCCATACCTCCGCCGTGGATATCGAATTGAGTGCCGAGATATTTTTCACTCATCACCGAGCACTCCAGATGCCAACCCGGGAAACCTTCGCTCCATGGCGAGGGCCAGTGCATGATGTGCTCAGGAGCGGCTTTTTTCCATAGTGCGAAATCGGCGGGGTTTCGCTTTTCGGTCTGTCCGTCGAGTTCGCGGGTTGTAGCAAGGAGTTCGTCGATGTTGCGGCCCGAAAGACGTCCGTAGCCGTAGTCGCGGTTGAATTTCGGCACGTCGAAGTAGACGCTGCCTTCGCTTTCGTAGGCATATCCGGCATCGAGAATAGTTTTGATATACTCGATTTGTTCGATGATGTGTCCCGAAGCGTGAGGTTCGATTGACGGAGGAAGGACGTTGAGGGCTGCCATGGCATCGTGGTAGCGGTTGAGATAGAACTGCACAACTTCCATAGGCTCGAGTTGCTCGAGGCGGGCTTTTTTTGCAATTTTGTCTTCGCCTTCGTCGGCATCATGTTCCAGATGTCCCACATCGGTGATGTTGCGCACATACCGCACCTTGTAGCCAAGGTGTGTAAGGTAGCGGAAAACGACATCGAATGTTATCGCGGGCCTGGCGTGGCCAAGATGTCCGTCGCCGTACACTGTAGGACCGCAAACATACATGCCCACCAATTTGTCGTTGATGGGCTTGAATGTTTCTTTGCAGCGGGAGAGGGAGTTATAGATTGAAAGCCGATGCTCTTTCATTGTCGGTTTAAGCTTGGAAAGGGTTGGGAATGCCGCCTACATTGCCTTTGGGAGCGTTTACGGGAGCCTTGCGCAGAATAGTGCCGAATGTGGCTTCGTAGCGGTTGATGTTGTCCTGCAGGGCCGAGAGCAGTGTCTTGGCGTTTTCGGGGGTCATGATAACGCGGGTCTGCACGCGTGCCTGGGGCATGTTTGGCGACACTGCGATGAAGTCCATGAAGAATTCATTGGGCGAGTGCGAGATTACGGCCAGGTTTGAGTAGTGGCCTGCGGCGATTTCGGGAGTGAGTTCTATTTTGAGTTCCTGCTGATGGGGTTTGTTATTGTTTTCCATTATTGTTCGGGTGTAATAGGTTTTATTGTCGAATTTTTTTTGATAGTGGTAATGGTTTTATTGGGAAGAATTATCTTGATTTCGTCGGTTTCGGGATTGTCCCACACGTTGGCAATGCTATAAGAAGCGTAGTAGAGGCCCTGCTGTCCTCCGATGTTTCCGCCTTGTGAGAGAACGATGTGGAATTCGGGGCTGGATGTGCCAATGGTAGCTTCGTCGAGGTAGAATTTGAAGTAGTCAGTAACTCCTACGGGTGCAATGAAAGCAATGTCCAGATAAGTGCCGGTGCGCCATAGTGTGCGAATGTCGACAGCGTCGCTGTGCCAGTCGTTGGTGGCTTCAGCTGTAGAGATTGTTGCCTGTTCGCCGCTGCCTATGATTTTGGCTACGCCAAGAACCTGGATGGGGCCGCTGGTATATGGGGGTATGTTGGTGACGAACTGCAGGAGCACACGTGTGCCTTCTTTGAACATATCTGTTTTTATGCTCTGGGTCGAAGTGAGAGTGATGAGTGGTTCGTCGCCTTCTTTGCGGTAGGTGAATACGCTGCCTTGGGCGTTGGACTTTTCGAAAGTTGCAATGATGGTGTAGATTGAATTGCCGTTGTCGTCGCTTTCGGAGTTGCACGAAGAGAAGGCGGTGGTAAGGGCAATGATGCCTACCAGAGAGAGAAAGAATGTTTTTAGTTTCATAATAGATTGTTTGATAGTACTTTAATGTTGTAAGCTATTTCAGCTTGTTGTGTGTTATATTTGATATTCGACCATCGGCCATGCGCACGATAATGTCGGAGTCGGCAGCAAGATTTTCATCGTGGGTGACGATTGCAAAGGTGGCTTTCATTTCGTCGCGAAGTTCGAAGAACAGCTCGTGTAGTTTTGCGCGGTTGGCAAGGTCGAGGCTGCCCGATGGTTCGTCGGCGAGCACCACAGCCGGGTTGTTGACGAGGGCACGGGCCACGGCTGCTCGCTGACATTCACCGCCCGAGAGCTCGGCCGGCTTGTGATTGGCTCTGTTGTCGAGGCCGAGCCGCCTGAGCAGGACTGCAGCTCGTTCGAAGGCTTCTTTGCGCCTGGTGCCGCCAATAAGAGCTGGCATGGCCACGTTTTCGACGAGAGTGAACTCGGGCAGCAGCTGGTGGAACTGGAACACGAAACCGATGTTGCGGTTGCGGAAGGCCGAGAGCTGTTTGTCGTTGAGGGTCGATAGCGAGGTATCGCCGTAGCGGAGGGTGCCTCCGCTTTCCGGCTGGCTCAAAGTGCCCAAAATTTGGAGCAGGGTAGTCTTGCCGGCACCGCTTGGCCCGACGATGGTTGTGACCATGCCGGGCTGTATGTCGATGTCTATGCCTTTGAGCACTTCGAGCTGTCCGAAACGCTTGCAGATGTTGCGGGCGGTGATGATTGGCTGAGGCATGGCTGGAAGCAGAGATTAGCAGCAGCCACCGCAGCCTTTGCTGTCGCAGCTTCCTTCGTTGCCTCCGCAGCAGCCACCGCCACAACTGCCGCAAGAGTGGGCAGGCTGGAGTTCTTCGTCGGTAGGCTGACGCACCTCGGTCACATTGCCTTGGTAGTGAACTTTGTTTTTGGCCAGTGGGTGGTTGAGGTCGAGAATCACACCTTCGTCGTTCATGCCAAGCACAGTGCCGGCAATCTGGTAGCCGTCGGGTGTCATCAGAGGAATAACGGCACCGTTGTTGAACATGGAAGCGTCGAATTTGCCGTCGATGCTGAGCTGTTCGCGAGGCACGGTGTAGATTTCTTCATCGCTGTATGGTCCGAAAGCTTTTTCGGGTTCGGCAACGAAGTCGAAGGTGTCGCCCACTTTCTTGCCAATGAGGTTTTCCTCGAGGGCTTCGACAAATCCGGCCGAAAGACCGCAGATGGCGGTGTCGGGGTCGTCGGCAGTTACTTCGTGAACAAGAGTTTCGGTGCCGTCGTCGTTGACGCGGTATAGTTTATAAGCGATGGCAAAGAATTTGCCTGGTTTGATTTCTTCCATATGTTTTTTGTTGTGTTCTATGTTTTAATGTTGAGAAGCAGGAACTTCGAGGCGCTCACCTGCATCGTCGACGATAGAGCGGAAGTAACGGTCGTTATAACCTCCGAAAACGGGTTGCACGGGCATGCCGTCGGCCGAGCGTTTGAAGGTTCCGTTCTCTTCTTTCTTGATGTTGCCGTCGAGGTATTTTACAAACAGGTATTGGCCCAGGTCCTTGTAGTCGCTCGTAGCTTTGGTGGTCCACTGGTCGGTGATGTGGCCAAGGTGGCGTTGAGCATCGGTGTAGCTCATGCCATCGACGGTCTTCTCGGCAAGGGCAACGGCATTTTCCATGTCGCTTTCCAGTCCGTTCTGCACGCGGCGTATGTCGGGAATCATCTGCGAATAACGGTTATAAGCCTGGTTGGCAACGAAATTGTTGACCCAGAACATGGCATCCCACGACAGGGTGTAGAGGTCGGCGGTTTTTTCGTCGAGTGGCTTGGGCACTGTTGTGGTGCTGTTGAACACAGGCACGTAGACACAGGTATTGGCATCGTCGACACCAAACCATAGAATGCCCTTCATGGCATCATGGCGTGCGGCGTTCATGTCGGCCACAAACGAGAAGCCTGTCTGTTGTGTGGCAATTGCGCGTTCGTGGGTATATTCTTTTCCGTCAACTTTATAAGTCATGGGACGCCAGCGGTATGGGCAGTCGAAAGGCCCGGCACCGATGTCCTGTGTCATGTCCAGGCATGTGCCTTCGAAATGGTCGCGCATCATCCACTTCATATCGTTGGCAGTAAGCTTTTCAGTCGGTTTAACCCACAGAGGGAAAGGATCGCCTTCGGCTTTGAGAATCCAGGGGGTGTATTTGTCCATGGCATCGGCTCCGGCAAAGCGGCGGAAGTAGCTCCACACACGGGCATCGCAGCCGCGTACTGCGCCAATGTCGGTAATGGCGTAGGCTCTCGAAAAATCGAAGTCTTTATCTTTGCCGTTGAAATATCCTTGTTTGCGGGCGAAGGATATAACGTCGGGCGAATATAGTGTTGAGGCTTCGTTCAAAGGAAATTTATGGATGCGGGCGTGGTTGGCATGTCCGCTGATATATCCGTCGGGGACACGGCGTGCAACCCACACTGCGCCCTTGTCGGTTTTGCCTTTGCCAATCATTTCCATAATCCATACTTCGGAGGCGTCGGCGATGGAAAACGATTCGCCGCTTGAGGCATAGCCGTATTTATTGACAAGGTCGGTCATCACATCCACTGCCTCGCGTGCTGTTTTGGCACGTTGGAGGGTGATGTAGATGAGCGAGCCGTAGTCGATAAGGCCGGAGCCCTCAAGCTCTTCGCGTCCTCCCCATGTGCTTTCGGCAATGGTCAGGCCGTGTTCGTTCATGTTGCCTATGGTTTCATAGGTATGGGCAGCTTCGGGAATCTCGCCCAGGAGACGGCCGGTGTCCCATTCCACTACCTGTCGCATGCTGCCGGGCTGGTGGTCGGCGGCGGGCTGGTGGTAGAGAGCGCCATAGAGGGTGTGGCTGTCGGCAGCATAAGTCACCATGGAGCTGCCTTTTTCGGTGGCCCCGGGGGTGGCAATAAGGCTGGTGCAAGCCAACGAAGCGGCTGTGCCTGTCAGGCACAGCGCAGCTGCTGTGAGTATTCTTTTAATTTTCATATACGAGATTAACGTTGGTTTCGTGTTCTTAGTGTGCCTCGGCAGTAGTCGTGGCACCTAATAAAATGCAAATTTAGCTAAATTTCTTTATCCTGCCGCATGTCTTCCTCAAAATAATTTCAAAAGCGAGTGCGGAGCCCCGGCCGGCAGCCCCGGCTAGTTATTCGACTTTGCGGAGGAGTGGGTACCATATATAGGTGCGGATTTTCGTGTAGCCGAGTTCTTTGAGGAGGCGGGCGTAGTTTTCAATCTGCCATTTGTGCGAAGGTCGTGGAGCTGTTGTAAATTTATAGTCGACCACTATGCACTCGCCCTCAGGTGTGAGGACAATGCGGTCGGGACGGAATGTTTCGCCGGTGGAACTGTCGTAGATGCTGCGTTCGGGAAACACTTTGCAGTCGGGTGCGAACCATTGTTTTACAAGGTCGGCATTGGCCGCTATGGCTGCAGTGAGTTCGGCGCGATAGTCGTCGGCCACTATGCTGTCGAGGCCTGTTCGGGAACAGAAACGTTGCAGCGAGCGTTCGATGTCGTCGATGGTGCGTGCTCCGGCAAGAATGGCATGCAGGTCCATGCCGCGCCGGGAGGCCAGTCTCATTGCCTCGGTGCCTCCAAAAGTATTGTCCACAATCTCAGGGTCGATTTCGCCCCCGATGTCCATGCTGTCGCCGAGCATGTCGTCGATGCTTACCAATGGGCGTATGTCGCTTCGGAAATCCACGCCGTATTCACCGGCTTCGACCACATTAGAGGCCGGTGGTGCTTTTTGCAGAGGTTTGGTGGGGCTGCCTAAGGCAAAGATGTTGGTAAGGGGGTCGAAGAATTGAGCAAGGCCCAGTGTGTGGGGGCCGGAGGCATCGTTGCTTTCTTTGACAGCAGCCAGCACGTCGCCCCCCATGCCTTTGGTGGTGTTGAAGGTGATGTGGAGTTCGCGCGACGCACGGGTATATGCCACATAAGTGATATTGAGGTTGTCGATTTGTTCGGCTTTTTTTGCTTGCTCAACTTCTTGTGCCACAGGCGAATATTTTTCGTTGCGCAGCGGCGATTTGGAAGTGACGGACAAATGAAGGATTGGCGGAGGGGTGGTGTCTTTGAAATATGGTTTATCGGTGAGTTTCACCCACATTTTGACTTCGTCTTTCACCGTCCAGTCGGCCATGGGGATGTGAACACAAGCCCGTTCGAGCCCTTTTGCCGTGTGGACAGTCATCACTTGCACGGCATCGAGGTGAGCAGGGGCTTTGATGGCCCATCGGTTTTCGTTGAGGTCGTACTCGGCGAGAAATTTCGACAGCGAAGGTTCGGGGCCTTCGGCATGAGCCATCACAATGTCTTGGAGAGCGGCGATGTAGGCATATTCTTCGCGTCGCTGTTGAGGCGAAAGTTTGTGTGCGATTACTGCTTCGACGAGGGCTACAAGATTGGCGGGGTTTTCAGCCTTTATATCCCGGATTTGGTCGGTGAGTTTCTTTCCGGCATCCACACCTTCGTCCAGGGCTAACTCAAGGGCCTCCGAGGGCTCTTCGCCAAGCGAGAGGTAGTGGTTGAAACGCATGACCATCAGCACAATATCGGCTTTTGTGGCATATTGGGGGCTGTCGTCGTCGCGAGTGACTTTTTTGCCTTTGTATGATCGAGAAATGAGTTTGAGCATGCTTACCACCGCCCTCACTGCCGGCGAGTTTTTCAGCAGCAGAGCTTCGGAGGAGATAAGGCGTATTTCGGGATGTTTTTCGGTGATATACTTCACAATGTCGGTGGCATCCTGGTTGATTCGCACCAGCACAAGGATGTCGCGCCAGCTGTATCCGTCGGCATGTTGGCGCAAGATTTCGGAGCAGGTTTGCTCGTAGATGTCTTCTTTGGCGCGGTCGGTGTTGAAGTCGACGTGGACAAATGCCGGCACCGAGGCAAGACCGTCGGATGGTGTCTGCACCACATTCCGGTAGTGCGAAGCTTGATAGCGACAGCCTAAAAGCTTGAAAAGTGTGTTGTTGAACCTCACAATGTCGCCTGCCGATCGATGATTGGTGTTGTCCTTGGGGTTGTGGCCGCGAGCCACGTACTGAGAAGGAAAATCGACAGTTTGCACATGCGAGCCAAGCAGTTCGCTGTCTGAATTTCGCCAGCGGTAGATTGATTGTTTTTCGTCGCCGATGATAAGGTTGTCGAAATCATTGGCCAGACTGTTGGCTACAAGAGGTTTGAGATTGTTCCACTGCAGGCGTGAGGTGTCTTGGAATTCGTCGATGAGCAAGTGTTCCAGCTGCATGCCCATGCGCTCGTAGATGAATGGCATTTCTTCTTCGTTGATAATCTGTTTGAGTAGTTCGCCGGTGCTTGAGAGCATCACGGTGTTGTTTTCGCGCAGAAAATCGTCGAGGCTTCGCTGTGCCATGGATATGAAAATCTGGTAGCCGACCGAACGCAGAAGAGCCTCGGCCACTTTTCGCTCTGAGATGAAGTCCACGAATTGGCTGCAGAACAGTTGGGCCAGCGGCAGAATTTCGTCGGCAGCAGCGGCAACAGCCGGATTTTTGAGATTATCTTTCTTGGTGATATGTTTCAGTTCCAGCTCCTGGGCATAGAGAAATTTTGGAGTGAGGGCATCGCTTGGAATTTTCTTGGGAGGATCGACAGCCATCATCAAGCGGGAGAGCAGGGGGCCGGCAATTATATTATGCCCAATTCCGGCATTGCTGAGAATGTCGAAGATCCGCTGTGCGGTAGCGGCACATTCGCTGCAATGTTTCACTTTGTCGTTGAGAAAATTGACAAAGTTGCTGAAGAGTTGTGGCCGGGCGAAATATTGGCGCATTTCCGAGGCGTGCATGGCGAAAGTTTCGTCCGATGCGCGTTCCATTTCTTTGACCAGCGAGCGGAGCATGCCCGACGAACGGTTAAAGAAATTGCTCTGTTCGCCATTGACAAGCTTTTCGAGCGAATATTCTTCAATCCATTTGTAGAGTGGGGCATTCAGAGGCGAGTGGTCGTAGTTGAGCTGGTCAAGCATGCGTGTAATGGCACCGGCAATTACATCTTTGTTGTCGATGGCCAGTTCGTAGTCGCCTTGTCGGTCGAGTTCGCGCGAGAATGTGCGCATCACTCCCTGAAAGAACGAATCGATTGTGCTCACATTGAAAGCGTCGTAGTCGAAGAGCAGAT
Source organism: uncultured Muribaculaceae bacterium (assembly GCA_910584495.1). Lineage (GTDB taxonomy): Bacteria > Bacteroidota > Bacteroidia > Bacteroidales > Muribaculaceae > CAG-873. The sequence goes on from CAJUAR010000016.1 coordinate 34,140, forward strand.
CGTGCAAGGCCGCTTCTGCCGCAGTCTGCAACTGTTCGGCACTGCATCCGAATTCGTTGCAAAGCATGGCTGTGTAGGGCGTGCTTGTGGCGGAATCGGGCAGCCGCAGGTTGTTGAGCTGCATCACAATGCGCGATTTCATCTCTTCGGTGGCGGCGTTTGTAAAAGTAATGGCCAGAATGTGTCGGTGACGGTGCGCCCCTCCGCTGTCATTGTGCGTATAGAGATGGTAGTGTCCGGCGTTGTCCTTGTAGCCAAGGAGCATTTTCAGATATTCATAGGCAAGGTTGAAGGTCTTGCCCGAACCGGCCGAGGCCTTATAGATTGTAAGCATTGCAGAGTAGGGGGTCAGAAAGCGTTTTTTTCACCGGCAATGGCGTTCATCACTGTTCGCACAATAATTTTTAGGTCGAGGAGGAACGACCAGTTTTCGATGTACCACACATCGTGCTCCACCCGACGCTCCATTTTCCAAAGCTGGTCGGTGATGCCTCGATAGCCGTTGACCTGAGCCCAGCCAGTGATGCCCGGTTTCACGGCATGTCGCACCATGTAGTGGTCCACAAGACGGGTGTAGTCGGTGGTGTGTTTGAGCATGTGTGGCCGGGGGCCGACAATGGACATGTCTCCTTTGAAAACGTTGATGAATTGCGGCAGTTCGTCGATAGACGTGCGGCGTAGGAAATTACCGAATTTGGTTTTGCGGGGGTCGTTTTCTGTGGCCTGGCAGGTGTCGGCGTTTTTGTTCACGTGCATTGTGCGGAACTTATAGCACTTGAAAGTCTTGCCCATATATCCGGTTCGTTCTTGTTTGAAATATACCGGGCCGGGCGATGTCAGTTTGATGATTATGGAAACCGGAATGTAAATCAGTGGATAGAATATGAGACATATGCCCGAAAACGTAAGGTCGAATGTTCGTTTTATAAAACGGTTGATGGGGCGTTTGAGAGGATTGCGTCCCATCAGCAACATGGGCTGCTGGCCGATGGAGATGAGCTGCAGAGGACGGTTCATGGTGTGAGGCAGCTGCGGCACATAGATGAATTCGGCAACGTTGTCGTCGGCCACCTTGATGGCATCGGCAAGGGCACAGTCATGGCCCGACAGGGAGAAATAGATTTGCCTTACATCCTTTTCTTTCACAAATTGCTCCAGGACGGAAATGGGATATACCTTGCCAAGATTGAAATTGTCGGAGGGATTGTTGTCGAAGAACGCAAGGACGTGAAAGCCAAAACCTGCATCCTGCTTCAGAGCATCAAAGAGCCTTCTTGCCGAAGGACCGGTGCCTATAATGGCCACACGAACAAAGTTATAGCCTTTTCGGCGAAAGTGCTTGAGAACCAATCCTGCCGTGATTCGATATGTTTGCTCGATAATGGCCATGAGGGCATAGAGAAAGACTATGGAGCGAATGGACATCTCGGCAATATCCAAAAAACCGCGAAGGCAGAGAAACAGCAGGGCGTGGGCTCCTATGGCATAAAAAGTTGTTTTCACCGTGTTCTCCATCTTTGCTCCGCGCACCGGCAGGCGTTGCATGATGCCTAACATAGGCACTAAGCCCACCTCGACCAAAAGCCATAGTTCGCGCAGAATGCGCGTATTGTCCTTCAGCGATGGAAAAACGAAGATGGTTATAAGAAAAACGATGTTGACAACGATTGCGTCGCCAAGGAGCAAAAGATAGGGTATATAGCCGCCGTGGGCAGTCGTTCGTTCGCTTTGAGTCATCAGAAGAGGCTTTGATAACTATAAGAAAATGTAACTGACCGGCCAGTTACGTTAATTGGGTATTCAAGTCTGACAGGATAAACTTGACGGTAAAAAGCATGTACTGTTGTAGTGAAGGGACGCACGGTCTGTGGATAGGCCGTGCGTCCCTTTGTTTGTGTTTCAGAGTTTGCCGTCGATCAGGTTGATTTTTTCCTGAATTTCGGCAATGTCGGCCTTGAGGCGTTCGATTCGGCGCTCCATGTCGCGCACCAGCGAATCGCCGCTTTTCGACTTTGAACTGAGGAAACCGAGGTTGTTCTCGTAGGTGCGCAGGTCGTTGCGTCGGTTTTCGAGAGCACGGGTCAGACGGTTGCGTTCGCTGAAGAGTTTGTCGCTGTCGCCTTCCATCTGGTTCATGTTGGCTTCGAAGCGTTCGCGGCGTGCGCGCGATTCGGCAATGGCGAATTGCTTGCGGACGGCATCGACAGCTGCGCGGTATGCCTCGTAGAGCTTGTCTTTTTCGCGGAAGGGCACGTGTCCGGTCTGCTGCCAGCGCTGCTGCAGTTCCCGCAGGGCGGCAACGGCATCGTTTTTTTCCACTCCTTCGGCTGTCAGGGCCGACAGTTCGCCGATGATTTGTCGTTTGGCCTGTAGGTTGGCCATTTCGGTCTGGCGTGTGCCGCTGCCGGCTTTCTTCTTTTGGTCGAAGAAGTAGTCGCACGCTGTGGTGAAACGGTTCCACAGAGCATCGCTATATTTTTTTGGAATGGCTCCGATGGTTTTCCATTCTTTCTGCATGGCCACAAAACGGTCGGTTGCTTCACGCCAGTCGGTGCTGTCTTTGAGGGCTTCGGCTTGTTCGACAAGCTGTTGCTTGTGGGCAAGGTTGGCAGCGAGTTCCTCGCGTGTGTTGCGGAAAAATTCGGCTTTTGCGGCAAAGAAGGCATCGCATACGCCGCGGAAGCGGGCAAAGAGGGTGCGGTTCATGCGCTTGGACGCAAAACCGAGCTTGCGCCATTCTTCTTGCAGGGCCATTATTGCCTTGGTTGTTTCGTCCCAGGCTGCGAATGTCTTGAGGTTTGTAAAGTCGATGGCTTCTATTTGTTCGCACAAGGCGGTCTTGGCTTGTTCGTTTTCGGCTTCGCGAGCTTTGCGTTCTTCGAAGAAAGCCTGGTAGCGCTTGTTCACTTCGGCCGAGGCTTCACGGAAACTGGCCCATATTTCTTCGCGCAATTCTTTTGCCACCGGGCCGATGAGGCGCCAGCGGTTGTGGAGTTCCTGCAGCCGGCGATAGGCCGAAATCACGTCGTCGGCGTTGACAAGCGAGCGTGCTTCGTCCAGAAGCTGTTCTTTCTCGGCGAGGTTTTTCTTAAAGTCGTAGTCGCGGAGTTCTTTGTTGATTTTAAGGTTGTCGGAGTATTTCTCGCGTGCATCCTGATAGCGTTTCCACAGGGCTGTCTCTTCCGTGGGCTCTACATCGCCGGCAGAATTGAATTCGTCCTGCAATTCGCGGTAGCGCGGGAATGTGCGGTTCACATTGTCGGTGTCGTCGGCCAAAGCCAGAATTTCGGCAATGATAGCGTTTTTGCGTTCAAGATTAGCTGCACGCTGTGCCTCCTGAGCTGCTGTCCAAGCTGCTTTTTTTGCACGCAGGTTTTCGAGCACTGTCGATAGTTCGGCTGCTTTTTGCTTGTCGGCTTCGATTTTGGGGTCTATAGTTTTTTCTTCGTCGTTTTCGGCAGCTGCTTTGGCTTCGGCTTCGGCAGCTTCTGTATTTTTTTGAAGAATGTTGAAGTGCTGGCGCAGACGGCGCAATTCGTCGGCTCCGATGTCGGCAGGGTCTTTTTCGAACAGCACGAGGGCTTCTTCGAGTATGGCCTCGTAGGAATCGAGACGTCGGCCGTTCTTTTCGTCGGCCTCGTTCTCGGCTTCGCTCATTAGCTCTTCTGCCGCTTCTTCAGGGTCTTCGTGGTTGATGCTTTCTAAGCTTTCTGCCGCAATTTCGGCGGGGGCGGCCTGGGGTTCTACAGCTTCGGCATTGGCCGGGGCTTCGTTGAGAGTTTGTTCTTTGACCTCCCCGCCGTTGGGTGCCAAAGAGGGATCTTGCATATCCATAGGACAACTTAATAATTAAGGTTACGACAAGTAATTGCACTTTGTCGGCCCAAAAATAGCAAAAAATATCTAAACTGCCAAAATAATTTTGTCCCGCTCCCGAAAAATGAAGAGTAAGCCGGCTCTTATTATGGAGGGGAGGCGTCCTCGCCTCCCGCGGTTGGCTGGTTGCCCGGCTGCCACGAACCGGCGTTAAAAAAATTTGTGCCGCTGAAAAAATATTTGTAACTTTGCAACAGTATATCGCTGCGGAGCCCGATATGGGCGAGCGGCGGGTGCTACAGACATATAAAAAGCGTTTATCGCGCTTGTTCTTGGCCACACAGAACTTAGCAACTTCAATCACAGTCAAGGATATAGCAACGATAGGCGCCTTTCGGGTATGATAAGCACCGGCACAGGTGTATGCGCGAGCATACTCCATGCCGTCATATCATACGGCGTGAGGCTCCGCGTTGCTCGTTCCACTGTGATGGGCAATGCTAAGGCCTTGTGTGGCGGGACGAGCATCAGGTATGGCTCTCACGCTTTTTTCTTATAAACCAATCTAATGCCAAAGAGTGGGCCCGGCGGCAACAATGAAAATGGAGAACTCTATTCCATCCAGTGAAAAGGCTGTCGGGGTAGTAATTACAAAGACCAAGGCAGACGGAATGCTGACTTACGATGCCGTCCGGCGCTCATGGCTCCTAAGCGACGAGCAGCTTGCCAAAGCCAACGAAGCGAGGTATATCCTTGCTATTGAAAACAGCACCGTAGTGGACATCTTTGAAAAGCACGGAGTTTTCCGTCCTTCGTCAGATGATTCCGATAACAAAGGTCGATACACCTTCTCTCCGGTTCCCGTAACAAATCTTTCTATCCGAAACCGATACATCGGCACACATTACCGCTCGTACGGCTCTGCCGTGATATTCTTCGGATTCTGAAAACAATACAAACATTAAATCAATCAAAACAGCAATGAAAAAAATTTTACTTTTCATGCTCGGAGTGCTGATAGCACTGCCGGGCATCGCTCGCGACTTCACCTACGAGTACGAAGGGCAGACGCTGACCTACACCGTCATTGACGAGGAGGCCAAGACCTGCATGACAAAGAAAGGAAGTTATGATGGTTATACGGTTACTCCGGGCAATTCCGTTTCAGGAGTACTGGAGATTCCATCTATTGCAAAAGACGGAGATGTAGAGTATACCGTCATCGAAATTGGCCACCGATCTTTCTACAATAGCAACCTTAAATCGGTGATCATCCCCCCCTCCGTCAACTCCGTTGGCAAAGATGCGTTCGAGTGGTGTTTCTACCTCGATAAATCGGCATATCCTTCCGGGTTAAACTGCCCATTCAACCGGGGTGCTAAAATTCAATATCCAAGGGAAGGCGCGATAATTGAAGATGGCTTTGTTTACGGCTCCGAGAGGAAAGCAATCCTCTTTGCGCCTCTTTCCTTGGAAGGGGAATATATTATACCCGAGTCGGTCTTTTCAATTGGCGAATATGCGTTCTACAACTGCGAAAATCTAAGATCGGTGATCATCCCCCCCTCCGTCAACTCCGTTGGCAAAGATGCGTTCACCTGGTCTGGACTTAAGAAATCGGCATATCCTTCCGGGTTAAACTGCTCAATCGGCACGGGTGCTCAAATTCAATATCCAAGGGAAGGCGCGTTAATAGAAGATGGCTTTGTTTACGGACCTGAGAAGAGTGCCATCTACTTTGCTCCTCTTTCCTTGGCAGGGGAATATATTATTCCCGAGTCCGTCGCCTCAATTAGCAACTATGCTTTCAGCGGCTGCGAAAATCTAACCTCGGTTAAAGCTACGACTATAAAGCCGCCAGTAATGGGAGACAACTCATTCGAAGGATTGTATGCTACTACTGTGTTATCGGTGCCGGAAGAAGGGGCCATTGACTATATTATCTCTAACTGGTCCTTATTCGAAAACCTCAGAATCGGTGATTCTGAAAGCGCATCTCGAATATACGAGACTGGCAATCTGAGATATAGGCTTATCCCCGGCAAGACAGAAGATGACCAAAATTTAGCCGTAGTGGTTCAAGGCGATTATTCATCGTTGACCGAAGTCACAATTCCCGAGCGCTTCACCGTAAGCGAAAACGGCACAAATTATCGCTATTCCGTTTACGGCATTGGCTTCCAAGCGTTCAAAGAATGTTCTGATCTCAAGACTGTGACTTTCAACTCTCGAAATGCCTCCAAAATAATAGGAGATTACGCATTTGCAGGCACAAGAATATCTACGCTTACACTACCTGCGACCGTCGAGTCTATCGGCAATTATGCTTTTTACGACTGTAGACCTTTGAAAAATGTGGAGATTCCCGAAGGTGTCGAAACAATTGGCAACTATGCATTCACCTATTGTAATTTATTGGAAAAAATAACAATTCCTGGAACGGTTAAGACTATCGGTGATTACGCTTTCTTTAAATCGGGTCTTGAAGAAGTGGTTTTACAAGAAGGGGTGGGTGCAATCGGAATCGGATCGTTTGCTGGTCTCACCTTTCTGAAAAAGGTTACACTGAACGAAGGTATTGAATCAATAGGAGAATCTGCGTTTGAGCGAGACTACAAAGACTACAATCAACCCTTTGATTCTATTTATATACCGTCCACTCTTAGATCGATAGGAAAGAATGCATTCCGTAATGTTACGGTTTATAAGGTGAATGTTTCCAATCTTGCAGCTTGGTGTGGGATAGACTTCGATAACGCGTATTCCAATCCCCTGCATTCAGGGGAAGCCGGTTTGTTTGTCAATGACGAACAGGTGACAGATTTTACGGCTGAGAATATTAGCGAAATTAAGCCTTTTGCATTCTACAACTGCAAAGAACTAAAATCAGCTACCCTCAATGACGGAGTGCTGAGTGTAGGAATCAAAGCCTTCGCAGGATGCAACGATCTGCGTGAGGTTGAGATTGGCCCTGGCATTAAGGAATGTGATGAATATGCATTCTACGGTAATAAGCTCAATCGCTTAATAATTGACGATTCTTCCGAAACGATCCTGTTTGTCGGAAATTGGGAAAGCGTAGCCATTAAAGAGCTTTATATGGGACGCCAATTTATATTCAAAACTTTCTAACTTTTGAATGATGAAAAGAAATAAAATACAATACTGCAACGCAATTCCGGCGTTGGCCGCGGTTCTGCTTCTTGCATTTTCACCCATATCGGCGTTTGCTTTCAGCTTTATGGGACTTAATTATTCCGTAATAAGCGAATCAAACCGCACAGCCAAAGTGGCATCGCAGAACAACTCCAAATCTTTGAGCGGTTCAATCATCATTCCTTCCGTTGTCGAATACAATGGCGAGATCTACACCGTGACCGAGATAGAGGGAAATGCCTTCATCGAATGCTCTAATATTGTTGAAATCGTCGTTCCCAGCACCACTACAACTATCGGAGACGGCAGCTTTGCCTTCTGCTCCTCTCTTGAAATTCTTGACTTGGGTGAAGCTGTCAAATCAATCGGCGCCGATCTATATACAGGTCTGAGCAATCTCAAAACCGTCATCAGTCGAAATCCTACACCTCCCACTATTAAGGATTGGGGAACTGTAAGAACTTCCGCTACCCTATATGTTCCCAAATCGGCCATGGAGGCTTATAGTATAGCATCTATATGGTCTTATTTTGAAAACATCGAGGGGATAGAAAATTCGGGTAGTGACGAACCGATTTATTCATATGTAGGTTTTAAGGACATTCAGAAACTGACGGTGGGATACCTTGTGGAGAAAATAGAAGACAAGCAGTTCTCCAACTGTACCAGGCTCTCTGAAATAACGCTTGACAACAATCTCACCGCTATCGGCGACGAGGCTTTCAGCGGCTGCACGGCTCTGACGGAGGTTGTTCTGCCCCCATCGGTAAAGACCATCGGCGCAGAGGCATTCGCCGGCAACAGCAATATGACCTCGATTATCATGGGCCACAATGTCACGACAATCGGGGAGAAGGCTTTCGACCGCTGCCCGGCACAGACCGTCAGCATCACGGCGCAGACTCCTCCCGCCGCTTCCGACAACACCTTTAGCAACTATACAGGCATGCTGTATGTACAGGGTCAGGCAGCCGCTGATGCATACTATGATGCCGACTTCTGCTGGTTCCAGTTCGAGGGACATGTGATGATCGAGCCCGCAGGCATAGAAATGGACCGGAAACCTATCAGCGGCAAGCCCGGCGACACTTTCCAGCTCACAGCCACTCTCTATCCCGAAGACGTGACGCTGCCCCAGGTGTTCTGGCGCTCGACCAATCCTGAGATTGCCACTGTCGACAAGAACGGTCTTGTTACGCTCCATGCCGACCTGGGCGAGATTATGCCCATGTCGAGAGGTGCTGAAGAAGCTCAGGACATGCTAAGCTGCAAGATTATTGCCGAATCGCTCTATGCCGACGGTCCTGTTGCTGAAGTGACGGTGAATGTCAACGATTCCGGCGTCGAGGATGTGGTTGTCGACAACGACAATGACAGGATAAACTACAGCGAGCCAGTCGAAGTCTACAATCTCAACGGCATGCTGATGGGCGAAAGCCTCAACGGCCTCACCCCCGGCATCTACATTGTCCGCCAGGGCAAACTCGTAGAGAAAGTCGCAGTTAAATAAAAAAAAGTTTTTAAATTCCTAACCACGGCCACGGGCACTCCCGTGGCCGTTATTGTAGTTCGGAGGTATTTCATAATGAATTCAGCGAGGCTATTGCACTATGTGGGAGGCGTCCTCGCCTCCCGCGGTTGGCTTGTTGCCCGGCTAACGGCATCGAGGATAGTGCGCGGCGGCTTGTTGTGCTTTTTCTTGCACATCAGCAAGATATTGTTTAACTTTGCACATCAATCGTAAAACCAATCGCTTATGTCTATATATCGTCCTTCTCTATTTGTATTTGGAATGGCTGTGGCTTTGTCGGTGTCTGCAGCCCCGCTTTGGCTGCGCGATGCCAAAATTTCGCCCGATGGCAAAAATATTGCTTTCACTTATAAAGGCGACATTTTCACAGTGCCTGTCACCGGCGGCGACGCTGTGCGCATCACTTCGCAACCGACCTACGAAACAGCCCCCGTGTGGAGCCCCGACGGCAAGAAACTTGCCTTTGCTTCGGACCGTTTCGGAAACTTCGATGTGTTCATGGCCAATGCCGACGGCTCGTCTGCCGAATGGAAACGTCTCACTTTCAATTCTGCCTCTGAAACGCCCCAGGCTTTCACCCCCGACGGAAAGGAAGTGCTTTTCAGTGCTGTTATCCAGGACCCGGCCGAAAGCGTGGTGTTCCCCTCGGGACGAATGACAGAGCTGTATGCCGTCAATACTTCGACGCTCGCACGTCGGCAGGTGGCAGCAACGCCTGTTTCGGAAATTTCGTGGGCTCCCGACGGCAAAAGTTTCCTCTATCAGGACACCAAGGGTTTTGAAGATATATGGCGCAAGCATCACACATCGTCTGTGACACGCGACATATGGAGGTTTACCCCGGCCACGGGCAAGCATGAGCAGGTGGTCGTCAATCCGGGCGAAGATCTATATCCCGTCGACGGTGGCGAAACAATATACTTCCTGAGCGAACGAGCTCCGCAGAAGTCAATCAACGTCTATGCTGCTCCGGCATCCAATCCCGCACAGGCAAAGGCCATAACCAACTTCAAAGAGCATCCTGTGCGTTTCCTTTCAGGTTCGAAAAACGGTACGCTGGCCTTTACTTACGACGGCGAACTTTACACTCTTGCCCCCGGTGGCAAGCCGCAGAAGGTGCCTGTCGACATCCGTGCCGATTTCCCTGACCAGCACCGCAAGCTCACAGCCTCGTCGTCGCCCTCCGATGCCGCCGCATCGCCAAACGGCAAGAACGTGGCCATCATCTATCGCGGCGATGTATATGTGACTTCTACCGACTATGCCACTACCAAACAGATTACCGACACTCCCGCTGCCGAACGTTCGCTGAGCTGGGCTAACGACAGCACTCTTTATTTCAGCTCGGAGGAACCTGGATTCCCGGCTATATACCGCGCCACTTTGGCCCGCGAAGGCGAACCCGACCTGGCCCGCGCTACGGTGGTGAATGTGGAGAAGGTGCTTCCTTTGGGCAACGACCGCACCAACTACACCGTGCCTCAAGTGTCGCCCGACGGCAAAACACTCGCATTTATTGCCGACCGCAACAAACTGGGCCTGATGGACCTCAAAAGCAAAAAAATACGCATGCTCACCGACGGCAGGCAGTTCCCGCAGCGAAACGGCCGTTTCGGCTATGCCTGGTCGCCCGATTCCAAATGGATAGCCCTCGAAATCATCGACCGCAAGCACGACCCTTATACCGACATTGCCATTATCAATGTTGCTGACGGAAAAATGACCAACATCACCAACAGCGGCTACTTCGACGAAGGACCGCGGTGGATTATGGACGGCAAGGCTCTCGCTTTTGCTTCCGAACGTTACGGCATGCGCAA
>CAJUAR010000017.1 GCA_910584495.1 uncultured Muribaculaceae bacterium
CTCGCAGCACTCGCACCTGAAACGAGCGCGTCTACCATTCCGCCACCTGGGCATTGATACTTGGCTTGGTAGGGCCTTTATCGTTTTGCACTGCAAAGGTACGAAGATTTTTTGAATATAAATGCATGTTGGGCTGATTTTTTTTGCTATTTTTGTAGAAAATTTCAGGTGAATTTTAAAACGTATTGATTATGAGCATATTAAAAGAAGGCGTTCCTGTGGGTTTATGCAGCGACCATGCAGGATTCGAACTTAAAAGTATTATCGAGGGTTATCTCGAATCGCACGGTGTGTCTTTTGAAGATTTTGGTACGTACAGTGCCGAAAGCTGCGACTATCCCGATTATGCCCATCCTTGCGCTTTTGCCGTTGAGGCTGGCAGGGTATATCCCGCGATTGCGATTTGTGGCACCGGCAACGGGATAGGTATGTCGCTCAACAAGCACCAGGGGATACGTGCGGCTCTTTGCTGGGAACCAGAATTGGCCAGATTGGCCCGAGGTCACAATGATGCCAATGTGCTTGTTCTGCCGGCACGTTTCATCGACCCGGCTGTAGCGTTGGAAGTTGTGGATGCCTTTTTCTCAACATCTTTTGACGGCGGCCGTCATCAACGCCGTATCGACAAGATTCCGGTGTCAGATTGCGATTAAATGTTGAGTACAGCTTCGAGAATTGCACCAAAGATAGCTTCTTTCCATTCGTCGTTGGTGTAGGGTGCTTCTGGTAGATGTTGCTTTAATCCAATATTGTCGACCTGGTGGTTCATAGTGGCTACTTCGTCGACAATTATTGTATTCCATACTTCGGCCGAGATGTCGGCAATGAGTTTTTCGGCTTCGGCATCGTGTTCGCCAAAGTTTTTGACAAAAACAGCGAGGGCATAGCACGAGAAACCGTTTTTGCGAGGGTAACTGATGAATGCAAGGTCGTTGATGGTGCTTGACTGTCCTTTTTCGTTGTTGAATCCGGAGCCTGTTTTGTGAAAAATTTTAGCCGACGATGATTTTATTCCGGCTGGGATTCTGTCTTTGCCAAAAGGAGTGTCGCGGCTCATGATTGCTTTTATGAGCGTGGCTTCAGCAATTGTGTCGGAGGTGAAGAATTTATATATTAGTCTGGCTGCGTCTTTAGCACTGGAATAATTGAGGGCCGATAGCGAAGGGTTGGCGTGCATTTGGTTTTCGTTGTGCCTGAGGGCAAAGTTGGATATTCCAAAAACGCTGCGAATTACGCTTTCGGCTTTGGCGGGCGAGATGTATCGGTCGGTGATGATGTCGGCGGCATTGTTGTCGCTCATGTTGAGGCTGTAGTCGAGTAGTACTGCCGGAGTCAAGCTTATGGGGAGTTTGTCGACAGATGCCCGCAGCGGGCTCCATGTGTTTTTGTGGAGGTCTTGTTGTGTAATGACAACGCTGTCAGAAACTAATGTTTGCCATGGCACTGTGTGCGATAATGCGGCGGCATTGAAAAATTTTGCCACGCTTGCCAGTTCGCGATGTTCGTCGCCTCGAATAGATAAGGTGTCGCCATTGGCACATATAATGGCTACGGCAACATCGCGATTGCCGATAATTTTTTGGATGCGGTGTCTCAGGTCGTTGAGATTGGCAGATGATGTAATGGCGAAGGCAATGAAGAACAGGCAGATATTGAAGCGTGCGGATATTTTCATTCGGGACGGTAGGCTAATGTTATTGTCGGCGTGTTGTTGAACAGGCGGTCGGCTTCGGCGGTAATAGTTTCGGGGCTCAAAGTGCGGCGCAGTGTCACCATGCTGTTGATGTCTTCTCCATGATATTCGGCCATAGCGATGTTTGCTGCGAGGTTGGTTGCGTCGATGTTTGAAAAATGGAATGTTGCTTCGTAGTTGTTGAAGCATCGTTGAAGCTCGTGGTTGCCGATGTTGCCAGGCTTTGCAAGGAGGCGTGCTTGATCGAGCATCATATTTCGGGCTTGTTCTATGGATTTGTCGCTGTTGTCGGCAAGACGGGCGTTGAGGAGGAGGAGCCCTTCGTGTTCGCTGCCGATTATCGAAGCTTCGGCCGAACTGAATATTCCGTGTCCTTCGCCGTAGAGCAGGGTGGTGTTGAAACGAGCCGCACGTCCTGCGCTGAGGAGGTCGGTTATGGCATCGGCGGCTTGGTAGCTTATAGTTCCGTAGGCACTCATTGGGATTGCCACATATAGCAGGGGATATGGCACGTCGGCTCGCACAGTTTCGAATATGTCGGAAGTCGGGAATCCCGGTGATGGCATGCGGCGTGGAGGAATGTTTCGGCTTGGGATGTCGGCAAACCAATAGTTGGCAAGGGTCAGCACGGTGTCGAAGTCGATATTGCCGGCAACGGCGAGGATGGCCTTGTCTGGCCCGTAGTGTGTGTCGAACCATGCACGAGCATCTTCGGCCGTAGTTTTTGCGACATGGTCGGGAGTGAGACCCAGAGTGGGCCATGAATATGCATGTTCCGGCTGGTAGGACAAGCGGCGGAGATGGTGAAACAAGTCGCCATAGGGACGGTCGAGGCATTGTTGCTTGAATTCCTCGATAACGACGGCTTTCTGAATTTCTACGTTTTCATTTCCCAATAGAGGTGAAATCATGCGGTCGCTTTCGAGGTGGAAAGCTGTAGCGATGTTTTGGCGGGGTAGTGTGAGGTAGAAGTTGGTGAAGTCTGAGTTGGTCCAGGCGTTGCTTTTTCCTCCGGCGGCTTCGAGTTCGGCATCGAAGGCTGGCGCGTTGGTAGAACCGCCGAACATTAGGTGCTCAAAGAGGTGTGCTGTGCCGGTGAGTGAGCGTTTTTCGTCGCGGGTTCCGGTGTCATAAAGCACGTTCACTGCCACCATGGCCGTGTCGGGAATGAGCGTGTGCACAATTCTGAGGCCGTTGGGCAGTGAAGCGCGGTTTATATTGATGGTGTTTCGGGCCGTCATTCGACAATCTTCATAGAGATTATTTTGATGTCGTTTTTGGGGCGGTCGGCGTTGTCGGTTTCGGTTTTTTCTATGCGGTCGATAGTGTCCATTCCGCTGACAACTTCGCCGAATACGGTGTACTGACCGTCGAGGTGTGGTGTGCCGCCGACAGTTGTATATGCATTTTTCATCTCGTCTGTGACGAGGGGTGTTGTGTTTTTGGCGGCTTCTGTTTCGGTTTGAGCGATGATGGTGTCTTGCAGTGCTTTGAGGCCGGCATGGTCGCCACGGCGCTGCATGCTTTGGATGCTGTCGCGCTTAGCCATCACCAAGCGGTTGAAAATGCTCTGTCGGAGGTTGTTCTGTTGCATTGCATCGAGCTGTGCTACGGATGCGCTGTCGAGTTTCTGGCCGGTGACAATGTAGAATTGCGAGCCCGAAGACTGTTTCAAGGGGTTAACCTGGTCGGCTTGACGTGCAGCAGCCAAAGCTCCGCGTTTATGAAAATGTTTAGGGAAAATGATTTCGGCATCGATTTTATATTCTGGTCCGCCCATGCCGAGCTGTTGTCCGGGTTTCGCATTTCGCGAATCGGGATCGCCGGCCTGCACCATAAATTCGTTTATAACACGGTGGAAGAGTGTTCCGTTATAATAGCCTTCTTTGACGAGCTTCACAAAGTTGTCGCGGTGTTTTGGTGTGTCGCCATAGAGCATTACAGTGAAATTGCCTGCAGAGGTTTCAACGGCAACTTTCACTTTTGTTGTGTCTTGTGGTGTTTCCATTGTTGATTCATTTTCTTGGCTTGCTTTGGTCCCGGAGCATGCGCCCAAAGAGGCGGCGCATATGGCGGCCATGGCCAATGCTTTGATTCTAATCATATTATGGTTGTGGGAAAAAGACGTTTGTAAATCCGTCGGAAGTTGTCATCGCACGCGCAAAGTTCCTGTGCGCGTTCTTGGTAGTCTTCGCCGTAGAGGCCTTGGAGAAGGTCGGGCAGATATGCGTGTTCACGGTCTTTGTCAATGGCTTGCGATACAAGTTCTTTGATGGCGGGAGCATAGGCTGCCGGGTCGATAGCGTTGAGATAACGGGCGGCGCTTGCTAAGAATTGGCCCGAACGGTCGACACGCGACATGTTTTCGATGAGAAGTTCCATGTCGGCGGGCTCACATTCGCCAATGTGGTTGGCCATATATTCGTAGGTCAACAAGCCGTCTGTGTCGCAGCGAAGCTTTTTGATATCGTCGTCTGTCATAAGTTAATTTCTGTTTTGTCTGACAAAGGTAGACACTTTTATAGAGATAAGCAACTTTTTTTCCATTTTAATAAGCGGTTTAATAGCTATGTGCGCCAGATGCAACGAATGTGGGTGAAAAGCATTGTAACAGCCACCGCGAGGGCTGTTGCCACGACACCCTGCATGAAAGCACCAAAAGGAGAATGGGCAAATATGCTGAAAAAGTTTATGATTCCGGTCATCTGCAGGATGGGGAATATTAGCAGGTCGTTGGCAACATAGGCCATCATAGGGTTTTGTCCGGGGCGAACAAGGAAGGCCGTACTCCGTTGGCAGCGGTAGTAGTCACATATTATACTGAAGAAGATAAGAGTCATAAACGACAATCCGGCTGTAACGAAGAGGTAGCTGAAGGTTACGGGGTCTTTTTTGATTCCACCTTCGTATGCTTCCCAACATAAGCCAATGAAGAGCATGGCAGCCCCGGCAGCAAAGAGAGTCGTTAGGCTGCTGATAAAGTCGCAATTCGCGGGTGGGTTTTGCTCCGTATATATTGAGCCGAGCCTTTTTCTTTTGAGCCGTCGCCCTTGATGCTGATAGAATAGGGCCCTCCGGCAGCAGGAGTTGCGAGAGCGGCAGACCATTTGCCCTGGGCGTTGGCGGTGGTGACGACTGGCGTTTTTGCCCAGGAGGCTTTTATGGAGAGGTGTGATGATGGACAGTAGAATTACAACTCTTTTGAACATGGCAGTATCTAAGTGTTGTAAAGCAGAATGGTAAAAAAATAGAGAAAATAGATGTTTATAGAATAAAAAAAGGATGTTAATAGTCTTTGTCGAACATGCGGTTGCGTGCAATGGCACAAGCTCCGAGAACGCCGGCATCGTGTCCCAGTTGCGACAGTTCCACACGAGTGTCGTTGTTGACAAGGCTCAGCGAGAAGCGTTGCATTGTCACTTTGATCGGTTGTAGCAGGTAGTCGCCGGTTTGGGCAAGAGTGCCGCCTATAATTACGGTTTCCGGATTGAATATGTTGATAAGCCCGGCAATCCAATGCCCCAGTTCAAGCCCCACATATTCGATGAGTTCGAGGCACAGCAGGTCTTCACGGTTTACGGCTTTTAACACATCGTCCAGCGACACGTAGCCTTTCTGTTTGTATCTCTCTGCAATTACAGAATTTGCTCCGTTATCGAGTTTCTCGGTCAGCTTGCGAAGTAGTGCGCTGCCAGAGGCTTCTGTCTCGAGGCATCCTTTTTTGCCACAGTGGCATATAACCTCGTTGTTGTATGTAACCACGTGTCCGATTTCGCCGGCGAACCCCGATTTGCCGTAGTATATTTTGCCATCGATAATCAGACCTAAGCCCAGGCCGTGGCTCACATTGACAAATAACAAGTTTTTCTCGGAGTTTGGTTGCCGGAGCATATACTCGCCATAGGCCATTGCGCGGGTGTCGTTCTCAATTGTAGTTTCAATGCCGATTTTCTGTGTCAGGACATCGGTGAGGGGACGTTCGTCGAAGCAGAACCGGCTATAGCTGTATCCTGTGTGTGGATTAACCCGTCCCGAGATATTGAGGCAAGCCCGGGCAATTTTTGATTTAGGGATAGAGGCTTTTGCAAGCCATGTCTTGACTATAGAGCATAGCTTGTCGAGCATGGCCGGGCTGTTGTCAAATTTATAATGAATTCCATCTTCTTTGTCCACTACATTTCCGCACATGTCGGTTATGGCCAGACTGAGGCTGTCGCCCTTCATGTCAATTCCGGCAAAGTAGCACACATCGGGATTGAGGCCATAGAGCGAGGGATGTCGTCCGCCGCATGCTTCGAGCTTGCCTTGTTCTTTGACAATGTTATGGGCTGCCATTTCGTCGAGCAATTTGCTGACCGTTGGCACGCTGAGACGTAGTTCGTTTGCAAGGCTTGCTATGGTGTCGTTGCCTTTGCGAAGAAAGTGGTATATGATATGCTTTGACACTTCGGCATTTTTGTTGCCTTTGTTGAGCAATGTCGATAATGGCATAGATTTGTGTGATTTTACATCTTATATTAGAAAAGGCTTTTATGTATGGCAAAATTAGAAATAAAATCTCAGTTGCGCAAATCTAAGACAAAATATTTCAAATAAAATTTGAGCATAATAAATATTTTAAAAATATAGCTCACAAAAAAAGTCCGTTTTTGCTACGGACTCATATACGGAAAATGCGTTTTCTACTTCGTGATCGATGCTTCGATTGCATCGAGGTCTGCAGCAAGCTTCTTCTCGGTCTGCATGCGGTCTTCGATACTGTTGCATGCATATAGTACCGTTGCGTGTGTTCGGTCGAGCTTGTGGCCAATTGCCTTGAACGACATTTTGGCGAGTTTTTTTGCCAGATACATCACCACTTGCCGAGCATCCGAAACTTCGCGTTTGCGTGTTTTTGTAAACAGCAGGTCGGTGGTGATATTGTAGTAGGAGGCTACAGCTTCGCACACCATCTCGAAATTGACTTGCGAGCGTTTGATTTTGATAGCGTTAGCCATAACTCGGCGCGCGAGGTCGAGCGAGATGTCACGGTTCAGAACTGTGGCGTGAGCAAGGAGCGAAACCACGATTCCTTCGAGTTCGCGCACGCTCTGAGTAACGTTCGAAGCAATAAATTCGGCAACATCGGGCGGGATGCACAGACCGTCTTGCTCGGTTTTAAGTTTGAGCACGCTCCGTCGCAGCGCAATGTCGGGCCGTTCGAGTTCTACCTGCATGCCCCATTTGAATCGGTTGAGAAGTCTGGCTTCGAAACCTTCCATTTCGCTGGGAGCACAGTCGCTCGACATTATAATCTGTCGGTCGTGCTGGTGCAGGTGGTTGAAGATATGGAAGAACGTGTTTTGAGTGCCGGGCATGTTCTGCAGGTCCTGAATATCATCGATAATCAGGGTGTCGATGCTCTGGTAGAAATGGAAGAAACTGTTTATGTCGCGCGAGGCAGCGGCAGTGTATTGGCTTTGGAATAGGCGGGCAGTAACATACAGCACACGGGCTTTAGGATTGTTTTCCTTGATACGAATGCCTATGGCCTGAATGAGGTGTGTCTTGCCAACGCCCGACGGACCGAAGACAAACAATGGGTTGAAAGTTTTCAGCGATGGATTGTTTGCAATGGCTTCGCCAATGGAACGTGCAATTTTGTTGCTGTCGCCCGGACAATAGTTCTCAAATGTATAACGAGGGTTGAGCTGCGGGTCGAAATCGCGCTGGTCTGTTGCCTGGAACGGGTTGGCGGGCTGAGCCTTGCTTTGAGCAAGAATAGTGGGCGAAGGACCGGCACTTTTCTGCAGACTGGTGGAGGGTGCGCCCTGGTCCATGCGGAAGCGATAGAAGAGCTGCACGCCTTCGCCAAAGATTTTCTTGATGGCTGCGCGGAGGACGGGCTGGAAGCGTTCTTCCAGCAGGTCGACAAAGAACGACGACTGCACCATGAGCACCAGCTTGCCGTCGGCATAACTTTCGCATGTTATGTCGCGGAACCAGGTGTCGAATTGCTGGGCCGAGATGTTGTCTTTGATAAACTGACAACATTGAGCCCAAAGTTCTTGGTGCGTAGCGTTCATTACTCGTTTGGGAATTAATCTGTCGTTTTACGAATGCAAAATTCGGTCAAAAAAATTATTTAAACAAGTGCATTTTTTTTTGGATATTTCAATTTTGAGTTAAGTGCGCATGGTTCAGCATCTTAAATGAAAGTTATTAACACACTAATCAAAAAGTGTGGATATGTGAGCTAATCAACAAAAAGACAGGCTGATAAAGTTGGAATAATTTTAGGCGAGGTCCTATTGTACCGAGCCATCGTTGTCTAATTGATTGGTCTGAGACACAAAATGCAGCCCATCGGGCTGCATTTTGTTATTTTAAATGGATTAAATTAAAAAATCTTGATTGTGACATAGCGTTTCGGATTCCGTTTGATGTCGACAAACAGAGAATCGAGTGAGCTGACAGTGGAGTTCAGGCTGTTGTAGAGGGCCGGATCTTTGGTTAGCTTGCCGATGGTGGAATTGGGGTTGTTGAGTTCGTCGGTAAGGGCGTGGAGATTGGCGATGGTTGCATCGAGATTGGACATGATGCTGTCGACCGGAGCTTCAGAAAGGGTTCCGCTCACCTTGGCGAGGTCGGCAGTGATGGTGTCTACGTTGCATGTAATGCTTTTTACGTCCTTTGTTACCGGGCCGAGCTGAGCAATGACCTTGTGGAGGGCTTGGAGCGATTGGTTGAGTTCGAGTGTGATGTCGTCCATGCGGTTGAGGCTCTTTGCCAGCGAGGGGTTGGCGGCAATAGTATTCAGGCTCGAAAGGAGGGTGTCGACCTTTGTCATGATGCTGCCTACAGAAGGAAGCAGACCCTCGGAAAGTGACGCGAGCATGCCCTTGTCGGTATTTGAGGCAATAGTGTCGCCCACCTGATAGAATCCGTTTGCCGGATTGTCGAGCCGGAGCACAATAGTGGCTGTGCCGAGGATGTCGACGTTCACGGTGGCTGTAGAGCCTTTAGGAAGCTTGAGTTCTTTGTCTACGCTGATTTCGACAGTCACATTGCCCGGACGGCTGTAGTCGTAGTCGATGCCGCGCACAACGCCCACTTTGTAGCCGTTGAGAGTGACAGGGGCCGATGTTGCCAGTCCTGCCACGTCATTATATGTGGCATAGTAGTAGTTCGAGGCTTTGAAGAGGTTGACGCCTTTGAGGAAGTTTATTCCGAAGAATAGGATGAGCAGCGCCACCAGTACGAGAACGCCGATTAATAGTTCTTTTCTTTTTAACACATTCATCGTTTGTGCTTTTATCGGTTTGTTAGTTGTTGTTTGCTGTGCCGTATCTGTTTAGCCGGTAATATTTGGCAAAAGCATTTGCAATGGCTTTTGCGCATTTTTCGCGGCCCTTTTGCGAGGCGAGGAATTTTTCTACTCCCGGGTTGCACATAAAGTCGAGCTCGATGAGAATTGCCGGCATGCGGGTGGCCCAAAGGACAAGGAATCCGGCCTGTCGGACACCCTTGTCGGCACGTCCGGCTGTTTTCACAAGTTCGTCTTTGACCATCGAGGCCATCTTGATGCTTTGTTCCATGTGCCTGTTCTGCGACAGTTCGAACACAATATATGATTCGGCAAGGTTCGGGTCGAAACCCTGGTATGTTTCGCTGAAGTCTTCTTCGAGCTCGATTACGGAATTTTCGCGCATTGCCACGGCAAGGTTGGCGTCGCTCTTGTGGAGCCCCACGGTGTAGACCGAGGCTCCGTTGATGGTCTTGCGCCCTTTGGCGCGTCGGTCGAGCGAGTTGACGTGGACAGAAATAAAGAGGTCGGCGTTTGCTTCATTCGCAATTTCGGCACGTCGGTCGAGGGGTATAAATGTGTCTTTGGAGCGAGTGTAGACAATGTCCACTTTGTCGCCAAATTCTTTTGCTATTATTTTCCCGGCCTTTTTCACCACGTCGAGCACCACTTCTTTTTCCTTCAGCGATTTGCCTCGGCAGCCGTTGTCGTGACCTCCGTGTCCGGCATCGAGCACAAGGGTGAAGACGTGCCCGGAATCGTCATTTCGGGATGCGAGGCATTGTGCCGAAATAAACGACAACACACATGCACAGATGAGGGCAAAATGACGAATCATGGCGGTTTAGACGTTGAAGCGGAAGTGCATTATATCGCCGTCGCACACAACGTATTCTTTTCCTTCGACAGCCATTTTTCCGGCTTCTCGCACGCCTGTTTCGCCTCCGAGAGCCACGTAGTCGTCGTATTTGATTACTTCGGCGCGTATAAATCCTTTTTCAAAATCGGTGTGTATGATGCCGGCAGCCTGCGGGGCCTTGGTGCCGCGGCGGAAGGTCCATGCGCGAACTTCGTCGGGCCCGGCGGTGAAATATGTCTGAAGGTCGAGCAGGGCATAGGCCGAGCGAATAAGGCGGGAGACACCCGATTCGGTCAGCCCTATTTCGTTCAGAAACTCCTGCCGTTCTTCAAATGTTTCGAATTCGGCAATTTCGCTCTCGGTGCGCGCGGCAAGAATGAGGAGTTGCGCTCCTTCATTTTTGATTGCTTCGCGCACGGCATCGACATATGCGTTTCCATTCGCGGCCGAGGCATCGTCGACGTTGCATACATAAAGAACGGGTTTGGCAGTGAGCAGGAAGAGCTCGCGGAAGTATTTGCGTTCGTCCAAGGTGTCGAACGACACCGAACGAGCCGGGAGGCCCTTGTCGAGGGCTTCTTTCACTTTTACCAGGACTTCATATTGCATTTTGGCCGCTTTGTCGCCGCCGGTCTGCGCTTGTTTCTGAGTTTTGGCAATTCGCGATTCTACGGTTTCGAGGTCTTTGATTTGTAGCTCGAGGTCGATTATTTCCTTGTCTCGCACAGGGTCGACATTGCCGTCGACGTGTGTAATGTTGTCATCGTCGAAGCAGCGCAGCACATGGATAATGGCATCTGTTTCGCGGATGTTGGCCAGGAATTTGTTGCCAAGGCCTTCGCCTTTCGATGCTCCCTTTACGAGGCCGGCGATGTCGACAATTTCTACAGTTGCAGGGACTGTGGAGCGCGGGTTGCACATTTCCACAAGCTTGTTGAGCCTGTCGTCGGGCACGGTTATTACACCCACGTTGGGTTCGATGGTGCAGAAAGGGAAGTTGGCTGACTGGGCCTTGGCGTTGGAGAGGCAGTTGAACAAAGTCGATTTCCCAACATTAGGAAGCCCGACAATTCCGCATTGTAATGCCATGTTATAGTTTGTTTATTTGTTTGCTGTTGGTTGTTGAAAATGCGCGGTTTTGGCTCCGCGTGGTGATATTTGGTGCAAAATTACAAATTTTTTTGCAAATAACAGTGGAGTTTTTGGCCAAACAATTGGCTTGTTTGTCTGCGACTGGCTGTTCCGGCCCATGTCCTGCCTTTATGGCGCGTGTGTGACAGGGCCGGATAATCACGTCGGAAAAAGATTTGTCCACCTCAAATTTTTTTTGTAATTTTGTGTGCTTAAAAAAGAATAAAACACCATTAGTAATATGGCAGAGAATACAGAGGAATACAGTGCCAGTAATATCCAGGTCCTCGAGGGCCTGGAAGCCGTCAGGAAACGACCGGCAATGTACATAGGCGACATTTCTGAAAAGGGCCTCCATCATCTTGTCTATGAAGTTGTGGACAACTCCATCGATGAGGCCCTTGCCGGATTCGCTAAAGAAATCAACGTAACAATCAACGAAGACAATTCAATAACCGTTGTCGACGATGGTCGCGGCATCCCGGTGGACATGCATGAGAAAGAGCACAAGAGCGCGCTCGAAGTGGTGCTCACCGTGCTTCATGCGGGCGGTAAGTTCGACAAGGGCTCCTATAAAGTGTCGGGCGGTCTGCATGGTGTCGGTGTCTCGTGCGTCAATGCCTTGTCGACCTATCTTCGCGCCGAGGTGCGCCGCAACGGCAAGATTTTTGCCCAGGAGTATTCGTGCGGCAAGCCCACCACCGAGCTTATGGTTGTGGGCGACAGCGAGCAAACAGGCACCACCATCACCTTCAAGCCCGATGCGAGCATATTCACCGTAACGGTCTACGACTATGCGACACTGGCCAACCGTCTGCGCGACCTTGCCTTCCTCAATGCCGGTATCACCCTTCATCTCACCGACAAACGCCAGCTTGACTCCGAGGGTAATCCACGCCGCGAAACCTTCTATAGCCAGAATGGCCTTCGCGAATTTGTGGAATATATCGACTCCAACAAAGAATCGCTCATTAACGATGTGATTCACCTCAATACCGAGCGTGGCGGCATCCCGGTGGAGGTTGCCTTGACCTACAACACCACTTCAAACGAGAACATCTATTCGTTTGTAAACAACATCAACACCATCGAGGGCGGTACGCACCTGACGGGTTTCCGCCGCGGCCTTACTGGGACATTGAAAAAATATGCCGAGGACAATAACCTTCTCAAAAACGCCAAGGTTGAAATTGCCGGCGACGACTTCCGCGACGGCCTCACCGCTGTCATTTCCGTCAAGGTGCTCGAACCTCAGTTCGAAGGCCAGACCAAGACAAAGCTCGGCAACAGCGAGGTGGCGCCTGCCGTGGCCCAGTCGGTGAGCGAGGCTTTGGGCAACTATCTGGAAGAAAATCCCCGCGAGGCCAAACTTATCGTCGAAAAAGTGGTTCTTGCGGCCCAGGCGCGTCACGCAGCCCTTGCTGCTCGTCAGAAGGTGCTTCGCAAGTCGCCCCTTTTTGGCGGCGGTCTTCCCGGCAAACTTACAGACTGCTCCAGCCGCACAGCCGAAGATTGCGAGCTTTTCCTTGTCGAAGGTGACTCGGCCGGTGGCACAGCCAAGCAGGCCCGCGACCGTCGTTTCCAGGCTGTTCTTCCTTTGCGAGGCAAAATCCTCAACGTGGAGAAAGCCATGGAACACCGAATCTTCGACAATCAGGAAATTACGAGTCTTTTTCGTGCTCTTCGCGTGACCATAGGCACCGAAGAAGACCCCAAGGCTCCCAACTTATCGAAGCTGGCATATCACAAAATCATCATAATGACTGATGCCGATGTCGACGGCGCGCACATCGCCACTCTGCTGATGACATTCTTCTTCCGACGCATGCGCCCGCTCATCGAACAGGGCTACCTCTTCCTGGCCTCGCCGCCACTCTACAAGTGCAAGATGGGCAAAAACGAGGAGTACTGCTGGAACGACATGCAGGTGCAGCAATTCATCAGCAAGTATGGCGAACGCACATCGGTGCAACGCTACAAAGGTCTGGGCGAAATGTCCGACGACGAGCTGCGCTACACCACAATGTCACCTGAACACCGTATTCTCAAGCAAGTCAATATCAGCGATGCCGCTGAAGCCGACCGCATTTTCTCAATGCTCATGGGCGAGGACGTGGGGCCGCGGCGCGACTTTATCGAATCAAACGCTACATACGCAAATATCGACGCGTAACAAACATTTTGGCCGCCGGACGTGTTTTGTACATGTCCGGCGACTTCTACGTTTCAACTTTATTTCCTCAACATGGCAAAGAAAACCAGCAAAAAAAACGGGAGCACCCTCAGGGCAGCTGTCGACCAATATATAGCATCGAGCAACAACAGCTCGTTCAATTACAAGCAGATTTCTACGGCTATCGACGAAAAATCGGCCGCAGCTCAACGCGCCATAGCTCTCTATCTTGCCGAGCTGGCTTTCGACGGTGTCATAGACGAAACCTCGCCCGGACGGTATATGGCCCCGAGACGTTCAGTCACTGCCACGGGTATATTCTCGCGTCGTTCCAACGGCAAGAACAGCGTGATTATCGACGATGACAAACAGGAAATCTTTGTGGCCGAGCGTAACTCCATGCACGCCCTAAACGGCGACCGTGTGGAAGTTGCCATTGCTGCCCGTGTCCGCGGTCGAGAGCCCGAAGCCGAAGTGGTGGAAATCCTCGAGAAGAAAGACCAGACGTTTATCGGCACTCTCAAAGTCGACAAACATTTTGCTTATCTGCTCACCGATTCCAAATACCTCGCTACAGACATATTTATTCCCAAAAGCAAGCTAAAAGGCGGCAAGACCGGCGATAAGGCTGTGGTGAGAATCTCCAACTGGCCCGATGATGCCAAGAATCCGCAGGGCGAGGTGATTGATATTCTGGGCACTGCGGGCGAAAACAATGCCGAAATCCATGCAATTCTTGCCGAATTCGGCCTTCCCTACCGCTACCCCGAAAGTGTGGAAAAGGCAGCAGCGCGCATCGATGCCGGTATTACGCCCGAAGTAGTGGCTCGGCGCGAGGACATGCGCGGTGTAACCACATTCACCATCGACCCAAAGGATGCCAAGGATTTCGATGATGCCCTGTCCTTCCGCAAGCTCCCCGACGGCAATGTGGAAGTGGGCGTGCACATTGCCGATGTCACCTACTATGTCCGCCCCGACACCATCATAGATCGCGAGGCCCGCGAACGCGCCACCAGCATCTATCTTGTGGACCGTGTGGTGCCCATGTTGCCTGAACATCTGAGCAACGGCATTTGCTCCCTGCGTCCCGACGAAGACAAGCTCACATTCTCGGTGATGTTTGAGTTCGACAAAGACGGCAAGCTAAAGAGCCACCATATTGCACGCACTGTGACGCGCTCCGACCGTCGTTTCACCTATGAGGAAGCTCAAGAAATAATCGAGACCGGCAAGGGCGACTATGCCGAGGAAATCCTTGCTCTCGACAGCCTGGCAAAGAAGCTGCGTGCCGCCCGTTTCGAAAATTCATCGGTGGATTTCGACCGTGTCGAGGTGCGTTTCGATATTGACGAAAACGGCCATCCGGTGGACGTGTTCTTCAAGGAATCGAAAGATGCCAATAAACTCATTGAGGAATTCATGCTCCTGGCCAACAAAACTGTGGCCTCAACCATAGGCCTTGTCCCTAAACGCAAGAAAGCCAAGGCATTTGTCTATCGTGTGCACGATGCTCCCGATGCCGAACGCCTTGCCGATCTGGCCACGCTTGCAAAGGTTTTCGGTTACAAACTTAAAACCACGGGCACTCCGCGCGAAATCAACCGCTCGCTCAACAAAATGCTTCAGGATGTCAAGGAAAAACCCGAAGAAAATCTTCTTTCGGTGCTGGCTGTCCGCTGCATGGCAAAGGCCGTCTACACCACCAAGAATATAGGGCACTACGGTCTCGGCTTCGACTTCTACACCCACTTTACCTCGCCGATACGCCGTTATCCGGACATGATGGTTCATCGTCTGCTCGACCGATATATGAACGGTGGCCGCAGCGTCAACCTGCAGAAACTTGAGGACGAATGTAAGCATTCGTCCGACATGGAATATCTCGCAGCCACTGCCGAACGAGCTTCAATCAAATATAAGCAGGTCGAATATATGGCTGACAAACTCGGCGACGTGTTCACCGGCATGATTTCAGGCGTGACCGAATGGGGGCTGTATGTCGAACTCGACGACAACAAGTGCGAAGGCCTGGTGCCCGTCCGCGACCTTGCCGACGACTACTACGACTTTGATGCCCGCAACTATAGCCTCGTTGGCCGTCAGTTCAATCACCGCTACCGTCTGGGCGACAAAGTGCAGGTGCAGGTGGCGCGTGCCGACCTGCAGAAAAAACAACTCGACTTCGCCCTTGTCGACGATAAACATCCGGCAAAGTCGCCAGCACAGCTTGCAGCAAAGAAGTCCGCACATCCGCAGCAGGAAAAAGTGGGCAACCGCAAGAAAAACCGCAAACAACGCCGTCGCTGACACGCCATGGACGATATTGTCAAACCCCAGGCACGAGGCACCGTCAAGGTGGTGGGCCTTCGTCTGTTTGCACGTCATGGCGTGGCCGATATAGAACAAAAAGTGGGTAATGAATTCGAGATTGACATCGACCTCAATTTCCCGGCGGCAAAGGCCATGAACACCGACAATCTGGAGCAGACCATCAACTATGCCGAGGTTGTGGAAATTGCCCGGCAGTGCATGCTCGAACCGTGCAAGCTTCTCGAACATGCCGTGGCCCTAATCTTTTCCGCACTCACCGACCGCTTCCCCTTTGTGGACCACGGACGCATTGCCCTCTACAAACTACAGCCCCCCATCGCAGGGCAATTATCGAAAGTAGGCTTTGTTTACTCTTGGTAGTTCAGGAATTAAGTATTAACTTTGTGCATCTATAGACATTTATATAAAGCAATCATATCATCATGTTAAAACGCTTTTTTATCTCCATGCTCGGCACTATGGCCGGCTTGTGGATTTCCTTGTTTCTAATCGGCTTCGCTTTGATTGGAGGTCTTATCTATATGGGCATATCCATGAGCTCGGAAGTAAAAACCGAAATCAAAGGTCATTCCTTGCTCTATTTCAATCTCGACGGCACTGTGGCCGATCGTCAGCAGCCAATATCTTTTATGCAATTAATGCAGCAGGAGCAGAGCAAAGCCCCGACACTCGATGATATGATACGTTCGCTCAAATCTGCTGCCGCCGACGACAAAATCGACGGTCTTTTCCTCGACTGCAAAGGTTCGTCGATGGGTTCGGCTTCAAGGCAGGAGCTTATTGAGGCAATCAATGAATTTAAAGAAAGTGGCAAATTTGTATATGCCTATTCCGACAGCTATGCCCAGGGCGACTATCTGGTGGCTACAACGGCCGATTATCTCGTGCTCAACCCAATAGGTTCAATCGACATACACGGTGTCGGTGGCATGGTGCCGTTCTTCACCGGCTTGCTCGATAAACTAGGCATCAAAATGCAGATAATCAAGGTGGGAACATATAAGAGCGCCGTTGAACCATATATTCTCAAAAGCATGAGCGAACCCGCTCGCCAGCAGATGCAGCAGTACTGCGACACCATCTGGAACTATGTTTCGCAGACCATTGCCTGCAACCGCAACATCCCGGAGGACTCAATTCGTACAATGGCCTCGAAGCTCATCTTCAGCAATAAGCCGGAGTTCTTTCTGCGGACCAACCTTGCCGATACTTTGCTCTATGCCCGCCAGAGCGAGGATATGCTTCGCGACTTGTGCGGCATTGAGCATGACAATGACCTCAATCTTATTTCGCCGGCCGACTATCTTGCCTCGTCCGACATTCTCGAAACCATAGTGCCCAAGGACCGTCACATTGCAGTTCTCTATGCCCTTGGTGAAATCAGCGACAGTGGCAATGAAGGCATCGTTGGCTCCAAACTTGCCAAGGAAATCATAGACCTTGCTAACGACGACAATGTCTGTGCCCTTGTGATGCGTGTCAACTCGCCCGGCGGAAGTGCTTTTGCCTCCGAGCAGATTTGGGCAGCCCTTGAGTACTTTAAAGAACAAGCCAAGCCCTTCTATGTGTCGATGGGCGAAGTGGCAGCTTCCGGCGGATATTACATCAGTTGCGGTGCCGACCGAATCTATGCCGACCGCACCACCATTACCGGTTCTATCGGTGTGTTTGGCATGATTCCTGATCTCTCGGGTCTGGTAACAGGCAAACTTGGTGTCACTTTCAGCACCGTGGCCACCAACCCAAACATTAATATTGATGTGTTCGAGCCTATGACTCCATTCCAGTATGCCGTGATGCAGAAGAGTGTGGAGAATATCTACGACCTCTTTACAAGTCGTGTGGCTGCCGGCCGCGACATGACGCAGGACGATGTCAAGAAAATTGCCGAAGGCCGCGTGTGGATTGGCTCCGATGCTCTCAAACTCGGCCTTGTAGACGAATTGGGAAGCCTTGATATGTGCATTTCCGACATGGCTCATAAAATGGGAATGAAATCCTCCGAAGTTGTTGAGTATCCTCTTCTTGAAGAGAAGATGTGGGAGAAAATCATCAAGCAGTCGGGAGATTTCTCTGATTTGTCGACCGACAGTAAAGCGTTGGAAGAACTCCGCGAAAAGATTTTTATCGACCGTATTTTCAAATCCTCGCCTGTCCAGGCTCGGATGGAGGATGTAATCATCAAATAACTATCAGTTTGTAATTATGAAATCGCGCGGTCTTGCGGCCAAGATTTTTCTCCTGCCATGTTCCAAACTCTATGGGGCAGCCACATATATGCGCAACAAGTTCTTCGACTGGAGTCTTCTCAAAGAGGTCGAATTCGATGTGCCTACCATTGCTGTGGGCAATATTGCCGTGGGCGGAACAGGGAAAACTCCATTGGTGGAATATATCATTGAGCATTGCCTCAACCGTGGAATGAGGGTTGCTTCTCTCAGCCGTGGCTACCGTCGCAAGACATCGGGTTTTGTCATGGCCGGACGTCATTCCACTCCTTCCGACATTGGCGACGAGTCGTTCCAAGTCTACAATAAATTCGAGGGAAAGGTT
Source organism: uncultured Muribaculaceae bacterium (assembly GCA_910584495.1). Taxonomy (GTDB): domain Bacteria; phylum Bacteroidota; class Bacteroidia; order Bacteroidales; family Muribaculaceae; genus CAG-873. The sequence goes on from CAJUAR010000017.1 coordinate 18,029, forward strand.
GTTGTGGCAGTGTGCGAGGACCGTGTGTCCGGAATTAAAGAACTGACTCGTATCGACCCCAAAATCGACATAATAATTCTTGACGACGCTTTCCAGCACCGATATGTCAAGCCAACGATTTCTATTGTTGTGAGCGAATACTCGCGTCCTATCTACGAAGATTCGATGCTGCCTTATGGACGGCTGCGCGAACCTCGGCGCGGCATCAACCGTGCCGACATGCTCGTTATAAGCAAATGTCCCAGGCAGCTTACACCTTGGGCTTTCCGCGACGAAATAAATAAGTATGGCCTGCAGCCCTATCAATACATGTTTTTCTCTCGTTTTGCCTATCTGCCATTGCAGCCCGTGTTTCCTGACATGGTGAGCTCGGTGCCATACCTCGACTGGCTGGGACAGGGCGATACGTTGCTTGTGGTGGCCGGCATTGGTAATCCAAAGCCTTTTGTGAAACAAATCAGGGCTTTCGGTGTCAAAGTTAAGGTCGATGTCTTTCCCGACCATCATCAGTACACCAAGAAAGACTTGGAGTATATCCTTCAGCGCTACGACCAGATGCAGGGCAATCGCCGATTTATTGTCACCACAGAGAAAGATGCTGTCCGTCTAACCACCAATCCTTATTTTCCCCACGAACTCAAGGCGGTAACGTTTTTCCTGCCAATCAAAATAGAGTTTGACTATTCACGCGAAGGGCCTACGTTCGAGGAAACCATCGACAAGCTGCTGCACGAGCGCACATGTTGAAACCCAATGACCTTTTTTTTCGTTTATCAAATTGCATAACAAACAAAAAACGCATACCATGCTCGAAAAAATCAAACAAACAGCCGACTATCTTCGCCAGCGCGGCGGTGAAATGCCCAAAATTGCTATCATCCTCGGCACCGGACTTGGCAATCTGGTAGACCACATCGAAGACAAACTCTTCATTCCATACTCCGAAATACCCAATTTCCCCGTTTCGACGGTTCAGGGACACAGCGGCAACCTCATTTTCGGCAACATGGGAGGTCGGCGTGTCATGGCCATGCAGGGACGCTTCCACTTCTACGAAGGCTACGACATGAAGACGGTCACTTTCCCAGTGCGTGTGTTCAAGGCCCTTGGGGTAGAAACACTCTTTGTGAGCAATGCCGCAGGTGGCATGAACAAGGAATTCCGTGTCGGTGATGTGATGGTAATTACCGACCACATAAACCTATTCCCCGAGAATCCTCTGCGTGGTAAGAACTACGATGAACTCGGCCCGCGCTTCCCGGCAATGACCGAGCCTTACGATAAAAAACTTATTGCTCTTGCCGACAGCATTGCCCGGGAGAAAGAACTGCGCCTGATGCACGGCGTGTATGTGGGAACTCAGGGCCCGACTTTTGAAACTCCTGCCGAATACGAATATTTCCGCGTTATTGGCGGCGATGCCGTGGGCATGTCGACTGTGCCCGAAGTAATTGTGGCACGCCATGCCGATATGCGTGTTTTCGGCATTTCGGTCATCACCGACCTTGGCGGCAAAGACATTACCGAAGTTCCTTCGCACGAAGAGGTGCAGAAAGCGGCTGTCAAAGCCCAGCCTGTGGTCGAAGCTATTGTCAAAGCAATGGTAGAACGCTGCTGATATGCCTCAGAGTCAAACAGAAATATCCACCCTCGGTGAGTTCGGTCTTATCGACCGTCTCACCGAAGGGCTCGAAATCTCCAATTCGGCAACAGCTGTCGGTATTGGCGATGATGCTGCCGTCCTCAAATATTCCGAAGGCTCGGAGGTTCTCGTAACAACCGACATGCTGCTGGAGAATGTTCACTTCGACCTCACATATGTGCCTCTCAAACACTTGGGCTACAAAGCCGTGGTGGTTAATCTTTCCGACATATATGCAATGAACGGCACTCCGCGCCAAATCACTGTGTCGCTGGGTATCTCGCAACGCTTCACCGTTGAACATATACAAGAGCTCTATGCCGGCATGCGCATTGCTTGTCAGGAATATGGAGTGGACATTGTGGGTGGCGACACGTGTGCCTCTCATCAAGGTCTGGTAATTTCAATAACTGCCATTGGCGAAGCTCCGGCCGGAAAGGCGGTGCGCCGCAATGGTGCAAAGGACACCGACCTGGTGTGCGTCAGCGGTGACCTGGGAGCTGCCTATATGGGGCTCCAGCTTCTCGAACGTGAAAAAGTGGCCTCTAAAGGCATGAAGGATTTTGTGCCCGACTTTGCCGGAAAAGAGTATCTGGTGGAACGCCAGCTCAAACCCGAAGCTCGTCGCGACATTGTGCGCCTGCTTGCCCAAAACGGAATCCTGCCCACTTCGATGATTGATGTAAGCGATGGTTTGTCGTCCGAAATTATGCACATCTGCAAACAAAGTGGCACAGGCTGCCGAATCTACGAAGACCGCATCCCCATCGACTATCAGACAGCTGTAATGGCCGAGGAACTGAATATGAATCTCGTTACTGCCGCCCTTAATGGTGGTGAGGACTATGAACTTCTTTTCACAGTCCCTCTCACCGACCACGATAAAGTCAATGCCATCGAGGGAATAAAGGTGATTGGTTATATCACCAAGCCTGAACTTGGTTGTGCTCTCGTGACACGCGATGGTGCCGAGATTCCTCTCAAAGCCCAAGGTTGGAATCCCCTTGCTGCTGACAAAGCCCAAGAACAATGAAAAAAATAGCGTATTACATCTACTTTTTCATCATTGCCGTGCCGCTGTTGCTGGTAGCCACAATAGTTGCCGCAACAGTGACCATTGTGTTCAGCGCAATGGGTATGTCGCGAAGCATGGGGTATTGGCCCGGACATATCTGGGCCAAAATCTTCTGTTGGCTTTCGCTGGTCAAAGTCGAGGTTCGCGGACGTGAAAATATCAAAGAAAAACGTTCCTATGTCTTTGTGGCAAACCACCAGGGTGCTTACGATATTTTCGCAATCTATGGTTATCTCAACCACAATTTCCGCTGGATGATGAAGAAAGCACTCGAACGCATCCCATTGGTGGGCTACAGCTGCCGGGTGTCTGGCCATATCTATGTCGATAATTCATCGCCCTCGGCAGTGCGCGAGACCATGACGACAGCCGAGAAAAGATTGGCGCATAACATGTCGGTGGTCGTTTTCCCCGAGGGTTCGCGCACGCTCGACGGTCGCATGCATGCTTTTCGTCGTGGTGCTTATGCCCTTGCCATGGAATTCGGGTTGCCTGTTGTGCCGATTACAATCGATGGCTCCTACAGTGTGATGCCTCGCAAGAACAAACTTCCCAAGTGGGGCAAGATTATTCTAACAATCCATCGTCCCATCGAAGCTCCCGAAGGTGGCCGTCACGACCTTGCACAGCTTATGGCACAGTCACAGAATGCAATTGCATCGGCTTTGCCTGAAAATCAAAGGCCAAAATAAGAGCCGGCTCTAAACTTTCTTACAGCATTGAGTGTTTAGAACATATAATCTTTTCACTAAATGCTATTATGAAAGCTTTAACAACAAGTTTCTTTGCAGTTATCTCTGCCCTTGGCATTACTGCCGCAGTATCTTCGTGCTCCCAAAACCAGCGCATCTATGGCCAGTGGACGGGCGAGCCTCAAAACATAATTCTCCCGGGAACTGCCGATGCCACGGCAACGACGACCTTCGATTTCGCTCCTATGGATAAAAAAGAGGGTGGAAAAGTGAATCTCTCTGCCGTAATCGCCATTGTCGAACCGGTTTCGGGTATCGAAGGCATTGCTCTTCAGTTTCAGGCAAATATCACTGCCACGGCATCGATAGATGCAAAATATGTCTATAAAGACGATGACGACGACGAACTGATTCTCGTCTTTGATCCCTCGACCTTGAAAGTGAACATCGACCCCTCCGATGTTGTGCTATCCGACAATGCTCTTACAGGCACCGAAAAACCGTCGCTCGATTCTCTGACAGCTGCCACTACCGAACGTTGGCGACTGGCTCTTACTCCGGTAATCCGCCAGGAATTTCAAAAGTATGGCCGAATCGACGACATTGAATCCCACGGTTCCGACGTTATGACATGCGAAGTGGAACATCACAAACTCACCTTCCATCGCGTCGGTGTGCCTGATTGAATACTTAGGCTGGGAGGGGGTGCGCCCTCGCGCCCTAAGTTAGGCGAACGGCTTGTACGTACGAGGCGCGAGGGCGCGCCTCCTCCCGGTTAATAAAGATGTAAAGGCTGTGTATGTTACGACACTGCCTTTTCTGTTATATTTTGTCAAGTTTTAATGGCCGTTCACTTCGCCTATAAATAATTTTTTTGTTATTTATCGTTTTTTTTGTAATTTTGCGGCATAGACCAAAAAGCAGAAGCCCGGAGGGGCTGAGCGGGTGGGTCTTTACTTTTATTTTCGACAGCGTTTACTCGACGCTCTTTCTTGACTGCTTGAAACTTCGCAACTTTCAGAATCCGTCAAAGATTGTAGCAACAGTAGATGCCTTGGAATATGATTGTTTCATGCCACCATGTTTCACGTGAGTGAAGCGATGGGTGCATATATCATATTCAGCGTGAGGCTTCTGCAGTTGCTCGTCCCAACGGATTCGGGCAATGCGAAGGCCTCAAGCAGTGGGACGGGCAGCAAGTATGGCTCTCACGCTTTTTTAATTTCTAATGCCAAGGAAGAGTAGCCCCGAGGCCTTTTTAAGACAATGAAAACTTCAATACGTTTTCTTTCAATTCTTCTATTGGGGCTTATGCCGTTCATCCTGTGGAATTGCAGCGACGACGACAAAGACGACAATCCAAACGACTATCAAAGCCTTATCGTCGGCACATGGATTGAAAAAGATTATCCCGACTATGGAATAAAATTCAACAGCAATGGGACATACGTTGGATTTGGTTCCGGGTCTTGGTCGGGGACATATAAAATAGACGGCGACAACATCATCCTAAATGAGTATGATGAGTATGATGAAGAGTATTACAACTTGATCGTTACCATCATTGAACTTAATAAAAGCACTTTAATAGTCGAAGAGGAAGGTGAAATCTGTACTTATGTTAGAGCTGATTAAAAACAATATGGAATCGTGCTCTTGCGAATAAGTAGCGCTCAAATTCATATTTCGAGAGCCGATTCCTTAAAAAATTACTTATGAAAAAACTGAAAACAATTGCATGGGTGGTGCTGATGGTGCTGACATGCGCGGGCTTCGCCGCTTGCAGCGATGACGATGACGACGAAGCAACAAGCAATGATTACGCCAAGATGATAGTCGGCACTTGGTCGGAAACGGGAGATCTCTCCGATCCTGACGATGGTTATAATTATGGTTATATATTCTACTCGAATGGTAAGTATGTAAGTTTCGGTTCAGGCAATTGGTCTGGGGTATATGAAATTATTGATAAACATATTATCTTTGATGGCGATTATGAAGATGCTATCAGGATTATTTCAATCACAAATACCAAACTCGTACTTGACGATGAAATTCAAGTATTTTATCGCGTAAAATAACGAAACGATGAAAGTCAGCCGAGGCTTGGTGTTGTTCACCACGATTTTTATTTCACTTGCAGTGATGAATTGCCAGTGGGTAAAATCGTGTGCCGCACCGCCGCATGAGTTCTATAACTATGTGATGTGGTGCTGGACGGTCTCGGCTGCAATACTGCTCTATTTGCCTTATGTGCTCATGAAGAAAGCATGGCCGTCACTCCTCCTGGTGTCTTTGTCCTATATCATATTTTGGGCCAACCTTGCTTATCTTCGTACATTCGGCTCGTGGATACCGCTCGGCTCTTATCTTCATGCCGTCAATCTTTCCGATTTCTCTGGTTCAGTTTGGAACAGCTTCGAGACAGTCGATGTTGCCATTCCCATCATCCTCATTGTGAGTGTCTTGCTGTTGCGCCACGTCAGTGCCACGCCGGTTGTATGGACAAGGTTAATAGCATTCTCGATACTGTCCATCGTGCTAACAGTGAGCATGTTCGCACACCCCGACTCATTAGCAGAACAACTGGATGCTCTGAAAATGTGTCACAACGAGCATGCCTTGGCCGTTTCGCGTTTCTCATTGCCTGTTGTGCTTGCAAATTCCATAAAAGATGTACCAACAATTACTAACGACAAGCTCGAGGATGTGCAACAAGCTATGGATAGAAAACTACGCTTGCGAGAACACTCTGCCGTGCCAAAAAATCTGGTTGTCATCTTCATGGAATCATTGGAAAGTTGGCCTGTTGGATTGAAAATTGGAAATTGCGAAATCACACCATTCTTGAACTCAATAACGCAAGTACCTTCAACTTTATTTGCACCAAAAGTAAAGAATCAAACGGGGGCCGGACGTTCCATCGATGCCCAGCTATTGGTTGTCTGTGGGCTGCTGCCGCCTCATGGGCTCATATTTTCTTTCCATTATCCGGGTAACAACTATCCAACGATATACAAAGCAATGAAAGAGCAAAACCAAGCGGATGTTTTCTCTTTCACCACCGACCGGAGCGATATTTACAATATCGGCAAACTTTCAAAACAATTCGGAGTAGACAGTCTCTTTGTTTTTCGCGATAGCGATGGCCGTCGTAGGCCTGGCGATGCCGACTTCTTCAAATCTGCAATTTTTACAATTGAGAATGGACAACTGTGGGATGCTAATAAATCGAAATGTATGCAGTTCGTAACGTATTCCTGTCATGCACCATTCACATTTCCCGGCTCTGAATTGTCAGAAATGCCTCTTGATGAGGACATGGACCGAAGTCTCCGAGCCTACATTAAAGCAGTCCATTATTCGGATTACGCTCTGAGCATTTTGATTGAATATCTGCAAACAAAGCCGGACTATGACCAAACGATGATTGTCATCATTGGTGACCATACGGCGTTTGGCAAGGAAAAACGCAAGGACTTTGCGCAAGATATTCCCCAAGTTGTCGAAGTGTATGTGCCTTTGTTCATTCTAAATGCTCCGTCAGAATACTGCATGAATTTGGGGAATGACCCCATAGAGCAAGTTGATGTCTACACTACGATTATCAGATTGATGGGGCTTGAAAATTATGGATGGCACGGTCTTGGACAAGCAGTTCTCGAAAGACCCGACACAATGAACTATGACAAAGAACATGTGTCAGAACTAATCCTCGCTCACAATTTATATAGAAAAACCAATAAGAAAAATATTTGACAATAATGAAAAAAACAGCGACAACACTTTTGGCATTCATCATTGCTGTTGGCTCGGTATCTGCTCAAAAAGTCGACTATTCGGTGGTTTCTGTAGGGGAAGAAGGCAGTCTCGACCTTCTCCGGGTATCCACCGACAACGACTATGTGTGCATGCCGCTTGTCCAGCGTTCCGGTAAAGGTGTCAACTGGTTCACAAACCGTATCCTCGACATTTCGCCCGATGGACAGTCGATGGCTTATCTCAGCCAGCGAAACAACACAACAAACGTATTTATCAAAGACGTAGACCGTCAAGGCGTATCTCGCCAGCGCACAAATCGTTCGGCGGTCATCGATTTCTCATATTCGCCGGACGGTAAGAAAATATGCTTTTCGGAAAAAAGGGGAAAAAACACGCAGATATTCATCACCGATGCCAAAGAAGGTTTTGTTTGCCGACAGGTAACATCCGGAGCTGAAGACTATTCGCCTGTATTTTCTACAGATATGAAGAACATTTACTTTGCACGACAAGAAAAACGAGGCATAGGCATATGGGGACATGACGTGACCAACAACTACCTGTCGAGCTATACCACAGGCATGAATCCCACTCCGGGACAAGATGGTAAAACTATCTTTGTTGCTCGTAATAATAATGGCCGTGGTGAAATCTGGCGTGTCAACTACGAAACAGGTGCCGAGGATTGCATTCTCAGTAGTGCCACACAGTCGTTCTATTCACCACTTCTTTCCCCCGACGGCAGTACTTTGGTGGTGACAGGCTCGTCTCCGATCCAGAATGGAAATTCTACTTATTGGAACACCGATATATATACCTGCAATGTCGATGGCACTGATTTGCGCCAACACACCTACCATGCAGCCGACGACCTCAGCCCTGTATGGAGCCGTGACGGTCGTTACATCTATTTCATTTCTCAACGAGGAAGTGCCGAGGGCCTGCCAAACATCTGGAGAATGTCTTACACAAGATAACAATCAACTTTTTTATCAACCAATTAATCACGTTTTCATTATGAAACTTTTCAAAACTCTCGGGCTTGTTGCCGCTATGGCACTTGCCGTGCCCGCTCAGGCACAGTTTACAAACGGAGGCGGCGCATCGTCCTCAGCTGACGTTTCGCCCTACGACCGTCTGTCTCTTTCTTACAACAACACATCGGTTTCGGCTAACAAGCAGGCTGGCGATTTCGACTTCTCGCTCAATGGTGTAGGCCTTGAATACACCCACGGTTTCTCTCTCAGTGCCAGTCAACCAATGTTCATCGAACTTGGTGTGAAAGCTCGCTATTCTCTTGGCAGCTATGACGAAGATGATTACTATGAAATCACCAACAAATACCAGTTCTTGACAGCTATCGTTCCTGTCAACTTCACCTATGCTTTCCCCGTGGGTGAAAACGTATCCATCGCTCCTTTTGCCGGCCTCAACTTCAAGGCTCATATTCTTGGCAAATATAAAAGTGAAGACGAAGATGGTGATGGAAAAACAAAAGATGTTTTCAACAAAGACGATATGGGAGGAAAAGACTATACCTATAATCGTTTCCAGATGGGCTGGCAGATTGGTGTCGGTGCTCGCTACGACAAATATTACCTTGGTCTTAGCTACGGTACTGATTTCATGAAAATCTACAAGCACAAAAAATCATCGGTCAGCACCGGCGATTTCGTTCTCTCTCTCGGTTATTACTTCTAATAATCTCTTAGCTCTACAAAAATGGCTGCATCTGAAATGATTGCAGCCATTTTTGTAGAACTACGCAGAGGGTATTTATCTTATGATTATTGGTTCTGCATTCGGTCCAAAATATTTGTCAACACCATCAATGCAGCGGATTGGCTGCTGATCGTCGGGGCGTCGGCTGTACTGACAGTTGCGGTCCTTGTTGTACATAAATTTGTCTTCATGCCACAGATGATAAACAATGCCGGCAAATTTGAGATGAAGTTTCTTTAGTCCATGGCGCTGCATCCTTCGTCCGAAATCGCCATCCTCGCCACCCCAGCCCTCATAGTATTCATCATAGCCGTTTAGAGCAAGAAAATCATTTTTGAAAAAGGACATATTACATCCTAAGGCAGATTCTTTATTCTTCCGATAGTATGGAGCTATCAGTCGTGCAATATAAGGAAGGTGAATACTGTTTTCTCTTTTTGCTTCTATGCCATGTGTAAAGAAGCAGATAGAGGCTTTTTTACCTGCCGCACACAATTTGGCAGACAAAGTTTTGCCAAGGTTCGTTCTACCACCTTTTAGGTAGTGTCCAGGAGTGGCTATCATCATGTGGTCTCTCACAAAATGCTGGTGAAGAATTATATCGCCATCACATTCAATGATATAATCACCATTGGAAACGGCAACACATTTGTTTCTCATTTTTGCCAAACGAAAACCTTTATCTTCCTGCCACACATGGACAATGGGTACAGGCGATATTGCCTTTATTTCTGCGATTAGTTCTTCTGTCTTTTGTTTTGAACCATCGTCACCGATAATGATTTCTGCTGGTGGGCAACTTTGGCTTATTGCGCTTAGCAAACAAAGACGAAGCGCATCAGGTCGATTATAAGTTGATATTATCAATGTACAAGTCATTTGAAGTAGCGGTTTTTTATTCCTTGGAATAGAGTCTTTATTCGTAATTTCAATGTTTTCCTTCCTTTCCATGAAGCGGCAAAGTGATGTATTGAAAATGTTTCACCATCAACTATGGGTTTTTTATTTTCCCAATTCATACCACAAAAGTAATTTGACGGATAAATTGTCGGCCAAAGATTGCAGTCTAATGATGGGAGAATTGACTTAGTAAGTATTTTAGTGTTCGGAGTACGCACTGGATGCCCCCAACTATTAATAAAATGTCTATTTTGATAGAAATCGAGGAATACCTTTATCCATTTTTGACCCTTTTCAGCTCCGATGACCGCGGTGCCGAGCAACTCGCTTTCTTTCCCTAGAAAACTCTTTTCGTTCATAAAGGGAAAGAAAGATTTCAAGACTTCTACATCTGTGTCAAGATATATCCCCCCCTCGCTATAAAGCGCATAAAGTCGGCACACATCAGAAACATGTGCATAACTCTTCATTTTGTATGCTTCGCGGGTGTACACGCTGAAGTTTATGTCGAAATTATTCTCGTTCCATTCCTTTATTTCATAATCAGGCATGGCTTTACGCCATCCATCAAGATATTTTTGAAATTCGGAAGGTTTCTGCCCTTTCCCGAACCAACAATAGTGAATAACCTTTGGTATCATCTTTTTATTCTTTTCTTTCTGTCAACATTTCGGTCGTGTTTCTGCTTAGTTTTTATCATTTTTTCTCTGAGTGTTAATGGCTGTTTGCGAGCTTTAAGATATTCTTCAATAAAATGGAGAAATGAACTGTTCATGCATGAAAAACGAGTAACATTTTCGAAACATTCGTTTAATGGTACTGGGTGTCCTCGTCGATAGAAATGCATTCGGTTCAAATCAATAAGACTGAATAAATATCTTTCTTTATGAATTGACACTCGTACATTTGTATTGTTCAGGTCGTCATGCCTTACACCATTTTCATGAAGAAAGGCTACAAATTGGGCAAAAGCCTCAATGAAGACGGGATTAGCTCTATCAAAGAAATCCTTAAGAGGCTTGCTGTCTTCGTAGAGGCAAATATAAGAAGAGCTTATCAGCCTATTAGTAAAGAGGCTTCTCTCTTCGCGATAAGCTATTGGTGCCGGCGTGTGAATTCCACGTTCTATTAGTCTTATGGCATTTTCAAAGGATCGTCTTGCTTTTGATTTTCTGATTATATACTCAAAACCGTTCAAAAATGAGTGACCGAAGCTTTTGACGGCAACTTTCAAATCAATCCAGTCTGCAATCCATAATTTGTTCCGGCCTTCGAAGATCAGTTTTCGAACTGTCTCTTCTACAATACAAGGATAAGAAATTTCTTTTATCATTTATGTGACCGATTTAGTTGTTGGGCCACCATAATTTTTGACATAAGCATTATCTGATGTGTCATTGAATAATATGCTTTTGCGAGGCCTCTGAAACCACTAAAACAGCCACCTTTTACAAAATAGCTGCGAATGAAAAACCAAAGTGGGCGAATTAAATAATTAGTAAAACCGTACTTTCTATATAATCTTTCAGAAGACTCAAAATCAGTATATAAATTCATCTTGTAATACCTATTAGTAAGATTTGAATCGTCCAGATGAATGATATAAAGATCCCTGTGTTTGCTTGAAACTTTTCCGATACTCCCTGAAATCTTTGGTCGAGCATGAATAATTGGTGGCCATTCCGCTTTGTTCTTCCGCATGAAACGCAATTGATAGTCTGTTGCATATTCCCGTTGGCCAAGGAAAAGGTTGCTGCGAGGAATTAATAGAGCGTCGGGACATTTTGGTGTTTCCGAGATTGAATAAAGATATTCGACAAGAGTTGGTGGTACAATTTCATCGGCATCAACCACAAAGACCCACTCGTTAGCTGCTGAGTGGATTGCGAAATCGCGTGCCGGTTCGCATATTCGATGTTCTCCACGTGGAAAAGTGACAATTCGGCATCCGTACCTCTTTGCTATATCAACCGTTTTATCTGTGCTCTCCATGTCGCACACCACAATCTCGTCAAAATTGACCAACGACTGCAGTACCTCTTCAAGGTGTTCCTCTGCGTTGTAGGTGTTGAGCACAGCAGATATTTTCGCCATTTCTCATAAAGGTGGAAGGGGCGCGTCTTCCGTTTTTTATTCAACTTTGTCAGCGTCGAGCCCATACGACGATGCTTGTCTCCGATATTCTTGAAGACAATGCAAATGGGCTGAAAAAGTCTGTGACTGAGATAATGCGGCATAAGTCCGATGCTATATGCAACGAACAATTGCCTTTTGCCTCATTCTTTGACGGATTCTGTGAAAGTTGCGAAGTTTCAAGCAGTCAAGAGATGAGCGTCGGGTAAACGCTAAACCATAATGTCTCTTACCTCCAAGAGGTAAGTACCACAAAGTTAGTGAATTTTTTTATCTTATCAAAAAAAAATGCTGGGAGGGGGCGCGCCCTCGCGCCCTAAGGTTAGGCGAACGGCTTGTACGCACGAGGCGCGATGGCGCGCCTCCTCCCAGTAATTTGCATAACTCGCACTTTGGTGTTATATTTGTGCCCTAAACATATCTGATTACTGTATGGACGACCTTGATAAAAACGACCATAAAGGGGCGCGATGGCGCGCCTTTTCCCAGTTAGGCCGGCATTACCTTCGACGAGACGACACCATCGAGGTTCATGGAGTTAAGCTTCCTCATTGGAATCAAGAAGATATTTATGTGTTCCTCAATTTTCGCCTTGGGGATTCTTTGCCACAACAGAAATTGAACCAACTGAAATCCGAAAGAAATATTTGGATGCTTTCACATCCTCAGCCATGGAGTCAGCAAACCGAAAATGAATTTCACCGAAAATTTTCGCATAGAATAGAACAGTGGGTTGATAAAGGCTATGGATGTTGCTTTTTTAGAAATTCGTTTCCTACCTCTATCCTTGTTGCAACTATGTTACACGACGACGGCATTAAGTATGAATTGGTTGCTTATGTTGTGATGCCTAACCATGTGCATGCATTAGTCAGAATGTTTGAAAATATTAGGGTGGAAACACTTATGCAAGAGTGGAAAAGCATATCTTCTCATAAACTCAAAAAACAATTTGGCTCCGAATGGTGTGGTTGGATGGAAAATTATTTCGATAGGGCTATTAGAGATGAGAATCACCTCAATAATGTAATTTCTTATATTTATAAGAATTATTGTCGTGGTGGTATACAAATTGGCGGCAGCGTTTTTGAGTGTCCAACGCGACATTAGGCGCGAGGGCGCGCCTCCTCCCGGCTACAGCACCGGAGCCAAGAGGCGAAGGACGCTTTCGGCGGCTTTGTCTTTGATGGGGCGGTGACGCCATTTCGATGGATAGACACGCTCGGAATTTGCAAAATCCGCTTTGAAAATCTCCGATACTTTTTCGTTGAACTCGCGGCTGAAAATGGACATATTGGCTTCGAAATTGAACTCGAAACTGCGGAAATCGAAGTTCGTAGAACCTATGCTCACATATTCGTCGTCGACAAGAATCATTTTGGAATGGAGCATGCCTGCGGTGTACTGGTAAATTTTGATGCCCGACTTCAGGCACTCCGAAATATACGAGGCAGAGGCATGGGTGAGAGTGCGCGAATCGCTGCGTTTTGGAATGATGATGCGAACATCGACGTGAGCCAAGGCTGCCGACTGAAGAGCCGTGAGCAATGCTTCGGTAGGCAGGAAGTAGGGCGTTTCGATGAATACGCGTCGGCGTGCGTTGGCAATTGCCTTGTGGAAGGCCAATGCTACATTGGCCCACTGCGACATAGGTCCTGAGCTGATTAGCTGCAAGCCCACATTTTTGACTGCCCTTGGTCGTTCGATGCCGGTGATGACTGCCGGAATACCCTCATTGTCGATAATTCCGCGTCCCATAAAGTTCCAATCTACGGCGAAGGAGTACTGCAATGCAGCCACAGCCGGGCCGCTCAGGCGCAGATGCGTGTCGCGCCAGCTGTCGAAAGTCGGCCCTCCGTCGATATAACGCTGAGCCACATTCATGCCGCCGATATATCCTATAATATTGTCTATGACTACCACTTTGCGGTGGTTACGCCAGTTGATTTTTGTACCCAGGCGCGGAAATGACACTTTGAAGAACGGGAATGCTTCAACGCCGTTTTGGCGCAGATGTTTGAAAAATTTAGACTTGACATGGAATGACCCCACGTGGTCGTAGATGAGGCGCACTTTCACCCCGTTGGCGGCACGTTCCATCAATATCCCGGCAATCTCGTTGCCAAGGTCATCGTCCTCAAAAATATAATATTGGATATTGATGGAGTGCTTAGCCCGTTTGAGGTCTTCTTTTAGTGCTTTAAATTTCTCGGCACCGTTGTCGAACACCTCAACGTCATTGCCGGGGTAGAACTGAGCGCCGGTGAGCGAGCGGCCAAGATTGATTTGCTGCACCGATTCGATGCTGAGACCGTGTTGGCGCGGGTCGCTGAAAATTCGATTTTCGCGCCGGCGTAGTTTGCGCCGGTTTCGCCGCGAAATCATGCGAGTGCTTTTGATGCTTCGACCAAAGAACAGATACAAAATAAGTCCCACCACCGGCAACAGCAGGAGTACTGTCACCCAGGCGAGGGACTTGACCGGATTTCGGTTTTCCGACAGTATGACAATGATAATCACTAGTGTCGAGCCCAAAGCTATAGCGGCCAGCAGTGTGTAGAGCCAGCTAACCGTGAGCATCGACTGTATAGATTCAATCACTGTCTGTCAGTTCTATTCATATCTGTTAATGAAGAGGCAATAAAAATATTTAAATTAAAGGATGGGACGTCGGCCCAGGGGTCAGTCGTCAAAGGTCATTCGTCGAAGCCTTGACCGTCGAATTCGTCTTCGTTGAAACCTTCGTCACCGTAGAAGTCTTCGTCGAGGTCGGTAGCTGCGACCTTGGTATCGATTTTTGCATCGAATTCGTCGAGGTCTACCAATTCGGGAGGAGCCACGCCAAGCGACAGCGTGCACACGGGGTCTTTGAGAGAGCGTCCGGGTTGCATTTTTGTCATTTCAATAAAGAAAGCGCGTTCGGTCATATAGTCGAACACATAGAGGAGCTTCTGCCCGTCGTCCTCGATTAAGTCGCCAAGCACCGATTCATCCATCAACCATACATCCTGGTCGGCATCGGTATCCATGTCTTCGTAGGTGATTTCTTTCTCTTTTTCCCAGTTGCGGTCGCAGAGAAAGAATGAGCTCATCTGCTCCTTGTCGTAACCTACACTTTCGCAGATTGCGTTCTTGAGGTCGAGAAAAGTTGCCGAGGCATCGATTTGAATTTCGCGTTTGAAATTCTCCACTTCGTCCGATACTAATCTGAAATTGAATATCATAAAAATGTATTATATGTTCTTTAAATGTGGCCCGAAGGCCATGGTGAGTTTTGACGTTGCGAATTTAGTAACAATACAACAAATTGTGCAAGAAAATGCATGAAAATTTTTCAAATTTGTTCAAAAAAAGTTCTGCATGGTCTCTTGGTCCATTTTGAAAATCATTCCAAATGCTCTTCGGAGATATTAGGCAGAGTTTTTTCGGCTTCTTTTTTCTCCTTTGGTGTTTCGCCGTCTTCGCGGCTGTCGATATATAGGTTGTAGTAGGCCAACAGGAGAGTGGTAAGCGGCAAGGCTATGATCAGGCCTATGAATCCTAACAACGTGCCCCACACCGAAAGCGACAGCAGGATGATGGCCGGATTGAGGCCCATGGCCTTGCCCATGATTTTGGGAGTGAGGAAGAAGTCCTGGATGCACTGCACCACGATATATACTGCCATGGTCGAAAACCATATTTCCCAGAAGTCGATATGCTGGTCGGCAGAGTAGACAAGGCAGAGCAGGGTGGTGGGCACAAGCGATATGAGCTGGAGATAAGGCACCATGTTGAGCAGGCCGATGAAGAGCCCCATGACGATTGCCAGCGGCAGCCCTACAATGCTAAGGCCGATGCAGAAAAGAATGCCCACAATGAAGGCCACCAGCGCCTGTCCGCGAAAATAGTGGTTCATCGATGCTTTTATGTCGCCGCCAACTCGCATGGCCACAGTGCGGTATTTGGGTGGTACCATGCGCTTGAAACCGCGCAGCAGCCGCTCGTAGTCTAGCATGATGAATACAACGTAGAGAATGACTACAAACCAGTTGAAGATGCCCATCACCAGATTGTAGCCTCCGGCGATAAATGAGCCGGCTGCATTGAATATGGCTTCGATATCCTGACGGGTAAGTTCTTGGGATATGCGGTCGAAGTCTATGGCTCGGCGCAGCCAGTCGTGAAGAGCCGGTGGCAGGAAGGCGGCATCGCTGCCGTTGGCGGCGTAGTGCGAGATGAATGATGCCACCTGGTGCATTTCGCGCACTATCGATGGCAGCAGGAACATGGCAAGGGCCGTGATAATAAGAATGGTTTCGAAGAGAGTCATGAAGATTGGCAGCAAACGTTTTTTGACTCTCAGCAGTCGTTTGTTGTACTGCACGAAAGGTTCGAGCAGGTAGGCAATGAGCCATGCCACAAGAAAAGGCAGTAGAACCGACTTGAGAATGCCAATAAGCCACACGGCGGCGCATATCACGGCAATGGTGATAAGTAGCCTCACAACGCGGTCGAAAGTGAAAGGACGAGGTGTCGCGCCCTCTGAGATAATGCTCATAATTCTATGTTTTGCGCTATTTTTGGAGCAAAGATAGCGAAAGATGCCGGATTTTTGCTAATTTTGCGCTATGTTTTTGTGAAATACTAATTCAAATGTCATCATAATGCAAGAAAAAATCACAGTTACACTTCGCGACAAGTCGTGGGCGCGGTGGACGGCCTTGGCTCTGCTGGCCCTGGCAATGTTCTGCTCCTACATTTTCATGGACATTCTGTCGCCTATCAAGGACCTGCTGCAGTCGACCCGCGGATGGGATTCGACAGCCTTCGGCACAATGCAGGGCTCGGAAACTTTTCTCAACGTATTCATTTTCTTCCTCATCTTTGCAGGTATTATCCTGGACAAGATGGGAGTGCGCTTCACTGCTGTTCTTTCGGGCTTCGTCATGCTTGTTGGTGCGACGATTAACTGGTATGCTTTGACCGATGCATTTATCGGCAGCAGTCTCGAAACATGGTTCAACAACCATCTGAACTACATACCGGGCTTTGACGAGCTGGGTATTTCGCCCTTCTACGAGGGCATGCCGGCTTCGGCAAAATTCAGCGCTATAGGCTTTATGATTTTTGGATGCGGCGTTGAGATGGCCGGTATCACTGTGAGCCGAGGCATTGTCAAATGGTTCAAGGGCCGCGAAATGGCCATGGCCATGGGCTCTGAAATGGCTCTTGCCCGTCTGGGTGTGGGTACGTGTATGATTTTCTCGCCTCTGGTGGCCAACTTTGGCGGCGACATCAGTGTGTCGCGCTCGGTTGCTTTCGGTGTGGTGCTCCTCATCATTGCATTGATTATGTTCATAACATATTTCTTTATGGACAAAAAGCTCGATGCCCAGACCGGTGAAGCCGAGGAGGCCGACGAACCTTTCAAGATTTCAGATCTTGGCAAGATTCTTTCCAGCTGGGCTTTCTGGCTTGTGGCTATGTTGTGCGTGCTCTACTATTCGGCCATCTTCCCCTTCCAGAAGTATGCGGTGAACATGCTTCAATGCAACCTCTCGCTGCATCCCGACAACGTGGGCGAATTCTGGCAGAGCGACCTTGCCACCTATATCCAGTATGTGATTATGCTCATTGTTGCCGCCGGTTCGTTTGCTTTCAGTTTTTCGAAGAATAACAAGGTGAAGGTGCCCATGCTCAGCGTGGCTGTCATCGCTTTGACGGTGTACTGCATTATGGGCTATATGCGCCAGAGTGCAGCTGCCATCTTTGCCGTGTTCCCCCTCCTTGCCGTTGGCATCACCCCCATTCTCGGCAATTACGTTGACCACAAGGGCAAAGCAGCCACTATGCTCATTTTCGGTTCCTTCCTGCTCATTCTATGCCATTTGACTTTTGCCTTCATCCTGCCCATGTTCAAGGGTAATGATGTTGGCGGTGTTGTGGTGGCCTATGTAACCATCCTTGTGCTTGGAGCAAGCTTTTCGCTCGTCCCCGCTTCGTTGTGGCCAAGTGTGCCCAAGCTGGTGGATGCCAAAATTATAGGTTCGGCCTATGCCCTCATTTTCTGGATTCAGAACATCGGCCTTTGGCTTTTCCCGTTGCTCATTGGCAAGGTGCTCGATGCCACAAATACCGACATCACAGCGCAGGTGGCGCAGGGCGCTCTTACAACCGAACAGGCTGCCGTGAGCTACGACTACACATGGCCTCTGGTGATGCTGGCTTGTCTTGGCGTGGCAGCTCTTGTGCTGGGCCTTGTGCTCAAGGGTGTTGATGCCAAACGCCACATTGGTCTTGAGCTTCCCAATATCCAGCCCGATGCCAAAACAGAAGAAGCCGAAGCAGTCGCTTCCGAAGAATAAAACAGATTTCTAAATAGCGTCCCCGGCGTTTTGAAGTGCCGGGGATTTTTTGTTTTATCAAAAAATAATCTCTATCTTTGTACCCATAAAGAGATTATACCATAACACTAACCACCAAATAGAAAACAATTGATGAAAAAGATTTTATCAACTTGGGTCGTGCTTTGGCTCGTGGCCTTTGGCATGTCGGCTCAGATTGTTTCCACATCGTCCTCTCCTCTCCAGGAGCATAGCAAGGATGTTGTGCTAACCTATAATGCCGCCTCCCCATTGGGAAATAATCAGCTCAAAGACCTTGCTTCCGAATTTGATGTGTATGCCCACATCGGCGTTATTACTAACCTGAGCACTTCCGGCTCCGATTGGAAGTATACGGTTACGCCCTGGCCTTCTTCCGGCAATTCACAAACGGCAAACACCGACAAGAACCGTCTTACTCGTGTCGATGCCAACACCTATTCGCTTGCAATTGGCGATATCCGCACTTATTTCGGCATGACAAACCCTTCGGAGTATGTCAAACAAATAGCCATTGTTTTCCGCAATGCCGATGGATCGAAGACCGGCAAAACCAAAAATGGCGGCGACATTTTTGTCGATGTTCTCTTCGATGGGTTTGCAATTGAGCTTACCAGCGACTATTCCGACCGTATCATAAACAAAACAACGACAATCAACTACACTGTTGAAGCTACCGAGGCTGCCGACCTGACACTGAGTGTCAACGGCAAGGAGTTTGCCTCGGCAAAAGGGCAGAAAAGCCTTTCGGCTCCATATACATTCGATGCTAACGGCAATTATTTTGTAGAAGGCAAAGCTGTATATGAAGGTGTTACATATACACAGTCTGTAGAGGTGAGCTATCCGGCATCTTCGCCCGAAGAAACATATCCCGGAGGTGTGCCTTGTCAGGGCGCGGTGAAAAACGCCGACGGCACTGTTACTTTCTGTCTCGCTGCTCCCGGCAAGCACAGTGTGGTGCTCGTGGGCTCTTGGGACAACTACGAAATACTCGATACCAACCTGATGAAATATCAGGACTATGAGGGTAACCGCTATTTCTGGACAACTGTCAGTGGCCTGGCTGATGATGTATGGTATTCGTATTACTATGTTGTGGACGACACTTATAAAGTTGCCGACCCATATGCACATCTGATTCTTGACTGCTACAATGACGGGTCGTTGCGCAGCTCTGTCTGGCCCGACCGTCCAAAATATCCCAACATCCTTGCCGGTAAAAAGATTATGCTCGCCGTATATCGTGGCGACATCGACGACTATACCTTCAGCGACTTCACTATTCCCGACCACGACAATCTTGTTGTATACGAGCTTCTGCTTCGCGACTTTACCGGCATCAACGGCCAAGCTCAGGGCTGGGGAACTGTGAAACAAGCCATCGAAAAGCTCGACTATATCAAGGCTATGGGTTTCAATGCCATAGAACTGATGCCCATCATGGAATTTAACGGAAATCAGTCGTGGGGTTATAACACCAACTTCTATATGGCTCCGGATAAGGCATATGGTTCGCCAACCGACTATAAGGACTTTGTCGAGGAATGTCACAAGCGTGGCATTGCTGTGATTCTCGACATTGTGTTCAATCAGAGCGACGGTCTCCATCCTTGGTATCAGATGTATGACATCGATTCCAATCCGTTCTACAACAAAGTAGCTCCCCATGCCTACAACGTTCTCAACGACTGGAACCAGGACAAGGACCTTGTGGAGCAGCAGTGGGCCGATGCCATCAAATATTGGATGGAAAAATACAATGTGGACGGTTTCCGTTTCGACCTCGTTAAGGGCCTTGGTGATAACGACAGCTATAAAACCGCCGGTGGTACCGACCAGTTTAACCAAAGTCGTGTCGACCGCATGAAACGCCTCCATGCAGTTATAACTTCGGTTAAGCCTGATGGTATCCATATCAACGAAAACCTTGCCGGGGCCAAGGAGGAAAAACTCATGGGCGAAGACGGCCAACTTCAGTGGGCAAATATCAACAACGCTTCGTGCCAGTATGCAATGGGATGGGACGACGGCGACAATAATTTGGCTCGTTTCCTCTCAACTTCCGACGGCGCTCGTCCCTGGGGCTCGACTGTTGCCTATGCCGAGAGTCACGACGAACAGCGCATGGCTTACAAGAGCATTACGTGGGGCAATGGAGCTGTAAAAACCGACGAGATTACACGCTTCCGCCGCCTCGGTGCCGTGGCTGCTCAGATGTTGCTCACTCCCGGTCCCAAGATGGTGTGGATGTTTGGCGAACTCGGCGACAGCCAGAATGCAAAGAACGATGACGGTGGCAATAATGTTGACCCGAAAATTGTGGATTGGAACTGGCTCGACGACCCACAGCGCAACTACCTGATGGAAACCTATGGAGCCCTTATCAATCTGCGCATGGACAATCCCGAACTTTTCGCTAAATCATCGACTTTCTCTGCCAAGGGCTTGAACGCCAAGTATACCACGGCCCGCGTCATGCACCTGTGCGATGGCAACAAGGAGATTGTGGCTTTGTTCAATCCAAAGGTGAGCGGCTCGAGTGTAACTGTCAGCACTACTTCCACTGTTCTTAAGGCAGAAACAGCACGCCTCTACAAGGCTTCGTATGGCTTTGAGCCAAAACTCGAAGGCAGCGGCACGGCTATCAGCTGTAATATTCCGGCAAACTGCTTTGCAGTGTTCATTTCCGAAAATGTGTCCGGCATCGACGATGTTGTCGCTCCCGGCGGTAATGTAGCTGTTATCGGCGGTGATGGCTGTGTGGACATTGTGGGAGACTACCGTACAGCCACTATTGTCGACCTCTCGGGCCGTCAATGTATCAATGGCGCGCTCCGTCCGGGCATCTACATTGTTGTTGTCGACAATCAGGCCCACAAAGTTGTCGTACGCTGACATTCTTGCCACAGACATAAAAAACTGCCGCTGAGCAAATCAGCGGCAGTTTTTTATGTCTGTGTGTGGTTCAGTGTTTGTCGGCTTCGGGAGCAATGAGTTTATAGCCTTTGCCGTGAATGTTGATGATTTCGATGGCCGGGTCGTCTTTGAGGTGCTTGCGCAGCTTGGTGATGTAAACATCCATGGAGCGGGCATTAAAGTAGTTGTCGTCGATCCATATGGTTTTCAGGGCATAGTTGCGCTCCAGTATTTCGTTGACGTGTGCGCACAGAAGGCTCAGAAGTTCCGATTCCTTGGTGGTGAGCTTGGTGATTTTGTCGCCAATCATCAGCACTTGTTTCTGGGTGTCGAAGGTGAAGTTGCCAATTTTGTACATGGTAATTTCTTTGCCTTTCTTACCCTTTACGCGGCGAAGGATAGCCTCGATGCGGAACACCAGTTCTTCCATCGAGAATGGTTTGGTGATGTAGTCGTCGGCTCCGATTTTGAAGCCTTCGAGAATGTCCTCTTTGATGTTTTTGGCAGTGAGGAAAATGATGGGCACATCGCTGTTGACTGTGCGGATTTCCTGAGCCAGAGTGAAGCCGTCCTTTTTGGGCATCATAACGTCGAGGACGCAGATGTCGTATTTACCTTTTAGGAAAGCTTTGTAGCCAGCTTCGCCATCGACGAAAAGATCGGCATTATAGCCTTTAGCCTGGAGATATTCGCGAAGGAGCATGCCCAGGTTTTCGTCGTCTTCGCACAGAAGGATTCTCATACGGTCTTCCATAATATTCAGTTTTTAGAGAGTGGTAATATAATTATAAATTTTGTTCCATGATTTATTTCGCTTTCGACGCTTATTTGTCCTCCGAGCTGTTCGATGATTTTCTTCACATAGGCCAGCCCAAGTCCGAAACCTTGAACATCGTGGCGGTTGCCAGTGCTCACACGGTAGAATTTCTCGAAGATTTTTTTCAGGTCGTCGCGTTTGATTCCTATGCCGTTGTCGGCAATGGTGATTTCCAGACGGTTTCCGGCAATGTCGCGCGAGGTTAGGACGAGCCGCAGGGGGCGTTCCTGGTCGCGGTATTTCACGGCGTTGTCGAGCAGGTTGAAAACCACGTTGGTAAAGTGCATTTCGTCTACCGACACTATTGCATCCATGGCGTCGAGGTTGGCCGAGATGGAGCCTCCATATTTCTCAACTTTGAGTTTGAATGTGTTGACAATGTTGAAGATTACGGTGTTGGCATCGACATCAATAATGCGGAGGTTGGACTGCCGGCGGTCGAACATCGACAGCTGGAGCACTTTTTCCACCTGGAAGCGCAGACGCTTTGTTTCGTCGGTTATGACGGAGGATATTTGCTGGAGCATGGCCGGCGACTTGCGCACGCTTTGGTCGTTGAGCATTTGCGCTGCAAGCGAAATCGACGATATGGGTGTCTTGAATTCGTGCGTCATGTTGTTGATAAAGTCGTTCTTCATTTCATTGAGCTTTTTCTGCCTGAATGCCAGAATGATGGTGTAGACAAAGATGATTAGCAGAATGAAAGTGAACGCAAAGGCCGGAACCATGAACGAGATAGACGAAAAAATGTAGTCTTTCTTTGTTGGAAAAACTACGGTTAGATAGTAGCGTGTGTTGCCGGCGTCGTTGGGGAAAAGTGTTTGCGAAAACATATTGTCGCAGTCTTCGCCGGCATTGAAGTCGGCCGACTTGTAGAGCACGGTACCGGCATAGTTCGACACTGCAAATTCGAAAGGCACTTTGAGCCCCAGGGTGTCGAGCTCGGAACGGAGGTAGGAACTCACACGTGCCGAATCGGCTCGCTGGTCGATGGGGCGCGACGAGGCCGTGGTGATGATGTTCAGTATCACATCGTCCAATAGTCCTTTCTGATAGATATAGCGGTCGCGGTAGGCATCCTGCACCGATTTATAGTGAGCGGCAATGCCCGATACTGAAGAGGTTTGCAGTTTGCTGATTTCGTTGGTGCTTCCCTTGATAGTGAGGTCGGCTTCGAGACCGGTGGAGGTGGTGAAGCTGTATTTTATGCCGTCGATGCCTATTTGTGCCGTGGGCTCATCGATAAATTGGGCAAGCGATGAAGTTTCCACTTGTCGCACATCGTCTTCAAGGTAATGACGGGCTTCGTCCTGCTCCAGACGCGTCGAAACGGCAACGAGACATTGCCGAACACCTTGGGCGAACTGGTCGTAGCGTATCTGCACGATGTTCTTCATGTAGAAGATTTGAATGCAGAGCAGACCGACAAAGGCTATCGCCATGACTATGGTCAGAATCCAGATTGTTTGCTTTTTCATTTAGTCGTTTAGCATTTGGTGCTGTGGTTGTTAAGTATTAACCTATGTTATGTTAACAATTAAGTTTGGTTAATGTTTTATCAGTGGGGGCAGAGGCTGAAAGTTTTCTGATTTAACATTTCGCGTCAAAATTAACAAATAAATGTGAAGGCTCCAAATGTCGCTATAGTTAAAGTTATTTAATAGTCGTCGACGGCATCGGGGGCTATGCCTTTTGGCAGTGTGAGGTGTAGCCACACGAAGGCTATGATTCCCGAAAGGAGCGAACCTACAACAATGCCTAACTTGGCATGAGCCAGCAATGTAGCTTCTGTCGGTATAGATGTGTCGAAGGTGAGGGTGGCAATGAAGAGCGACACTGTGAAGCCTATACCGCCGAGCATCGACACTGAAGCCATGGTGTGCCAGTTGCAATGAGCCGGCATTGGAGCCCATCCCAGACGCACTGCAAGCCACGAGAATGACAGAATGCCGGCAAACTTGCCGACGACAAGTCCGCAGATGATGGCCAGCGATATTCCTTCGAAGATTTCGCCAAAGCTCATGTCGAGCAGAAATATGCCGGCGTTGGCAAAGGCAAAGAGGGGCAGGATGAAATAGTTCACAATAGGGTGGAGAGAGTCTTCAAGGTCCTGGAGCGGAGAGATAACTTTGTCCGACGACGATTCCACTTCTTTGAGCCAGTTCATTTGTTCTTTGTCGAGGATGGTGCGCCTGGCAAGCTCGGCAGGGGTGTCGTCGCCCTTGAAGTTTGAAATTGCCCGTCGGATGTTGTGGATGTATTTGCCTGGTGCAAATACCGGTGTGGCAGGGATGCAAAACGCAACAAGAACTCCCGATATTGTTGGGTGAATGCCCGAATTTAGAAACAAAAACCACACCACCCCGCCTACCGTAAGATAGAATGCCTTGCTTTTGATGTGCAGTTGCGAGCCCAGCAGCAATAAGCCCAGCAGAAGTGCGGCATAGACAAGCAGCATGGCTTCGATGTGGGTTGAATAAAAAGCCGCGATGACTATGATGCCCCCTATGTCGTCGACAACGGCAAGGGTTGTGAGAAAGATTTTCACAGAGATGGGAACTCGTTTGCCAAGCATGGCGAGCACGCCCAGAGAAAAGGCAATGTCTGTGGCCATGGGGATGGCTGTGCCGCCTGCATATTCGGTGTCCCGGCTCAGAAGGTAGAACACACCTACTGGCACAAGCATGCCTCCTATGGCGGCGATTATGGGCAGCAACGCCTGACGCAGCGACGACAGCTCGCCCACCAGTACTTCGCGTTTTATTTCAAGGCCTATCACAAAAAAGAATATGGCCATCAAAGCATCATTGATAAAGGCAAGGAAGCTCATGGGCTGTCCGCTGTGGCTGAAAAGGTTGAAGCTGCCAATCTGCAGCCTCACTTCCTGGTTCCAAAAGTTGAAGTAGGTGCTGTTGACTGTCGGAATGTTGGCTATGACGAGGGCCAGCAAAGTGGCAAAAATCAGCACGTTGCCGCCTGTGGCATGGCGGCGGAGCGACTGCCTTGCGGTGAAAAAGACACCACGGTCGAAGAGCGAGACCGGCTCGTCTTCCCACCGAGGCCCGGGGGGGCGGGATGATGAATTATTAAGCATATAACATTCTCTTAGTTGTTCTTGTTGTTGAAACAATAGCTCAATGCCATTTGTTCAGCCGTCAATCGTGCATATATCTGGAAAGGTGTGAGCGGACAGGGCAATGATGCATATGGAACAATAACTACTGGAACTATCTTGGAGCATGCTATTGGCTGATTGATGCCGAAATGATGCGCGAATGGTTGTGGAAAACTGTTGCAGGCATTGCTGCCGATGTCGAGGCTCCGGGGTTCAAACGAATAGTGATGAAGCCTGTGCCTGACCGCCGCTTAGGTTTTGTCGATGCGGAATACCAATCGGCTGCAGGTACCATAAGGAGCAACTGGAAGTATGACGACGATACGTGGAGGTGGAAATTCACCGTGCCCGAAGGCTCGGTGGCCATAGTGACATTGCCGGGCGAAACCATTTCAAAAGAATATACTCCGGGCACTTACACTGTGGAAAAATCAATCTGATATAGGTTATATAGCAGAAGGGTTCTCTTTTTCGGAGAACCCTTTCTGTCTATAGGACAAATAGGTGTACAAATACAAACTCGGCTACTGCCAAAAGCGGTCAGACTGTCCTAACTTTGTTTGCCATGATTACATATTTCACCGGTCACAGTTCGGGCCAAATCTATCAGTATGAAATTTATAGCCACGATTTCCAGTTGTCACACGATGTTTTTATGAATCGGGCTGTAGAGGTGTTGTTGTAGTGTTTGACCACGGTTGCAAGATTGCCCAATATGTAGTTGGCTTTGGCGCGTGCTTCGTCGGTTGTGAGCATTGCCAGCGAGGCTGCGACTTCCTTTTTGTATAGTTCCTCTGTGTTTTTGAATCCTACTGATGTAACAATAGTTCGTTAAAAAAATATTCATAGGCTAAGCGGCATCAGTCGCCAAGC
>CAJUAR010000018.1 GCA_910584495.1 uncultured Muribaculaceae bacterium
GCACGCGTAACAATTAAATCGGTTCGAGCAAACGGATTGGCTGCGAATTTGAGGCAACATAGAACTTGCGGGTGAGGTTCTGGGGAAGAGTGTAGCCGATGGTCAGGTTTTTGAGTTTGAGATAAGCGGCATTCTGGAGATAATGCGTGCTTTCGGTAGTGTTCTTTGTGGTGTAGAAATTAGGACGGCAATAGTAGGAGTCGACATTCGGGCCGAGAGGGCTTGTTGTGTCTTCGGGGCGGTAGTAGTCGAGATGTTCGGTGTATACCACTGAGTTCCAGAAATCTACAAAGCCATGGAAGTTCTGGTAGCCGTTGGAAGGCCAATAGTCGCGTTTGCCCACGCCCTGGAAGAACAGACGAATGTCGAAACCTTTGTAGGCGGCATCGAGAGTGATACCAAAGTTATAGCGAGGAGTGTCGTTGCCGATAATCTTCTTGTCGCCATGGTTTTCAAGAGTGTTTTCACCCTGGGTGATAAGTCCGTCGCCATCGATATCCATATACATCATATCACCGCCGAGCCAGTTGTCGCCACGTTGGTTCTGGCCTTGGTTTGGAACAGAGGGTGCATGGCCGAAATGTTCGGTATAGGCTGCATCGAGAGCTGCAAGGTGGTCGGCCATCTGCTGGTTGCTGCGGGCAATGTCAGCCTCATAGCCCCATATTTCGCCAAGTGTCTGTCCGGAATAGTATTGCGAGAGTGTCTTGTTTTCGTTGGGATATTTGTCAATAACAACTTTGTGGTCGTAGAGATTGGCTGAGATTCCATAGTAGAAATCGTTGATACGGCTACGCCAACCGATAGACAGTTCCCAGCCTTTGGAGGTCATAGCTATGTTGTTGGTCATAGGATTGGATGTGCCAAGAACATCGGGAAGCACCTGACCAGGGCCGACCATATCTTCGGTCTTACGCTGGTAGTAGTCGAAGGTGCCGGTGAGGCGGTTGTTGAACAGGCCAAAGTCGATACCTATGTCCCAGGTGCGGTTCTTTTCCCAAGTGAGGCTTTCGGAAATAAGGCTTGCCGGTGTTGCGTAGGTGGGACGAACACCATTGGCAATCCAGTTGGAATTGTTGGGATAGAAACCCATCTGCGAATAGGTGGGATACCAGTTGTTGGTGTTTTGGTTGGAAAGTTTGCCCCACGAAGCACGGAGTTTAAGAGTGTTTACATAGGGTGTGACTGGTTCCCAGAATTTTTCGCGTGCAATGTTCCATGCTGCCGAGAACGAAGGGCTCCATGTCCACCGGCGACCGCTGCGGAAACGCGATGTGCCGTCGTAGCGGATGTTTGCCTCAAATAGATAACGGCCATCGTAGTCGTAGTTGAAACGTCCGAACCAACCGGCAACCGACCAGGAGTTGGTGTTGCCGCCTATGCCCCAGCTGTTACCAATTGCAAGGTCGAGGTAAGGGATATTGTTGGTGGGATCGCTTCGGTTGGCGTTGAACGCACGCTCGCGGAGATACTCGCTCTGGTAACCGGCCATAAAGGTAAAATTATTTTTTTCGGCCACTGTCAGGTTGTAGGTGCCGTAGATATTGGGGTTGAAATAGTTCACACGCTTGCTGGTGTCGTAAACCGATGAATATATGCTGCTTTCCCACCCTGTGGGACCGAAGTTGTTGGGGTTGCAGGCGTAGGCATTTCCGGCGACATCGTAGCCGTTGCACTGCAGGTAGGCAGTGTGGTTGTTGACGCTTGTGTTGCGGTAGTTGAAATTGGCGTTCACTGTCAGTCCTTCGATGGGTGTGAGGACGAAGTTGAATTGCTGGTCGGTGAAGTCGGTCCATGTTTGGTTTCGCCCGCCTTTGGAGAAACATTCAATGTATGATTCGACAACAGGGTTGCCGTTGGGGTCGTGGGTGGGAATATTTGGCCAATAACGCATGACGTTGTCCCATGTCGATGATTTCAGGGCCGAAGGAGCATCGTAGTTGTTTCGGTTCCAGCGCGTGGTGTACTGGAAGGTGAGCCAGTCCGTAATTTTAAGGTCGGCTTTGCCGGTGACATTGATTTTCTGCAAGTGGTCGTCGCCATAACGGAGAATGCCGCCGGCAGCAATAATGTTGCCGCTGAAGTAGTATTTGAGGCGCTCCGAACCACCGGTAACGCTGAGGTTATGTTCCTGGCTGAACGAAGTTTTGCCAAAATGCTCGTCGATCCAGTCGGTGTTGCCGGTGCAAGCCAGCATCTGGCGCTGCCACATTGCCCATTTGCCGTCGTCGCCGGGTTTCATGGTCGGGAGCGAGGGGTCTTTTTGGCAAGCGAGCATCTCATCGAGAATTTCCTGAGGGAATTCAATGCTGCCGTTCATGTTCATAGCTGCATCATTATATGCCACGGCCCACGACCAGCTGTCGGCCATTTTGGGAGCGCGTTCCATGCGGGCCCAGCGGAAATTATTGTTGTAATTTACCTCTATTTTGCCCTCCTTTGCTTTTTTGGTGGTGATGAGAATCACACCTCCGGCAGCGCGGCTACCATAGATAGACGAAGCTGCGGCATCTTTCAGAATTGAGATATTGTCCACATTGTCGATGCTCACCGAATTGATGTCGCCTTCCATGCCGTCGATAAGCACGAGGGGAACTACCGACGAGCCTTGGCCGATGGTGCCCACGCCGCGGATGTTGATTGGGCGCGAAGCATTGAGAGCTCCACCCTGGCTCGATGGTCCCACTTCAAGGCCCGGCACAAGGCCCTGGATGGCATCGGTAAGGGTGTTGACCGGTCGAAGTTCGATTTCGTCGGCACTGACAGTGGAAACAGCTCCCGAGAGGTTGGCCTTTTTTCTGTGTGCCGAAACCTACCACTACCAGTTCGTTAAGGTCTTGTCCTTGGCTCGTAAGCCGGATATTCAAGGGCTTGCCTTGCCATTTGACAGCCGTGGGCTTGCAACCTACGTAGGAAACGCGAAGTTCCGAACCTATGGGTACTTCGGCAATTGTGAATTTGCCATCGATGTCGGTTGTCACACCTTTGGTGGTGCCTGCCACTGTGACCGGGGCTCCGGGAAGAGGCTCGCCGTTTTCGTCTGTGACAACACCTGTTGCGGCTGCTCCGTTAGTTGCGGTAGCTGTCTTTTTAGCACTGCGTGCAGCCTTGGTGAGAACGATTTGTTTGTTTTTTACAGTCATTGACACATCGGGAAGAACGTCGGCAAGGATGTCTTCGATGCTTTTGTCTTTGGCATTGACCGATACTTTTTTGTTGACAGGAATGTCGGTATCGGAATATGCAAAAGAATAGTTGCTTCTCTGCTCAAGTTGTTGGAGCAGCTGCTTAACGGTTATATCGTGAGCAGAGATTGTTACGGTAGGCGTCGCAGCCCATGTTGGCGACATAAGTGTGGCAAGTAAGAACATTGCCATGAGCACCTTTAGACGCAACCGTTTGATAAACATGTGGTTGTTCATGAAATGATTAGATTTGATTAAAGATTACTAATGGCCGGGTATCGACGCACGAAACGCTCGCCCAGCATTTGGATGTTGAGTTTGTGGGTGATGTGCTGTGTGTCGTTGGAAAACTGAGAGAAAGCTTATTTGCGTGCGGTGAGCGTTACCTCGTGGTCTTCAATAGTGAAGTCGGTTTTGATAATCCCGGACAGAATGTCGAAAATTTCATCGGCTGTCTCGTTTCTCACGGTGATGGTTACGCGTTTCGATGCAATAGCCGTATCCATGGCAACGTTCACGTTGAAGCGTCTTTCGAGTGTGCTGACTATGTCGGTCATAAGGGCATTATTGAAGACAAGGCGAGGCTTCATCCATGTGCAATAGTTCTCGGCATTGACACTATCCACTGCCATTTGTCCGCTGCCCCTCAAGTAGATGAGCTTGTCTCCCGGCTTGAGGGTTTTCGTCTGTCCTTGTGCATCATCGACTTTCACGGAACCGGTGCGGAGAACGACATCCTGGGTGTTTTTGTCGGGGTAGTTGCGTGCATCGAAGCTTGTACCGAGAACTTCTATGTTCAGTCCGTCCATAGCTACTCGGAAAGGCCGCTGAGGATTCTTCACAACCTCGAAATAGCCTTCGCCATAGAGAGCGACTCGGCGGATATCGCCGTCGAATTCTCCTGTGTATGCCAACCGACCTCCGGAATTGAGCCACACTGTCGAGCCGTCGGGCAGGGTGAAAAAGCCAGGAGCTTCAGCCGAAGCACTGAGCACATATTCCTTGTCGGCAGCCTGGTTTCCAATAAAGAAATGCGAAACCACGAAGCCCAGTACAAAAACCGCTGCAAGGCTGGCAGCTGCTTTGAGCCAATACGGAACGCGATGCGGCTTGTGTGCAATTGTGATGCTTTTGTCCAGGCGGTTCATTGCTGCAACTATTTCCTCAAGGCTTTCGTCGGGATAATCTTCGTTCCACATATTCTCGAGCACTCGGGAAACTGCGGCATCGTCGGCATGTTCCAAAAGCCAAATGTCGAACTTTTTGCGCAGGTCGGGGCTTACTTCGGAATTTCTCGCGAAGAAATCTAAAATTTGCTGCACTTTGTTCTGCTTTTCCATTGTGTGCGTTTGGAAACTATCGCGCGATGGTGGAATATGGGTTAATGCTTCTCTCTTTCCGCGATTCACAGCTTGTGCTTCATGTGATTCGCGGTTTTTGGTTCGACAAAATTACGAATTTTTTTTCCATAGGCAATAAGGTTTTTAAGTTTTTGAATTACTTTTTAACCTAAAGACAAACGAGCTTTCCAAAACTACAGTCTCCTTGAGGAAAAATTTTTGCCATGGCAAAATACCATGCCGCAACATTCTTAAAATTATTTTATTTCAAAAAATATTTATAACTTTGCCCACAAATCGCAAAGACCCGCTATGAACAACCATGAGGATACACAGCTCAATAATCACCTTCTGCGCCTTGCTCAGGACGATAAGAAGGCCATGAGCTATTTCTATCTCCGATATGCTGCGCGTATACGTGGGTTTGCGACACGGTTGCTGCAAAACGACGACGAAGCTTGCGACACAGTGCAAGATGTACTGATAAAACTATGGGAGGAACGACACTCGCTCGATAGCATAAAATCGCTTGATGCATATATCTTCAGAATGACAAAGAATCATGTACTCAACACCCTGCGTCGCCGTCAGATTCTTAACTCCTACGTTGCTGCCGAGCAGCGTAATAGCTCTGCTTTTTCGGTCGAACCCGATACGACCGAAGAGCTCTACAACCTTATAGACAAAGCAATCAGCGAGATGCCGGAGCCGCGGCGCCGCATTTTCTGCATGAGCCGGTTCGAGCACAAGAAGCATGCCGAAATTGCCGCCTTGCTCAATCTCACGCCGCGCACGGTACAATATCACATTTCGGCGGCTCTGGACTTCCTGCGGAAATATGCCCTGAGCAGCGACCTTAGCATCTCCATCATCCCCTTCGTGCTTCTGGTCATTTCAATGTTGTGATATTGTCTAACTTAGATAACTATCGATAAGGTGAAGACAAAAGAAAGAGGCCTCGACTCGCGTCGCGGCCTCTTTGGCGGTAGTGATTCATTACTATTGCATATTCAAGCCACTTGTTGAAAGTGTCCTTTTCTTATTCATTGCTTGACATTTGCCAATTATGATGCAAAATTACTCAAAACAATGGAAATGTACAATTTTTCAGTGATGCGTAATTGTTACACTTCCGTGGCATTGTTTGCTTTTTTTGCGAGTTTTTGCGAAAAATAGGCAAAATAGTCGACATTCAGGGCCAGGCTCACCCTCATCAGCAGGTCGGTGTCGATGCTGTTGCGCTGAAAAAGTCGGTAAACATTCGAACGGTCGAGGTCGAGCTTGCGAGCCATCCAGCTCACCGAGCGCTCTTGCCGTTTCATTTCGTCCTTAATAAGCTGTCCTATAGATTCCATCCTCTCTGTTTGTTTTCATCCTCTCTGTTTGTCAGCCCTTTTAGCTCCTCGGAATAAAGGCCGTTTCACAAAAAGACGTGGGAGCTGTACTCTGCTTATCCTGCTCTTAAGGCCTTCGCTGCCCATCAACAAGGATAAGCAACTCAGTCGGCCCACGCCCGGTATGATGAAGACCATAAGAGCGGCATAATGAGTGCCGGGCCTATGGTTCATAATACCCAAGTATGGACGCTTACGTTGCTTGTTCTCCTGTTGATGAAGAAGGTGCGAAGTTCTAAGAGCGGAGATAAACGTGTAAACGTCTCTTATGTCCGACCCACCCTCCCTGCTGCAGGCGGAAGACTGAGTCTCTGCAAAATTAGACATTTTTATTGGTTTTGCAATGCTCAATAGCATAAAAAAAAGGAAGCCGGCTGTCATTTTGGAGACAAACGGCTTCAAACGGCTTCCAAAAGTATCTTTTTTTCAGGCTATGGCGCTAATGACGGCCCAGTAGAGCAGGGCGGCGAGTAGGCCGCCGATAATAGGTCCGGCAACAGGCACCCAGCTGTAGTCCCAGTGGCTTGTGCCTTTGCCTTTGATTGGCATTAGCCAGTGTGCGATGCGCGGGCCGAGGTCGCGGGCGGGGTTGATGGCATATCCCGTGGTGCCGCCGAGGGCGAGGCCGATGACAACGACGAGGAGGCCGACCGGAATTGCTCCGATGGAGCCAAGACCCACTTCGGCACAGTTGCTTTTGTCGCCAAGGAAGAGGATGACGAGCACCAGCAGGAATGTGCCTATGATTTCGCTAAAAAGGTTGCGGCCTTTGTTTTCTATGGCGGGGATTGTGGCGAAAACGCCGAGCTTGGCGGTGGCATTATCGGTGGCATCGAAGTGGTCTTTATAGAAAATCCACACTATGAAGGCCCCGAATGCGGCTCCGAGCACCTGCGCGCAGATGTATGGCACTACCGAAGTCCAGGGGAATTTTCCCACAGCGGCCAGCGACACAGAGACTGCGGGATTGAGGTGGGCTCCGGTGAAAGGGCCGGCAATCCACACGCCGGCAGTCACGGCCAGGCCCCACGCAAGTGTTACGACAATCCAGCCGGCACCTTCGCCTTTAGACTTTTTGAGACTTACACAAGCCACGACACCGCAGCCCAGGAGGATGAGAATAAATGTGCCAATAAACTCGAACACACACTGCATTAATAAGGAAATTTCCATGGCAAAAGTTTGATTAATGGTGTTGGTGGTTTGTGAGGGTGCGCGCTATGGCATTTTTCCAGCCGGCAATGGCGTTTTCGACAGTTTCTTTGTCGGCCTTGGGCCCGAACTTGCGGTCGACCTGCCATTGAGCTTTCACCTGGTCGATGCTCTCCCAGTAGCCAGTGGCAAGGCCGGCGAGATAGGCAGCTCCGAGAGCGGTGGTTTCTGTCACCTTGGGCCTGAGCACTTCTGTTTCGAGAATGTCGCTCTGGAACTGCATGAGCAGGTTGTTGCGCGAGGCACCGCCATCGACTTTGAGATTTTTTATAGCTAATTTTGAATCGCGTTCCATTGCCCGGACAATGTCGTAGGTTTGGAAAGCAATGCCTTCGAGGGCGGCTCGTGCAATGTTTGCTACTGTTGTGCCGCGCGATAGTCCGCATATCAATCCTCGTGCATCGGGGTCCCAGTAGGGAGCTCCCAGCCCGGTGAGTGCAGGGACGAAATATACCCCGCCGTTGTCGGTGGCTTCTTCGGCAAGAGCTTCGACCTCGCTCGACGACCGGATGCAGTGCATGCCGTCGCGTAGCCATTGCACTACCGAGCCGCCGACAAAGATGGAGCCTTCGAGGGCATAGGAAGTTTTGCCGTTGATGCTCCAAGCCACAGTGGTGAGCAGACGGTTGTCCGACAGAATTGGCTTGTCGCCGGTGTTCATCAGCAGGAAACAGCCGGTGCCGTAGGTGTTTTTCACTTCGCCCGGTTCGATGCACATCTGTCCGAAAAGTGCGGCTTGTTGGTCGCCGGCGACACCTGCAATTGGCAGCTCGTGGGCGAAGAGTGTTGTGGTGGTGTGGCCGAAATTGCCGCTGCTTGGTTTCACCATGGGCATCATGCTGCGGGGAATGTCGAAGAGACGGAGCAAGTCGTCGTCCCAGTCAAGGGTGTGGATGTTGAAAAGCATGGTGCGTGATGCATTGCTCACATCGGTGGCATGGACGTTTCCACGGGTGAGGCGCCACATAAGCCATGAATCGACGGTGCCGAAAGCCAATTTGCCTTTCTCGGCACGTTTGCGGGCCCCGGGCACGTTGTCGAGAATCCATTTGATTTTTGTGGCGCTGAAATAAGCATCGGGGATAAGGCCGGTTTTTTCTCGTATCATTTTGTCGAGGCCGTCCTCATAGAGCTTGTCGCAAAATTCCGAGGTGCGGCGGTCTTGCCACACAATGGCGTTGTAGACGGGCTCGTCGGTGTCGCGGTCCCAGACAATGGTTGTTTCGCGCTGGTTGGTGATGCCTATGGCAGCAATGTCGAGACCGTTGATGTCAATGGCCGAAATAGCCTCGGCAATGACAGCAGCCTGCGACGACCATATCTGGTGGGGGTTATGTTCCACCCAGCCAGATTTTGGAAAAATCTGCGGAAATTCTTTCTGGGCTACAGAACAGATGCTGCCGCTTTGGTCGAAAACGATTGCTCTCGAGCTGCTTGTGCCTTGGTCCAGAGCAAGGACAAATTGTTTTTTTATAGTACTCATGAGTATTGTCTAATAAGGTGATGTATGAAGATTTTATCGTAGATTTTTTTAACTGAAAGTTCTGAAAATCCGTCTATTCGACTACGAAAATAGAGAAATTTACCGAGCCGTAGGCGCGGTGCTCCTTGAAATGTTTGAGCGATGAGAAATCGTGGTGCTTGTTGTGTTCGATGATGAATATGGTGCCGGGAGCAACAAGCTTGGAGCCGAGCACGGCGGCAGGTATGTCGGAGAAGCCCTCCATGTCGTAGGGCGGGTCGGAAAAAATGATTCCGTAGCTGCGTGGCGAGCTGCTGATGAAGCGCAGGGCATCGCCTCGTACAAGGTTGAAATTGTCGGCCCCGAGCGTCTGTGCAACTTTTGTTATGAAACGCTGCTGTACGGGGGCCTTTTCCACCGAAGTCACGTGTCGGCATCCGCGCGAGAGCAGCTCGAAGCTCACCGCTCCGGTTCCGGCGAAAAGGTCGAGGGCATCGACATCTTCGAAATCGGTGTAGTTGTTCAGCACGTTGAAAATATTCTCACGTGCAAAATCGGTGGTGGGGCGTGCAGTGATGTTGGTGGGCACGTCGAAGCGCCGACGGCCGTATTTTCCTCCAATTATTCGCATAACGGCAGTATTATGAGTGGAAAAGGTGCTTTGAAAGCCTCGATGCCGGCCTTGATGGCGGCAGAGGGGAAGATGAGCGGCAGCGCATGAGCGACGTAGCGCCGGAGCAGTGGCAGAAGTCGCATGCGTGCGGCATTGTCGCCACAGAGCAGCACCTCGTCGCTGGCGCGGAGGTCGAAACCGGCAACGCTTGCCGTGTTCATTATGTGATAGAGCACATCGTTGTCGCCGGCGCAGGTGTGAGAGGCTGCACAGAGCAGCCGGCCACCGGGGGCAAAGGCTATGAAGTCGGCCTGTTCGGCACCGTCGGCAAGGTGCACATAGAGCTTGCCGCTGTTGCCGCTGTCGCAATTGCGGCTGAAATAGTCCAGCAATGGCGAAATGTGGCAACGCACGGGGGCGTTTCGGAAAGTGCGGGCCAGAAAACCGGCAACACGGCTGTCGAGGGCCCATGCCACTGTTGCTCCGCAGGCTTGGTCGTAGAATACTTGGTCGATGTCGTCGGCAATGTGTGCAAGAGCGGCTGCGGCACTTCGGCTGTCCTCGTCGAGGAGGGGCGGCAGGAGGGTGAAAGCCGACGTTCGCATCACTATGTCGACTTTTCCAAAGTCGTTGAGCAGGAATGGCGCGGCATATACCGCCTCTTCGAGTGCGTGGTGCAGGTCGAGTTGTGAATCGAGGGGCATGGTTCGTTGCTCCAGCGAGCCATCAGTCACCATCGACATGCTGACAGCGGTCAGTTTGTCGTCGGTGATGTGCAGCCCCATTCGCCAAAGTCGTGGATTTTCGATGTTCTCTGTCATAGGCGTTTCACTTCGTCGACTCCTTTAATGTTTTTGATGTCGTCAATCACCGACTGCAGTTCTTCGCAGGAGTGTACTCCGAAGGAAATGCGGCAAGAGACAATGGAATCGACGGTGGTTGTGTTGAAGCTTTCAATGGTGAGCTTCAGACGGTTTGTGATGCAGTCTACAAGGTCGATGAACAGATGGTAGCGGTCTACGGCCACAACGTTGATGGTCTGGCTGTAGAGGGTGCTGTCGGGCTCGAAGTCGACGGACACAATGCTGTCGCCCCATTTCGAGGCCTGGTGGACAGCCGTCGGACAGTCGCGCTTGTGGACGGTGATTTCGTCATTGTCTTCCCTAAAACCGATTACTTCTTCGCCTGGAATCGGCTTACATTCGGGACAACGGTTGAATTTAGCTTTCGGCCGGTGTGCAAGATAGTCGCTGATTGCATTCTTTGCATGATATGCCACAACGTTGTCGAGCCAGTCGTCTTTTGGCCACACCTCGGGGTCGGTGAAGATTTCCACCACGTCGCCTCGACGGAGCGGAGCTTTTACCGAAGCCAGAAAGCCGTTTATACGCGCATATTTGGCATGCTCTCCCAGCGAGCGGTCCACTTCGTATGCAAAGTCGAGAACGGTGGATTTCTGAGGCAGCACCACCGGTCGTCCTTTTGGGGTGAAGGTCATGATGTCGTCGTTGTAGAAAGCCGTCACCACTTT
Organism: uncultured Muribaculaceae bacterium; assembly: GCA_910584495.1. Taxonomy (GTDB): domain Bacteria; phylum Bacteroidota; class Bacteroidia; order Bacteroidales; family Muribaculaceae; genus CAG-873. The sequence goes on from CAJUAR010000018.1 coordinate 10,738, forward strand.
TTCGATGAAGTTGTGGCCGTCGCTTCCTTGTTCGGCAATCTGCTGCAGAACATCGCGGAACTTGGCAATCCAGCGTACAATGTTGCCGTCGTCGCGCTCGGCCACACAGCCTACTTGTGACTTGCGAACCATGGCTCGTGAGCTGATGTGCACTTCCTGCCAGCGACCGAAGTGTGCAAGGAGCTTGACGTGGAAGCTCTGGTAGCCGTTTTCTTTCGGGGCGTCGATGTAGTTGACAATGCCTCCGGGCTTTTCCTGGAAATGGTCGGTGAGCACGGCGTAGATTTGCAGGGCGCGTGCCTTGTCGGTCATGCCGGGTGGCGTGTCGAACACAATCTCGGTGAAATGGCGGTATTTGAGATGGTTGAAGTCATCGCCATATTTTGCCATTTTGCGCCACACGCTGTATGGCATGCGATATTCGACGAATACATCGGCGCGGATTCCGGCTTGAGCAAGAACGTTCTTGATTTGTTCGACAAAAACGGCCAGACGTTCGCGTTGCCCTGCTTTGTCGTCTTCGATCATGCGCACCAGCTCGTCGTAGTCGTGCGGGCATCGGAAACGGAAGCTAAGATTCTCAAGCTCGGTCTTGATGTTGTATAGCCCCAGGCGGTTGGCAAGAGGAGCATAGAAGTAGTCGGTTTCGCCGGCAATCTTCATCTGTTTGTCGGGTGGCATCGACGACAGAGTCCGCATGTTGTGCAGGCGGTCTGAGAGCTTCACAAGCAGGGCGCGAATGTCGTACTGCACGGAATTGAGCATCTGTCGGTAGTTGTCCACCTGCTTGCTGTCTTCGTATTTGTCTTTTTTTGCCTTTGTCACTACGCCTACTAGAAAAGCGACATCATCGCCGAAACGTTTTCTTATGTCCTCGATGGTGTAGGAAGTGTCTTCCACCACGTCGTGGAGGAATGCTGCAATTACGGGGTTGACATCGAGGCTTAGGTTCTCGGCCACTATTGTAGCCACAGCAATCGGGTGGAGGATATAAGGTTCGCCACCCTTGCGTTTTTGTTGGGCATGGGCCTGGCGGGCAAGCTCGAAGGCCTGCTTTAGACGGCACATGTCCTCGACGTTGGTGGTCGGAGCCATAACGTCGAAGACATGTTGTGCGCGTTCTTCTATTATTCGGTCGTAGTCGGGCATAATATAGATGGGGTTACAAGGTGTACTTGCCTTCTTTCTGCATGGCCTCAAGAGTGGTGTACACCTGGTAGAGGCCGCGCGGAACGTGGAAACAACCTTTCCACTTGCCGCCCTTGAGTGGCAGGAGCACTTCGCCTCGGCGGTTGAGGTAGCCGAACCATTCGGGGAACTGCTGGTCTTTGAAGTGGCTCCAGGTGTAGTCGTGGACACGCTCGAACCATTCGAGGCATCGTTTGTCGCCGGTGAGACGGTATGCTTTGATCATGCTGATGAGTGTTTCGATGTGCACCCACCATAGTTTCTGGTCCCATTCGAGCTCCTGGGGCGGGCAGCCCTTGAGGTCCATAAAGTAGAAAATGCCGCCGAATTCCTTGTCCCATCCATATTCAAGCATGGTGAGGGCTGTATCTTTGGCTTTTTCAATGAGTTCGGGACGGCCAAGGCGCTGACCGAGGTCCATGATAAACCACATGGCTTCAATGGAGTGTCCGGGGTTCATGTGTCGGCCTTCGAAGCAGTCGCAGAGAGTGCCGTCGTCAAGAACGTTTTCCATCACCAGGCCTCCGAGTTCGGGACGGATGAACACGTCGAGCACCTCGTGGAGGAAGGCATCGGTAGTTTCTTTGAGCATGCTGTCGCCGAGGATGTGCTGTATTTCAAGAACGAGGTTGCACAGAATCATCGGCAGGGCAAAGTTCTTGAGGGGACGTGTGCCGGGAGCAAGTTTGTTCCAGCGGTCCTTGGGATTGTTCTGGCGGGCAAGGATTTTTTTCCAGGTTTCGAGGGCTATATGTTCATATTCTTTGTTGCCTGTGGCTTTGGCGAGCTGGCCAAAGGCCATGGTGGCGAAAGTGTAGGAGAATATGTTGTAGGGCATCACCAATGGTTTGCCTTCGCGGGTAACACTGAAGTACCAGTCGAAATTACCGTCGTGGCCGTATTTTTTGAGGAATTCGGCACCACCGATTGCAGCGTCGAGCCATTCCTTTCGTGGGGCCACGTTGTTATAGAGCATGGACAGCAGCCACACTTCGCGGCCTTGCAGCCAAATGAATTTGTCGGTGTCGAATACATTGCCTTCGCGGTCGAGGCAAGTGAAGTAACCTCCGCATTCCTTGTCGATTGATTTGCTGAGCCAGAAAGGCAGCACGTTTTCGAATAGCTCGTTTTTGTATTGGTTGATGAGCTCCTGTAGATCGTGAGTCATTGTTGTTTTATGTTTACTTTAGTGCCCGCAGGCACAGTATTTTGATTAGATTGTGTCTTGTAAGATTAGATTGAATCGGTTTGATCGGAAGCGGTGGCCGAGATGCCCCGAGGGGCTTCCTCCCAGAATTTTTCGATTTCTTCAAGCGACTTGCCGGTGGTCTCGGGCACGCAGCGCCACATGATGAGCATATATGGCACGCACATTGCAGCAAAGAGCAGGAAGGTGCCCGAAGCCGACAGGTTTTCGATTAGCCAAGGAGTGAGCTGGCCAATCAGGTAGGTGCCTACCCACAAGGCGAATCCTGCAATCGACATGGCCACCGCACGGATGCGTGTGGGATACATTTCGGAAAGAATCACAAACACAACGGCGCTTATGGAGCCGGCGGTGCACATGATATAGAAGAGGAAGAAAATGAGCAGAAGCACCGTGGGCAAGCCCAGCGAGGCTCCGAAGCTGAAGTATCCGGCAATGAGCAGCAACGAGATAATCATGCCCGACACACCCCAGTAGATGAGCTGTTTGCGCCCCACTTTGTCGATGATGAGCAGAGCCACAACGGTGGTGAGCGTGTTGACGGCGCCAATCATAATCTGGTAGAAGAGCGAATCGCTGCCCGACAGACCGGCATCTTCGAAGATGGTGGGACCGTAGTAGAGCACTGCGTTTACACCCATAAACTGTCCGAGGATAGCTATGGCCACGCCAATGAGCACAGCCTGGAACATGCGCGGACGGGCAAGGAGCGACCAGTCGAAGCCTTTGCGGCCGTCGTCTTCCTTTTTGAGGGAGTCGAGCACGTGCTGTGCTTCGGCGCGGGCTGTGGCGGCGTTGCTGTAGATGCGGCCGAGGATGGCACGTCCGGCAGTCTCGCGGTGGTTGAGCATGAGCCAGCGCGGGCTTTCGGGAATTAGGAAGAGAATGGCGAAGAAGAGCACGGCGGGAATGGTTTCCATCCCGAGCATGCCGCGCCAGTTTTCGGCAACGAACACTTTGCTCCACATGCTGCCGTCGGGCATGGCTGAGTGGGCATATTCAAGCAGAAAATAGTTCACAATATAAGCCCCAACGAAGCCTATTGTCACTGCAAGCTGGTAGAGCGACACCATGCGCCCGCGGTATTCTGCAGCGGCAAGTTCCGAAATGTAGAGAGGGCATATGATGGAGGCGACGCCTATGCCCATGCCGCCGACAATTCGCCATACCACCAGCATGTTGAAGCTGTTGCAAAGGGCGCAGCCTATTGCCGAGGCGCTGAAGAGCACCGCAGCCACGAGCATGGCTTTCTTGCGGCCGAGAGCATCGCTCATCACGCCGGCCACGGCAACACCGGCAATGGAGCCGATGAGCGCGCAGCCTACATACCAGCCCGAGCTTAGTGCGTCGAGGCCGAACTGTGTCGAAACTTGTGATATTGTGCCTGAAATGACGGCAGTGTCGTAGCCGAAGAGGAATCCGCCAAGGGCTGCTACGAACGAAATGAAGAGGAGGTAGGCAAAATTGATGTCTTGTTTCATGTCTGTGTATTTTTGCAGTCTCAGGCCTTGATGCCGAAATAGTCGCAGTAACGGTTATAGAGATGCCCGGCCTGGATGTAGGCCGATTGAGGGCTCATGAAATGGCTGAATTCGAATGTGATGGCCTTGTCGTAGCCGGCACGGCGGGCGGCTTCGAGTTTAAGACGCAGTTTCTCGAACTTGATGGGGAAGAACTTGATTGGCATGTCGCGGTCGAACGATTCGGCGTTGGTCCAGCACTGCATTCCGTAGCGGTCGGCGAGTTTTTTGTTCACTTCGAAGAAGGCATCGAGCTCGTCGTAGTCGATGTGTCCGTCCTGGAAGGCGCATGCATCGACCACGTCGTGTATGCCGCTGAATATTTCGTCCCATTCTTTTTCGTGTTGCTGCACGCTCACAGCATCGTCTTTTGTGAGCGATGAACCGGCGGCCATAACGGCCTTCTTGCCGTCGATCCAGGGCGAAATGAAGGTGGGCATGCCGCCCGAAAGGTCTTTGCACTGTTTGCCCATGGTGTAGAACGAATCGATAGCCCCTTTGGTGGCGCGGCTGATTTCGCCGCTGATATACCAGCCCCCGAACGACGGATGTTTCGAGCCATATTTCTCCCACACTTCGTCGATGACAAAGCGGTTGTCCTCCACTTCTCGGCTCATGTCGCCGGTGTCCCAGTATTGGCCCGAATCGTAGAGGCCGAACATAAACTTCATGCCGTGTTTGTCGGCTAGGCGCAGGAACATGTCCAGGAGGTCGACGTGGGGTGTATAACAATGACGTTTTTTGATGAGATATTCCGAGGGATAGGTAATAAATTTACGATAGCCCGAACGTATCATGATCACTGTGTCGATACCCATTTTTTTCATGTGGGCAAAATCGGCGTCCCATTCTGCCTCGCCCCAGTTCTGATGCGGAATGTCGTGCGAAATTTCGTCGAGGAATGTGCCGGTGATGGGCAGCCCGATGCCTTTTGGCGTCACTATCGAGCCATCGCTTCCGCCGGTGTAGATGTCGGACCTGCTCGTTTTGTCTGCAGCAAAAGCTATACCTCCGGGAAGGCTGAGTGCCCCGGCTCCAAGCATTATTTTTTTGAGAAAATCTCGTCTGTTATCCATGGTTTCAGCGCTTAGTCTTTCGTCAAGTTGGTTTATATAAATGTGTATTGGATGATTGGATTTCTGTATTCAATCCACAAAGTTAATGGTTTCAAATCAGTTTTGCAACTTTTGAAGCTTGCTATTCATTAAATTTTTCAAAAAATTTAAATATGGCACTTCGGATGGCAAACTTTCTTAGGAAGCCCTTTGGCAGTCTGTCGCGCCCCTCTGCGGATGTTCTTAAAACTTGCTAAAAACATGGGAAACGCTTGTCATATGGAAAATTTTGACTATCTTTGTGATGAAAAGATTTTCCAAGGTACAATAACATTACACATAAATAAAAAATTGAAGACCTTTCTTTCTGTCAGTACACTCCGTGTGCCAAGCCTTGCAGCGTCGGTGGCTCCGGTGGCTGTGCTCTTGTTTGCTTTGCTGGGTGTGATTTTCTTTATCGGACCGTCGGCGGTGGCCGATTACAGCCAGCTGGCTCTTCTTGGCGCAACTGCGCTTGCGCTCGTATTGTCGATTGCTTCCGGAACTCTCAGCCGCCGCGGCATTGTGCTTGGTTTCCGACGAAGTGCCAGGCAGATATTGCCGGCCGTGCCCATGCTCATATTCATTGCCATGGTCTCGGCCACCTGGATGCTCAGCGGCGTTGTGCCCTTGCTCATCGACACGGGGCTGCGTCTGCTCGATCCCCATATATTTTTGGTCGTAACTTGCGTGGCATGCAGCATAATTTCCGTTCTCACCGGCAGCTCGTGGAGCACTATCGCCACCATAGGTGTTGCTTTCATGGGCATAGGAACGGTGATGGGCTTTCATCCCGGCTGGGTTGCCGGGGCAATAATTTCCGGGGCTTATTTCGGCGATAAAGTATCGCCGCTGAGCGACACCACCGTAGTGGCATCGTCGGCGTGCGGGGTGGACTTGTTCAAGCACATCCGCTATCTGATGCTCACCTCGTTGCCGGCTATGGCCGTGGCTCTCGGGGCTTTCGCCATTGCCGGTTTTACCTCCGACCTTAGCTCTGCGCAGGGAGGGGTGGAGATTCGCGGCCTTCTTGCAGAGCATTTCAATCTCACTCCGTGGGTGCTCGTCATCCCGGCCATCACTTTTCTGCTGATCGTGCTGCGCATACCCACCGTTGTGGTGCTTTTCTGCTCGTCGATGTTGGGCTTTGCGGGCATCTTTGTCTTTCAGCCTCACATACTGAACCTCGACATGGCCGGAGTATGGACAAAGGCTCTTGGCATGCTCTGGAGCGAGACAGTGTTTTCCACCGGAAATGCAGTGTTCGACGACCTTGTGTCAACTTCGGGCATAACCGGCATGCTCGGCACCGTGGCTCTTGTTCTCTGTGCCATGCTTTTTGGCACGGCCATGATAGCAACGGGCATGCTCGATACTCTGACCAATGCCCTGACCCGTCGTTTGACGAGCCGTTTCTCGCTCGTGGGGGCCACGGTGGGCAGCGGGCTTTTCCTCAACAGCTGCACTGCCGACCAGTATCTGTCCATAATCATAGGCGGCAATATGTACCGCAACGCCTACCGTCGCTTCGGCCTGGAGCCGCGTCTGCTCAGCCGCACGCTCGAGGATTCGGTGTCGGTGACCTCTGTGCTTATACCGTGGAATTCGTGCGGCGTGACACAGTCGGCAGTGCTCGGCGTTGCCACGCTCACCTATCTGCCATTTTGCATTTTCAATTACATGAGCCCGCTCATGTCGCTGTTGATGGCTTATACGGGCTTGGGCATCAAACAGCTTCGCACGGCAGCCCTACGGCATGTTTGACCGTATGTAATCGGCAAGAGTGAAATCAGTCTTATAATCGGTGGGGGCTCCAATAGGGGTCTCCACTGTGTTTACCATCACTTTCTGTCCTCCGAGAACCGTTTGGCGGATAAAAGCCAGTATGTTCCAAAGGTTATCTTCCATTGGCGAAAGAGCCACGGAATGGTCCTTGCTTGCAACGGTATAGAAGGTGTGGGGCACTCCTGCTGCAGTGAGTGTGGTGGCAATGGTTTTGGAGCCGTTGAGGCTCACCGGCCCCACCGAGATTGAACCGTAAGGAACGGTGCTGTCGGCATCGCCGTGGAAGAGCATCATGGGGCACGGCATGTCAATCCAGCCAAATTGGCCTTGGGCGCATATCGCACCGGCGAAAGTGACGATACCGGCATAGTTGAACCAGGCGGGGAACAGACCTTCGGGCACAGCCTTGTTGACAAGCTGATACTCGGCCTGCAAGGCCGTGATGGCTCCGGCACTGGAACCCGAGGCTATGATTTTTGTCGGATCGATGTTGAGCTGTGCTGCATTGGCAATAACATAGCCGGATGCACGATAGTAGTCGCTTACGGCATCGGTGATGGCGCTTCCAAGGGCTGTGGCGAAGCCTGACGGCGAGGCCAGTGTCGACGGTTCGACTTTGGCAAGCTGTGTGCGGTAGTCGGTAGAAATGGCCGTTATGCCGTTGTCGGTGAGAAATTTGAAATAGGGTATATATCGAGGGTCGTTTCGGTAGCCGTGAGTGAAACCTCCGCCGAAGGCAAAGAGTACTGCCGGAGTGGGGCCTTCGGCGTTTGCCGGAGAGTAGACATCCATACGCAGAGTATCGCCGTCGACAATGGCAAATGTATGGGTTGAAAACGTTTGTGCCGACAGTCCGCAGAGGATGCCGGCGACAAGGAATAGGATGGTGAGAGTGGTTTTACGCATTTTGATGGAGTTTTATGATTTGTCAATGAGGACCTCCGGGGCCGCGGCCTCGCATGCCGGGAGGCGGCCCTCCGTGGAAGTTGGGCCTGTTGCGGTCCTGAGGTTGCTGGCCTTTGCCGAAGGTGGTGAAACGGTAGCTGAACGAGAGCATTACATATCTTGTCAAAGAATTATAACGCGTATCGTTGATATATTGTGCGTTTGTCGAGCGTCTAATGTTCGACTTTTGTCCCAGCAGGTCGTAGGCCTTCAGGCTAAGAGTGGCATTGCGGCCACTGAGGAACTGGTAGGATAGCGTGGCGTTCCACATCCAGGTTTTGGTGTCAAAGCCTTGCGAGTAGCCCGATGTTGCCGAGTAGTCGAGGTCGGTGCCCAGCACAATGCCTATAGGCGTTGTGTAGTTGGCATAGAAGGAACCTCCGTAGGTGTGTACGGTGCGGCTTTCGATTGTGCTCACACTGTTGTGGATGGTCTGGAAATTGTATCGCGGACGCAGTTCGATTTCCAGATTTTCGGGGCGCCATGCAATGCCGGGCCCTATGTTGAAGTTCAATGTTCCGGCGCGGTTTTTCATGCCGTTGTTGAAACCGGTAGTCGAGGAGTAGGATACAAACATGTGGTTGCTGATGCTCCATTCGCGGTTTCGCAGGGGGAATGAAATCATGTTCATTGCACGGACGTTCCAGATGCCGTTGACATTGACGTAGGTTGTGGTGTCGCCGCCGGTCTGGTGGTTCGACACTGTTCGCGACACAATTGCGTTTTGCTGCACGGAGCCATGGAGCATTGCCATGATGGAGCGTTGTGATTCCTGGTCGAAATCCTGGAAGCGCAGCATGAAATTGTGGGTGAAAGTGGGCTTCAGCGAAGGATTACCGATTACCACGCGCAAAGGGTCGGAGACATCCGCCACGGGTTGCAGTTGTGTCATTGACGGCTGCGACGACCGCCCGTTGTAGAACATCATCATGCTTCGGCTCTTGCTGAATTTGTAGCGGAAGCGGAGGAAGGGCGCATAGTTGAGAACATTTCGGCGAGGAATGCTTTTATCGTCGTTGATGAGGTTCTTGGAGCGCGTCATCTGCGGCACAATAGACAGTCCCACGTTGAAATTTCCCTTTGTGCTCACTTTGCGGTAGCCTATGCGGATGTCTTGATTCATGAAGTCGTTGCGGAAGCTGTTGGAAAGCTCGGGGTTGAACACCAGTTCGTCGGAAATCACCGGCTCGCCTCCCCAACCGTCGGGAAATTCCACCGGGTGGTCGTAGGTGTATTTGTCAGCATTGTTCCAGCGGTAGCTGAAATTATATGACAAAGTCAGGAAGTTGCCATTTTTGGCATTACCGAGGGGTTCGGTCCACGACAGACGTGTGCTGAACGAGTTGCTCCATGTGTGGTCGTCGGCATATTGGTCCCAGAGGTCGATGGAATCGCCCATGAGGAAAAATTTGTTCCACGAATAAGAATTGGAGCGTTCGCGAACGTTGCTCAGCCGATAGCTTGCCTGGAGAGAAAAAGAACGGCCGGGCTTGCTGCGGAAGTTATGATTGTAGATCAGGTTACCGCCAAATTCGAACGAGTGACCGCGCGACGAATCGTAGTTGATGCTTCGGTTTACTTCGCGAGGGTTGCGGCCTCCGGCAAAAGTTGCCGACGAATCGGCACTTTGCGAATTATTGTAGTTTAGCGATATGTTGGGACGGAAGTCGAAGGTGTTGAAACTGTCGGGTTTCCACTGCACGCGCAGGTCGGCACGGAAGTTGTGGCCTTTGTCGCGACTGGCTTTATGCTGGCTGCGTGTCGAAGTTGAATCTTCAAAGAGATATGTACGCTCCGAACGTGTGCGGGTATCGCGGTCGGTGTGGCTGTAGAGCACGTTGCCGCCAACGCGGAAAATTTCTTCGCGGCCCACGTTGAAGTTGATGCCTATCGACTGAGCGGCGGTGATTCCGTTGTCGCCGCCAAAACGGCGGAAACGGCCGCCGGCACCGTCCATAAATGCCGGTTCGTTGATATTGTTGGCATTGCCAAGCAAGGTAATCTGGTTTCCGTTCCAAAACCGGTTGACGTTGAATGAGCCTTTGTAGCGACTGTCAGTGCCGTAGCCGGCTTCGAAGTTTCCGAAATAGCCGTTGTGCATGTCTTTTTTCACGGTGAGGTTGATGACAGTTTCGTCCTCGCCGTCGTCAACGCCGGTGATTCGTGCCAAATCGCTTTTGCGGTTGACCACCTGGAGTTTTTCCACCATGTTGACAGGCAGGTTTCGCGAGGCCACCGTGGGGTCGTCGCTGAAGAATTCCTTGCCGTCGATGAGAATTTTTTTCACTTCCTGGCCGTTTGCCGTGATTTTGCCGTCGGAGCTCACCTCCACACCCGGCAGACGCTTGAGCAGGTCTTCAACCACTGAGTTTGGCTGAGTCTTATATGCCTCGGCATTGAACTCTACGGTGTCTTCTTTCACCTTGATTGGTGTGCGGACTCCTTTCACCACTGCATCGCGCAGCACAATAGAACTTTCGGAGAGTGCAATGGGCTTGAGCCGCTTGTCGGCATCGGCCATACTGATGTTGCTGTAAGAGGCCGTGTAACCAACATACGATGCCTCGACAATATACTTTCCCGGTTTGAGATTTTCGATGGCAAAGCGGCCGCTTACGTTGGTTACAGCTCCTTTGACAAGTGCTGAGTCGACAGCTGCGAGCACTCGCACCGATGCCTGAATCAGGGGTTCGCCCTGGGCATCGGTGATAGTACCGCGAAGCGTGGCGGCCATCGCGGTCGCCACGTTCATAAATGCAAAAACCATCAAAACAATAAGATTTCTGTTCATTTTTATCTTTATCATTTCCATGATGCAAAGTTAGCATGCTTTTGTGACGCTCGCAACAAAACATCTACCTTTGCCGTCCAAACATAGAAAAAGACTTCCAAAACCTCGACAAAACCAAGATTTCGGAGGTGTCTGTCAGTCTTTGAGGCTCCCGATGTGGACAATCATCACGCTGTTATCACAGAGTTAAGCACAGCACCTTTACCGTTCAATTTACGCTGAAGTAGATTGCCTATAATTCGGCCATAAGGCCTGATTTCGTCAGATTGTTTGTTCAGCGTTTTCGGATGATGGTCAGGCCGTCTCGTTCCGGGATTATGACCTTTTCGACAGCGGTGTCGGCTGCAACGAGGTCGTTGAACGTCCTTATGCCTTCGGTCTGGGCATCGTGCGCATCGTCGTCGAGCACTTTGCCGCCCCATAGAGTGTTGTCGGCCAAAATGAAAGCTCCGGAAGGAAGCGAGGGGAGGATGAGCTTGTAATAATCGGCATAGTGGCGTTTGTTGGCATCGATAAACACCAAGTCGTAGGTGTTTTTGGCCAATAGTTCGGGCAGGAGTTCAAGGGCATCGCCAATGTGGAGATGGATGAGGGTTCCGCGAGGGTCGGCATCGAAGAGGGCGCGGAGGTCGGAGGCATATTCGCCATCGATTTCCACTGTGTCGATGGAGCATCCATTTGGCATGGCTTCGGCAAAACACAATGCGGAATATCCGGTGAAGGTGCCCAGCTCGAGGATGCGGCAAGGCCTTATCATGCGAGTGAGCATTGCCAGCATTCGGCCCTGGGCATGGTCGGTGCACATGCGCGGATATAGGCGGTGCAGGTGGGTTTGTCGGTATAAGTGCCGCAGAGCCGGTGGCTCTGCATCTATGTGGCAGTCGATATAGTCGTCGAGGGTCATGTCAGGGTAGAATTATTGTCGGATCGACAAGGATGTACATGGCGGCATGAGTCAGAAGCATGACAGCCAACAGAATATAGGCAAGCAATTGTCTTTCCGGCCACACTTTCCACGCCAGAAAGACCGAGAGCAATACATAGGCCGGATATAGCCATACAAAAGTTTCGGCAGCAGAATCCCCTGGACACAGGCTCAGCAGCCGAGGCAGGGCAAGCACCGGCAGAGCGCACGCAATGATTAGTATTTTTACCCATGCCGGTATGGGGTATTGGGGCGGTTTGTCGTTTTTCATTTCTTATTCAGAGACTTTCTGCGGCGATACTCTTCGACTGTTCGCTCAATGCCCAAAGGCAGCGGGTAGTTTGCCTTGAAGCCGAAATCGCGCACGGCATCTTCGACAGAGCAAGTCCAGTTGCGCTGACGCATAATCTTGAACTTGTCGCGGTTGAGCGTAGAAGGTTTGAGGCTGAGAGCCGCCCACTTTTCGGCCACAACCGATACAATGTATGCAGCCCAAAGGGGTAACTTGACCGGAATAACGGCCTTGCGCCCAAGAGCTTTGGCAACTATTTTGCGAAATTCACTCTGTGTATATGCTTTGGGCTCGCTGATGATGTATTTGTGGTGGATTGTTGCATCGGTGTCGAGAGCGTCGAACATGGCCCCAACCAGGTCGTCGACATATATAAAGGTGAGGAGTTGTTTGCGGTAGCCCACTCCGAAATCGAAATGGCGGTCGATGCTTTTGATCATCATCAGGTAGTCCTGTTCGTGAGGGCCGTAGACACCCGTGGGTCGGAATATGGTCCAAGGAAGGTCGACAACTGTTTCGAGATATGTTTCAGCCTTGATTTTCGACAGGCCGTAGCGAGTGTTTGGCTCGGGCATGGTGTGTGCATCAGCAGGGGTATAATTTTGAGAATCATAGTCGCCGAGAGCACTGAGCGAGCTCATAAACAGAAATCTCCGAGGCAGACGTTCGGTTTCGCGCAGAGCTTCAACAAAATTGCGCAGAAACTGATAGTTGATGCGGTTGAAGTCGGCAAAGTTTGCACACTTTGTAGCCCCGAGATTGTATATAATGGTGTCCCAGCCGCCCTTAGGGGCAGCAGCTTCGATCTGAGTTTCGAGGGTGTCGGGGTCGTCGTAGTCGAAATCGATAACAGTGAGTGCCGGGTCGGAGAGGTATCGGCGCGATGTAGAGGCCCTTACTCCGGCATAAGTTTTGAAACCGCGACGCAGACTTTCGGCGCAAATAAAACCGCCGATAAATCCACCGGCACCTACAACGAGCAGTGTCTTAGGTTCGTTCATAAAAGAAATGCTTTCTGATAGCAAGCCATTGTTGCTTTGGCAAAATTGTCGGCCGAGAATCGAGCCACATGGCGTTTGCCCAAACGGGCGATTTTATCGTGAAAAACGAGGTCTTCAAGCAGGTGATTTGCTGCTTGGGAATAGGCGGCGACATCGTCGGGGTCGACATATATAGCTCCCTCGCCTCCGGCTTCTTCCAGGCATGAGCCTGTGGCGGCAATTACCGGCGTGTTCATGGTCAAAGCTTCGACAATGGGCAGGCCGAAACCTTCGTAGCGCGAGGTATATGATGCAATGTCGGCCATGGAGTAGAGCGTGGGGAGCTCGGTGAAAGGCACTTGGAGATGCATAACCCTGTCGGCAAGCCCAAGTGATGCGATGCGGTTTTTCACCTCGTTTGCATAGTCTCCCTGCATGCGTCCAACAACCACCAGTTTGACATCAGCCGGCAGCTGTGGCATTGCATTGACAGCCAGCAGCAGGTTTTTGCGTCGCTCCACGGTGCCGACCGCAAGAATAAAACGCTCGGGGAGCTTGTATTTCTGCCTTAGCTCGATTCTTTTTTGCGAATCGACGGCAAGGCTGAAAATTGGGTCGATGCCTTGGTATATTACATCGATTTTTGCCGGGTCGATTCCGTACAGTTCCACCAGGTTGGCTTTTGTGCGTTCGCTGATTGCTGCCACGCGAGTGGCTATGCGGGCCGAACGGCGATATTTGAAATCGTAGAGACGGCGGTCGATGGCGTTGTAATTCTCAGGCACGAGCCGGTAGATGAGGTCGTGGATGGTAACCACAGTGGGGCACACACCTTTTATGGTGAGTGGTAGTTCGTTGCTCAAGCCGTGATAGAGGGCTATGCCGTCTTTTCCCAGCATCACCGGCATGTCGATGCTTCGCCACCATGCGCGGGTCAGGCCGCAGCCGGGCCGCAGCGAAGGAGTTATAAGCGACACATTTTCGCGGGCAAGCAGCGGGCTAAGGCGGTCGTTTTCCTTTGCCTCCGGGGAGTAGAGCCTGAACTGTGTCGTGGGGTAGGCCATCGACATTATGTTGATGTAGTAACGGCTAAAGTTGCCCAGCCCCGTGTTGTTGAGCACGGCGCGTTTGGCATCTACACCAATAATCAAACCGCTGGTTGCAATATTTTTTTTAGCCATGACGCAATATTAGAGCTTCGACAGCAAGGCGATAGCTGTCCTCGCCAAAGCCGGAAACAGAGCCGGCGCATACCGGGGCAATGACCGAGCGGCTGCGGAACTCATCGCGAGCAAAAATGTTGCTGATGTGCACTTCGACAACGGGTGCTGGAATAGCCGCTATGGCATCGGCAATTGCATATGAATAGTGGGTGTAGGCCCCGGCATTGAGGACTATGCCCATACATTCGGTGTCGAATCCGCAGCGGTGTAGGCAGTCGATGATTGCACACTCGCTATTGGACTGCTCGAAGCGCAGTTCGGCTTGTTTGCTGAAGATGTCGACGAGTCTGCTGTTTATTTCGTCGAGGGTGCGTTTGCCATAGATTTCGGGCTGACGGCGCCCCAGCAGATTGAGATTTGGACCGTTGACGACGAGAATATATTTTTTCAATGTACTTGTACTTTTTCTGTTGGAGGAAGGTTGTTGTTGCGGCGGTCGACAGCATCAATCACCTCGTGGGCAAGATGCAGGAAAGCCTGCGACGTTGCGGTGGGCTCGAGGGTGATGGGCCGGCCGTTGTCGTTGTGTTCGCCAATTCCGGCAACAAGCGGCAGACGTGCCAGTATGGGCACCGAATAGTCGCGGGCAAGAGCGTCGACATCTTCGTCATTTCCGAATAGATAGTATTTTTCTTCGGGATGGGCTTCGGGAGTGAACCACGCCATGTTGTCGACAATGCCCAGCACGGGCACGTTAATTTTGTCGTCGCGGAACATGGCAATGCCTTTTCGGGCATCGGCAATGGCCACACGTTGGGGCGTGGTGACAACAATGGAGCCTGTGATACCCACCGTCTGGACAAGAGTCAGGTGAATGTCGCTGGTGCCCGGAGGCATGTCGATTAGGAAATAGTCCAGTTCGCCCCAGTCGGCCTGCTCAATGAGCTGGCGCAGAGCGTTGGAAGCCATTGCACCTCGCCATACGGCAGCACTGTCGGGGTCGATCAGGAATCCGATTGACAGGATTTTGACACCGTACTGCACTGCCGGGATTATAAGGTCGCGGCCGTCGACGTTGTGCATAAACAGCTGGCTGCCTTCCAGCCCGAACATTTTGGGAATCGATGGGCCGAATATGTCGGCATCGAGGAGGCCCACTTTGTATCCTTCGGCGGCGAGAGCCACAGCAAGGTTTGCCGCCACGGTGCTTTTACCCACACCTCCTTTGCCCGACGATACGGCGATGATGTTTTTCACGCCGGGAAGCACAGGGGCTTTTTTTGGTGCGGGGGCTCCGTTACGCACAGCGTGATTTACAACGACATTTGCATGAGGGGCCTGGATTTTGATTGCTGCTTCGGCGGCTTTTAGCAGCGAGGCGCGGAAGGGGTCGGTGGCTTTGTCGAAGACAATAGTGAAGCTCACATTCTGTCCGTCGATGCGTATGTCGTCGGCAAGCATGTCCAGTTCCACAATGTTTTTGCCGCTGCCGGGATAGCGGACTGTTTTGAGGGCCTCAGTGATAAGGGCCGGATATAGAGGATCCATATAGATATGTCGGTTATAGTCGTTTTGTTGGTTAATCGTTTGTCATTTGGTCGGGCATCTGGATGTAACCACGCGAATAGCTGCGGTATGTGTCGCGTTCCAGAGCCTCAGCTTCTGGAGGTTCGGAAAGTGTGTCGTTTGCACCATCGAAGCTCATGTCGATATATTTGATGGTGAGACCTCGGTCGAGCCACTGTTGTTCGTAGTGCGTGCGGATGTCGACCAGCGGATGCCCTGCTTCGTAGGCTGAATATATGTCGGAGCAGCTTTCTTTTACTGTCAGCTTGTTGTGGCATGCCATCATGCCTGTGTATTCGTAGAGGAAGGGGCTGTCGCTCTTCAGCATCACTGTGCCATTAGGGGCAAGCAAGCGTCGGTACATGGACATCATTCGTGTGCCTGTGAGGCGTTTGTTGGCTTTCTTCATCTGCGGGTCGGGGAATGTTATCCATATCTGGGCAATCTCGCCCGGGTCAAAGAAATGCTCGAGCAGTTCTATGCTGGTGCGCAGGAATGCAACATTTGTCATGCCTTTGCGCAAAGCTTCGGTGGCCCCGCTCCAGATGCGTGCCCCTTTTATGTCGATTCCAATAAAGTTCCGGTCGGGAAAACGTTGAGCCAGACCGACGGAGTATTCTCCTTTTCCGCAGCCCAGTTCCACGGTGATGGGGTTGTCATTGCCGAAAAAGTCGCATGCCCATTTTCCTTTGAGGGGAAAAACTTCGGTTTCGACACGGCGGAAGGGGTACTGGAGCACTAAGGGGTTTGTTTCCAGCTCGCTGAATTTACGCAGTTTGTTTTTACCCATGTCGTAAAATCTTGATTGTGGCGCATTTGCCGTTGCATAGCACCACGTGCACTAAAATGATTTGTGTTTGGAGTGTTTCGAGCGATACCGAGGCCGATGGCGCACAGGGCAAAAGAGTTGCGAGCACGCGTCCTGCAAGGTCGGCAAGCTGCAGTTGTGCAATGTCGGCCCCCGAGGCTTCGACAACGAGGGTGTTGCCATGTAGGGCAGCCGCTATGATAGTCTCGTCGGCTATTGGAAGCCGCACCGAACCATTGTCGGATATGATAACGTTGAAATCCTGCCACTGGTTTGCGGCACGAAAACTTTCTTGCATATTTTCGGCCACGGCGAGATTGACTTTTGATGCATCGATACCTTCCCACACGTCATCGCCCGTTTCGGGAACAGTGGTCAATGTTCCGGCTTCGATTGTTTGGAGAGCTGTGTTGCCGTCCATGGCGTGGTTTCCTACCGATGCAAGGCTCGAGGGAAGAGTAATTTTTTCGATACGCGATGCCCCTTTCAGACAGTATTCGCCCATGTGTTGCAAGCCTTCGGGGAGAATGAGTTCGCCTTCTATGCCTGCGCCTTTGAGCGAATAGGGCGGCAGCGAATCAGTGCCCTGAGACAACGATATTTCTGAAAGGTGTATGCAGTCGAAAAACGAGCCTTTGGCAATGTGCGAACCGGAGGCAAGAACAGCGTTTTGCAAGCCTGAGGAGACGAAGGCATGCTCGCCAATTGAGCATGGAGTGGCAGGGAATTCAAAATTTTCGAGAGCTTCGCAGCCCGCAAAGGCCCGAGGTCCGATTGTCGCTGCCGAGCCTGATCCGGTGATGGTGCTGAGCTGTCGGCACCCGCTGAAAGAAGCTTCGCCTATGTTTTTGACATCGGCGCAATGAACCTGTTTCAGAGCCTGACAGTCCTTGAAAGCATATCCGGCAGAGAGGTCGATGTGGTTGAGCACAGCGAGTTCCAGCGCAGGACATGCAGCAAAGGCTCCCATGCCAAGAGTGCTTCCGCCGGGAATGACAATGCTTTTCAGCGCAGACCCCATAAAGGCTCCGGTTCCTATTATCAGCGGCTGAGCCGGTAGGTTGATGACTTCGATGTTATTGTCAGCAAAGGTGCCGTCGGCAATAGCGGCATCGACAATGCTGCAGTCCGAAAGATCGAGCGTGCGCAGCGAACCAAGGCTGTCTGCAATATATTTCAGGTCGTCTTGGTTGATTAAGCCTTTGACAGTCAGGCTTTCAATACTCTCTGCGGGCTTGCTGACGGTCGAGGCAAGCTGTCCGGGATTTGTGGATATTTCCAGACCCCAAACAGCGGGATAAAGCAGCGCAAGCAAGATGGTGATGAGAGTTCGCATAGCAAGGGCAAAGGTACGCAAAAACTACTAAAATTCAAAATGAACTGAGGATTGCATTTTTTATGGATATATTCGGTCGAGGATTATAGTTTTTTCATTAACTTTAGGAGCATGGTTATCGAAACGGAAACAGAAAAGTTACAAGATTGTTACAACTCTAAAAAGTATGTAAAAAATACAAACATACGTCAACAAAAACAGCTTTTGCGAGTTTATATAGCAGTAATTGAAAATAAACAACCACACTAAAGCACTCACTGCAATGATAACAAAAAAAGTCATAGAGACGCTCTACCAGAAATATAAGAAACTACCGCCGGCGCCCGATTATTTGGACATGCCACTGTTGTTCGACTATGCAGCCAAGCATCACAAAATCACAATCGATATGGATGGACCGGTCGACACGTTGAAGATCAACAGCATCGACCCATCATCACCCTTCCACAGCATAGCGCTGGAGAGGATACATGCCATAGTGCCTTTTGAGGAGTGGGTGGCCATAGTGCTTCATTCGTCGATAATATTTCTCAATCGCAATTCGTCGAAGGTCAGCGTTCATGTTCGCACCGAAGCACCGTCGCTTATGGAGCGTTTAAAGGGCATTTTGGGTAAGTGATTTGCAAAGTCAGCACATTTGCCGCAGAACATCGAGGCTTTTAAGCGAATTAAGCGCGGTGTGGTGTAAAGAATAATATTCAATGATGATGTCTAGAGCACGGTTGCGGCTATTGCGGTCCAGCCGTATTTTTTTGCTGCCCGGCCGCATGCTTGCCAATGCGGCCATAATGCGGCTGTCGTTGCTGTCTAGAAATGATGAGTGAAGAGGTGGCGAGGCCCTGAATATGCCCTCGCGCAAATCGAACACGAAGCCTGCGGCATAAGTGGCAAAGTCGGGCTCTATGCCGGCAAAGGCACTCAGATGCATAAGGAACAGAATGTGGAACTGAGCCAGGGGAGTGCCTTGAAGAGTGGGAAGCATGCGGGCGGCATCGAACAGGTAATCGGTCAATGCCTGGTCGGGTTCGCTGCGCCGCAGCAGAAGGTCGAGAATTTCGGCAAGGAATATAGCCATGGGAGTGGCAGCAATATTGGCAGGGGCCACAAACATGGGGGTTATCGAGCGTATGGTCTGCACCTCGTGCGCGATGTTGACATTGGCAAATCCTTCGAACAGAGTCATCGGCGATGTGAGTGCGCGGCGGCGAGCAGCTTCGCGGCTTTTGCCGGCCGGCATGGCAAAAGTGAGACGGCCGTGCTGCCGCGACCATGCGGACACAAGGCAGCGGCTGTCGCTCACCTTCACTGTTCTCATAGCCATGCATTGCAGATGTTCCATCTTTCCTTTTTTAAGTTGTGCAAAAGTAATACAATATTTTCTGCCATGCAACAATGCGGCAACTCTGCGCATGAAAGACACAGGGTTGCCGTGCGGTTATGGATTGGAATTGTTATTTCACCATGGCTCCCGACGAGGGCTTGCGAGGGTGGTTTGTCCGGGTTTCTTTTCGGCGCACATATTGAACGAGGCGGTTTAGCCAACCTTGGTTAAGATTTGCAAAGAATTGCTCGCCCGGGGTTTTGCCTTTGATCGACAAGGCCGAGACAACGTAGAGCTTACCCGGTTTCTCGACATATAGAACCCAGGCATGGACAAAAGAAAATTTTTGGTCGGAGTTTTTAATCTGTGCTTCGCCTTCCCATGTTATGCGGCCCACACGGTCGCCTTTCGGGGGTATGGCTTCGAGCACGCGTGCGTGCGCCGTATATCGGTCGGCGTTGATGGTGAATTCCTCTTTGCTGTATAGGTGCGGGTCGTTGACTTGCGGGTCGAGAGGTTCGGCATCTGATATTTCGCGGGCATAGCGGTCGATGTCGGCAATATTTATAAGATAGGGCCACACTTGTTCGGCCGAGAGGTCGTTGGCAGCTACGTGGGCTTCGATGTTGAAGTCGGCTTCTGACACATTGTAGTGTCCAGGCCAGATAATTCTGTCGGTAATCATATTGTATGTTTTTGTTTTCTTCATTACAACACGCGCAGGCCCCGGAAAGTTGCAAAAAAAACCGAGCCTCGGCAGAGACTCGGTTTTAGGTTTATAATCTTTGTGTAGATTAAGCGTTCTTGCGAACCATTGTGGCGATGAGATCGAGCACTTTGTTGGAGTAGCCGATTTCGTTGTCGTACCACGAAACAACTTTGACGAAGGTAGGAGTCAGCTGGATACCGGCCTTTGCGTCGAAGATAGAAGTGCGAACGTCGCCGAGGAAGTCGCTCGAAACGACAGCTTCGTCGGTGTAGCCGAGGATGCCTTTGAGTTCGCCTTCGGCAGCTTCTTTCATAGCGGCGCAGATTTCGTCGTATGTAGCGGGCTTGGCGAGGTTGACGGTGAGGTCAACAACAGAAACGTCGAGGGTGGGGACACGCATCGACATGCCGGTGAGCTTGCCGTTGAGTTCGGGGATTACTTTACCTACAGCCTTTGCAGCACCGGTCGACGAGGGGATGATGTTGCCGGAAGCAGCACGGCCGCCGCGCCAGTCTTTCATGGAAGGACCGTCGACGGTTTTCTGAGTGGCGGTAGTGGAGTGAACGGTGGTCATGAGGCCTTCAACGATGCCAAATTTGTCGTGGAGAACTTTGGCGATAGGAGCGAGGCAGTTTGTGGTGCAGGAAGCGTTCGAAACGAACTGAGTTCCCTTAACGTAAGATTCGTTGTTTACGCCGCAAACGAACATGGGGGTGTCGTCTTTGGAAGGAGCGGACATAACAACATATTTAGCGCCGGCTTCGATGTGGCCCTGAGCTTTTTCTTTGGTGAGGAAAAGACCGGTAGATTCAACCACGTATTCAGCACCTACAGCACCCCAAGCGATTTCGGCAGGGTTCTTGCAAGCGGTAACGCGGATGTGTTTGCCGTTGACGATGAGTTCGCTTTTTTCGAGATCGTAGTCAACAGTGCCTTCGAATTTGCCATGCATTGTGTCGAATTTGAGCATGTATGCCATGTAGTCTACGGGGAGAAGGTCGTTGATGGCAACAACTTCGATGTCGTCGCGTTTTGTGGAAGCACGGAAGACGAAGCGACCGATGCGGCCAAAGCCATTGATACCAATTTTAGTCATAGCTATATAAATTATTTTGGGGTTGTAAATGTGTTTCTATGTTGCTGATAACGGATGGAAGAGCCGTTGGTTTTTTTACCGCCGCAAAATTAATGAAAAATTTCGGTAATTCCATATTTTTTGCCATTTTTTATTTGCTTTTTCACTCTCTTTATCAGAATCTCACGCTGAAGTCTTGTCGGGGCAGGGAATGTTTGGCTACAGCCACAAAGCGTGAATGGCAGTTGTCGAATGTCATGCCGAAAGTCATGGACTCCTTCCACAGACGGCGTGTGCGCCCCGAATTGTTGTCGAGGAGCACGAGATGTGGAAAACTCTGTTTGTCGGAGTTTGGAATTTCAATGTCAACTTTGCCCATGGCAATAATCATTTCGGCATTTTCCGGGTCGACAAAACGCACCATAGGCATGGCAAATTTCACGGCTTGTCGTGCCGACGGCATGCCAAGGATAGCTACAGTGGCCGGCCTGATGGCAAGGCTTATTCGGAATACGAGCCGTTCGTTGTCGGTGCTCAGACGTCGGTAGGCATAGTAGCCGTGTTCCTGGTGGAGTGTCTCGGTGATGAAGCGGTAGGCAAAAGGCGAATGGATGCCGAATCCCCGTTTATGGCGGAATCCTGCAATCAACTCTTTTATTTTGCCGGTGAGTTTCATTGTGTCAGAGGAGTTTGCGGCGTTTGATTTCGGAGAAAGCCGCACTCAGTAGGAGCAAATAGATGAGCGACACACATGCATATGCCACGTTTGAGCTGGTGTGGATAGACTGCGGGTCGAAGGTCATTACAATAGTCGAATCGCCTGTCGGCAGCTCTATGGCGCGAAGCACATAGTTGACGCGTGCAAGCGGGGTTTCCTTGCCGTTGACAGTGGCGTGCCACCCCCATGGGAAGTACACTTCGGAGAACACGCCCACGCCGCCGTTGGCCGTGGTGGCATGATAGGTCAGACGGTTGGGGCTGTAGGAGGTGAGGTATATCGAATCGCCGGGAGCAAGCGCCGGAGCCTGGCCGGGGAGGGCATGGGCAAATCGTCGGTCGGCCACAGCCTGATGGGTGAGGTCGAGCTGCGAGGCATCGAGGGCTGCCATTTCGGCATCGGCATTGTCCACCCATGCGAGGCTGTCGACAAGCCACGCGTTGCCAAGTGCATGATTGTTGCGGATGAGAGGGGCCTGGGCATCGCCCGTAATCACATAGCGGGCATTGAGCATGTCGGCCACACGGTAGGCTGTGCGCAGACGGCGGGCTATGTCGGCATAGGCGGGGTCGTCGAGCTGGGGGTCGTCGGGGAAGAAGCCCATCTGAAGCATGGGCATCATCTTGCGCTGAATCAGGTCGTCGTAGCGGCTCAGCTTGGCAGCATGGTATCCGCCTATTGTCTTGTGGAAATAGGAGCGGTCGGCCTGGAAGAAGCCCGGCAGGTCGAGCACACGGTAGTGGCTTGTCGTGTCGGCCATGATTGCGCGGTCGAAATTGTCAGGTTCCAGTACGATTTCGCCTGTCGGGGTGCCGGTGGTGAAGGAGCTGTGCGACACATATCGTTTGTCGAGCGTATAGAGGTCGCCGAGCACGAACGCTCCTATGGCGGCAAGGGTGAGGCCGCGTTTGATAGTGCCCATAAAGAAGAGCGCGAGCACGCCTGCGGCAATGAGCAGGAACATGAGCGAGCGCAAGCCGTCGGCACGCACCATGCCATAGCGCAAGTCCTCGACGGCACGGACGTTGTCGGGATTGGAGAACGAATATTGGTAGAGGAGCTGGTTGATTTGCTGGTCGCCGGCTCCCTGCGATTTGCCATATTGCGCTACTTGTTCCTGGATTGCGGCGATTGATTGTTTGTCATTGTTGGTAATGGCGCTGCCAAACACCGATGGGGCAGCAACAGCCAGCAGGCATACTGCCGCCGGAAAGCCAAAGCCTGCGGCCAGGGCTTTGCCGTGTCGACTGAGGGCTTCGTGTCCGGCTTCGACAAGCTGCGCAAGGCATAGCATTGCGAGAAGCGGCATGGTGAATTCAGCCACTACGAGTATACTCTCCACGGCTCGGAACTTGTTGTAGAGCGGGAAATTGTATATCATAAAGTCGGTCAGCCCTTCGGCGTTGCGCCCTAAGGCGAGAAGAACCGACATTATGGTGCCGGCAACGAGGGCCCATTTGAGAGGTCCGCGCACCACAAAGCAGCCTGTGAGGAAGAGGGCAAATATGATGATACCTGCATACACCGGTCCGTTGGTGCCTTCCGAATCGTTGAAATATTGGCTCATGTAGCCGATGATGGGCGAGGACTGGGCGTATTCGGCGGCATCATCGAGGCGGTCGAGGCCCATGGGTGTCATTTGGCCGCCTTCGGGGCGTGCGCTGGCACCGCCTTTGATGTTGGGCACAATGAGGGAGAACATTTCCGCACGGCCGTAGCTCCAGCCCACAATCTGCTCTCGCGGCATGCCGCCGGTGGGCCGCTCTGCCGGGGACTGTGCATCATCGGTTCGCTCGGGTGTTAGCTCCGATTGCGAACGTTTTGTTTCTTTGGCGTATTCGTATGTGTTGTAGAGCGATGGAGCGTTTGCCCCGAGGGCAAGAGCCCCGGCTCCAAGGGCGAGGCCGCAGGCTTTTAGCCAATTACGCACCGTATGGCGGCGTATGGCATCGATAAGGTAGCACACTGCCATGATGGCCATGAGAAGGCCGAAATAGTAGGTCATTTGCGGATGGTTGGCGTTGAGCTGCATCATGGCAAATAGGGCCAGAATGGCCGTGCCTGTCCATCTGTGCCCGCGGAACAGGAGCAAAAAACCACCTATTGTCGGCGGAATATATGCCAGAGCTACGAATTTCCAGATGTGACCGGCTCCGATGATGATGATGAAGTAGGAAGAGAATCCCCATGCCACAGCCCCGATGAGGGCATAGTACCACCGCATGCGCAGGCAGTAGAGCAAAATGAGGAAGCCGAACATCATCATAAACAGCAGGTTGGACGGAGCCGGAAGGCCGAGGCCGTAGACTGCGTTTATCCAGTTGAACAAGCTGTTCGAAGGATAGGAGGGCGCAATTTGAAAGGTGGGCATACCTCCGAAGAGCGAGTTTGTCCACAGGGCTTTTTCTCCGGTTTGCTGCTCGAATGTCTGTGCTTCGTGGCCGTTTGCAGCCCCCTGCTGCATATCGGGTTGCTGGAGGCTGTTGTGGTCGAAATTGTCGGGGTAGAAAAAAGCGAGTGCCAGCAGGGCCAAGACCACTACCGACACGCCGAAGCCCCACACTTGTGGGCGCTTGAGAAAATCCACTATTTTATTCATTGTTCACAAATCAGAAGAAGTAAGCCACACGGAAGGAGAGCTGGCGGCTCTTTGCGCTTTGGTTGTCGAGCTTGCGGGTTTTGGCAATATAAGTCATGCCCCACGTGTATTGGGCCGAGACTTGCCAACGTTTCCAAAGCTCCACGCCACCGCCAAAGGTGAGCCCCAGATCGCCACCGCTATATTTATAGGGATTAGGAGCACCGTTTGCACCTTTTATAGAACCGTGAGCAACGGTGATGTTGAAGTCAGGACCGCCATAGATGAAGGGGGCTATATAGTCCTCAATGCCATTAAGACGTGTCCATTTAAACCGCAGGTGGAAGGGAATGAGCATGTTGTGTATGGCTACATTCTCGTTTCCAAATCCGTCGGCCTGCCATATTTTGCGCGTGCCAAGGTCGGTCTTGGCGCCCTGCATGTTGTAGAGCAGCCCGAAATCGATACCGAATCCAATGCCGGGAAACATCATCTCAGCCATGACACCGGCCTGGAAACCGACGGTTTTGCTCACAGGGAACAAGTCTTGTTTGAATTGGAGGTCGTTTACCGACACCCCGATGACGGGGGCATATCTGAACTGTGCCGCTGCCGGGAGGGCAATCACCAGCATGGCAAGGGCGAGCACAAGGGCTGAAATTTGTTTCATTTTTCTTTGTCGTTGCGTTGTAGACTGCAAAGTTAATGAAATTCTGCGAAAAACACTCCTCGCAGCCTTGTAGATAGACCAAAATTTCATAATATTCACAATTCGCCGGGAAGTCTTGTTGCCATTCCAACGCATCGAGCAACTGTGGTGTCGTGACAATTGTATATTTTTTGCTTCTGGTTTCTCTCATCGTTCTTCTCCATTTGGTTATGACTTGAGCTATGCTCTAAACTTTTATTCAATCTCAAAACATACTCTATGACTTTGCTATTTCAAATTTTATTTCTAACTTGCAGGCGAAAACTAAAAAACGTCTAACCCATGATGTTTCGCCTTGGCACCATTATAGCATCAATCCTCTTCCTCTTGGCATGTTGTACCCACCGCACGACGGACGGGCGATTGGTGCGCATTGCAGCCGAGGTGTCTGCGTCGCCAAACGAGGCCTTGGCCGCACTCGACAGCATCGACACTCGTTCGCTCCCCGATGCTGACCGCCATTTCTACGACCTTCTGACCATTAAAGCGCGCGACAAGGCATATATCACCCACGAATCGGACAGTCTGATTCTCGACGTGGTTAAATACTACTCAACCAATAGTAACGACACCGTCTATCCCGAAGCCCTATACTACGGTGGCCGCGTCTACAGCGACCTGGGCGACTATCCCACAGCATTGGACTATTTCCAAAAAGCTCTTAACCAGATTGACGGAAGTGAACAAGAACATACCGACCTGAAAGGATGTGTCCTGAGCCAGACTGCACGATTATTAAACAGCTTGCGTCTTTATTCTCAAGCCGTTCCATATTTGACGAAAGCTTTGGCAATCGATTCTGTCAAATGTGATACCTTCAATCTGGCTTATGACAATGAACTTTTGGGAGCAATCTATTTACATCAGGGTGATGGTACCACGGCAGAAAAATATTTCAGACAGGCAAGCCGGTGGGCAAGCTATCTGAAACCGCGCGATATGGCACACATGCAGATGTATATGGCAGCAACCAAGCTGCTGCAAAAAGATATTGATTCGGCTCTCATACTGATTCGGGTTGTGCCGTCGAATGTGCGCCCCATACATCAAAATTTGGCGTATGCCTATGCCTCCGACATTTATTTGGCTGCCGGTGTCAAGGATAGCGCCTATTTTTATGCCGACAAACTTATCCACAGTTCCAGGAAGAATAACCGCAAAAACGGATATCGCAATCTTTTTTCAGACAAACTGTTCAACCTAATTCCTACTGATTCACTCCCTGTTTTCACAAAGGACTATTTCCTAACAATGGAAGCATACTACAATAGCCATGAGAACGAACATGCGATACTCCAAAACACATTCTACAACTACAGAATACATCAGCGAGAACGTCAAAATGCAGAACGTCGCGCCATTGAATTCTCTTATTACATTGGTATTCTGATTCTTATTGTATTAGTAAGTGTGATTGTCATACTATTTTTGAAATATAGGAAAAAGAAATTACTGGCAGAACTTCAATCAACCATTCTTTAACTTGAAGACTTGCAACATTCCTTGGCTTCCTCTGCCACAACTACCGAACCGGCTCCGATAAACAATGTCGAGACAAAGTCGGTATCCGAACTCGACACACTGAAAGCGAGACTGGATGATCAAATCAGCAAATTGGAAAAACACATCATCAATAAAGCACCTGTGTCATCAGTTCTCCTAAATTCTGATATTCTCAAGAAAATAAACAAATTCATTCTCGATGGCAAAACCATAGCTGACAGCAGCCCTCTTTGGAATGAACTCGAACAGACAGTTCTTGGCGCTTCTCCCCATTTCAAAGAACATCTTCAACTTCTCATAGGACAGAATCTCAAGACACCCGACTATAATCTTGTCCTACTTATCAGGTGCGGAATTTCACCTGCACAGTTGGCAATTCTTCTTGGAAGGACCAAAATACGATATCTTATCGTCGCAAACACCTGTGCGAAATGGTGCTCGGCAGAGAAATCGATGGTAAATTCTTCGATGATATAATTCGTTGTATATAAGAAATTTTGCGGAATGGTTAGGTAAAAAGTAAGGTACGGAAAAAGAACGGAAAGCACTTTTCGAACTTTTTTCGAACCAAATTCTATTGTGCAAGGACAGTTTGCAGTTAACTTTGCCGCAAACAAACCTAAAACCAATCTTATGAAGAAACGACATTTTCTCTTTTTGCTTCTACTGGGTGTTGCAATAGTCATGCCTTTGGTATGTTTCAGCCAAGTTGCGACCATCAGATTATCCTTTACATCTCAGCTTGATCACAACGATGAAAGTGAGTTCGGACATCGAATACCGCCCAAACCGATCACGGCAACTATTGATTTTGCCTACGGTACTATTTCAACATCTCAATCGATAGAAGATGTTGAATCTTATGAAATCTGGGATGAAACACAGAGCGTCATGCTTTATGCCGGCGATGATGAGTATGAATTTGTCAGCGCCCTATCCCAAATCAATCAGAATGTTACTATTGCCTTAGTTACACATTCATATACCCTTACAGGCTGGCTGAACGCAGATAGCCTATAGCCCTATAAGATGAGACTCTAATCATCTGACGCGTCAGTTTAGATTTTTACAATATTTTTGTCAAAAAAACTTGCAAGTTACGAATCTTATTTCTAACTTGCAGCCGAAAACCAAAATCTAATCCAATGAACAGATTTGTTCTACTCATTTCCACTTTTGTAATACTCTTTTCGGGTATTGCAAACTTCACGAAGGCAGAGAATGTTACAATCACTTTCAATGAAAGTGACTTCATTTTCACCCGTGATGACAACGGTGCCGTCGAAATTTCATCGTACAAACTTTCACCTTTGTATGACAATAACGACGCTCCGGGCTTGCCCTACATTATGAAAGACGTGGCTGTGCCAAGCGGCCAAATCTGCCGCAATGTCAGCGCAAGCTACTCCAAAAGGCTCATTATGAGCGATGTCGACATTGCACCGAATCCACTGGTGTTCACCACGGACTATACGGGGCCGATTCCGCGAGACCGAGTTGCCGTGTGCTCCGACAGCATCTATCCCGCTTCAATCTGTGAGTACACGGGCAAGAGCAATTGGAGCAGCTTCAACTCTCTGTATCTCCGCACTTGTCCTTTCATCTACAATGTGCGGGAGAAAAATCTATATTTTATAGATTCGATGGACGTTACCGTTGAAACCGAGGAGGAATCCGCCGAACCACAAGTCCGAAAAGTGAGGCCAAACTTCGAAATCGAGGAGATGGCCTACAGCCGCCTTGTCAATCCAACAGCGGTGAAAGCTCCACGAAAAGCTGAAAAGGAAATTACACTCACACCTTCTGAACGGATTGAATATGTGATAATAACGAACGAAGCCCTGCGGGCGTCGTTCGAGCCTCTTGCCAAGTGGAAGAAGACAAAAGGTGTACCGTCGAAAATCATCACAATGGAGGAGATCGAAGAACAATATACCGGCGACCGCCCCCAGATGAAACTCAAAAACTGTCTTTATGATCTTTATCAAAACAAAGGATTGAAATACGTGCTGCTCGGCGGCGATGGTTCTGTTGTGCCTATTCAGGGGTGCTATGTTGAAGCACCAAGCACTTATGATTTCGAAGATAATGAACAAAAGCATGTCGAATATAGTATGCCTACAGACTTATTCTATGCATGTTTAAAGGGAAACCTTGATTGGAACAAACGAAAAGATTCCATTATTGGTGACTATTTCTACGATGGAGTTGATTTAAATCCTATGATTTATGTAACACGAGTTCCCATTAATAAGGCTTTTTATGCAAATCCATTTGCGCAAAAAATAATAAATTACGAACTGGCACCACAGTATACACATTCTTTCTTAATCGGAGGATGCCACATGTCAAAAAGAAAGAAAAATGTTGATAAAAGCGATGTTGAGTGCTGGGGCGATACAATGTATAGCAAACTAATTTCGCCATATTGGAATGGTAAACGATTTAAGTTTTATGATACAGGGACAGATTTTGAAGGCGGTGCGAATTATAATTTCATTGAAAGCAATATTGAAGAACAATTATCTAAGGATTATAACTTTGTCCAAATCTCTACACATGGTTCTGAAACTATGTGGAGTGCATGTGATGATGGACAAAAAACATACTATAGTTCTATGAATGCTGGGCATACCGGGCAAGGAAATGGAAATATGATTATCACAACAACAGCGTGCACTACGAACGCTTTTGATAATTACTATATGTATGGTACTATTCCCAATGTTGCTTGTTTAGGAACTACACTTATTCGGAATATAGCTCACGGCACAATCGCATATTTAGGATGTTCCAGAGCAGGATTCTTTTCAAGCAAAAATTTGGGTGAGAGTGTATCTGATTTTTCATTTGATTATGAACAAAATTTTTATAGATATCTTTTTGCGGATTCGACACAAATAGATAAAAATTATGGAGTAATTGTAGCAAAGGCTAAAGCAGATTTAATTTCTTCGTGTGGGGGGATTAAGTCATATAATAGATGGGTTCAATACGGTCTCAATCCACTTGGCGATCCGGAAATGCCAATATTCACTGCTCCACCAAGCACATTTGATTCTATCACAGTTAGGGCCAATAAAGACAATCTATCAATAACAACAGGGGTGTCTGGCTGTCGAATCTGTGTGATGAGCGCAGATGATGAAGGCGAAAGCTTTTATAAAGTTTCATCTGATGTCGGTGGTGTGGTCATTCCCAATCCTCCTATGAACTGTAATATCTGTGTGACAAAACAAAATTACATACCAAAACAAATAAGTGTCAAATACATTCAAGATGAAACAATTTGCGGTGTAACTGACACTCAACAAATCACTGATAGGCTGAAAATATCAGCTGACGTTATGACTATTGGAAACCAAGTAAACACCTGTCAAACCAGTGGCAACGTGATCTTCCATTCGGGACAAATCCATTTGGATTCCGATAATGTTACAATCGAATCGGGTACAACAATCAATACTAATGTTAATTTGCTTATTGGAAAAACAAATCTCAAATCGATACAAAATAACAAAAACAATCAATAAATTATGAAATCAAAAATTTTCAAACTAATTATTATGACGGCTGTGGTGATATCGTCATTTTCCAGCGCCAATGCCACAATAAACTATGCCAATAGTCGTCTAACTATATCTGAAAATAATACCAATGGGCATGTCGGCTTATATGTAGCTAATTGGAATGAAATGCATTGGATTAAAGGGACTAATGAAATATTTCAAATAGTTATCGACCCCAAGGCTGCTATCCTGGCTGGAATAAACGATCGCATTCTATTTTATAATACTTCAACTAAGACTTATAATAACATCGTTGTAGCCAATGTCTTCAACCAGTCGGATGCCAGGGCAAAAAAGAATGTGACCAATGTTAAGTCCGGCCTTGTATCACTACTACAACTGCGTCCCGTTTCATACAATTGGGCAGACAAGCCTGCAAGCAAGGCTTCCGCTGCGACAGATTCCATCCAGATGCCTTCCGACACTCAGGATCGTCTGCAATACGGCTTTCTTGCCCAGGAAGTTGAGGAAATTCTTCCCGATCTGGTGCTTACTGAAGAAAACGGATCTAAATCTGTCAATTACATTGCCATGATTCCCCTTCTTGTGCAATCTGTAAAGGAGTTGCAGAGCACGGTCGAAAAACAAGCCTTGGTGATAGAGCAACTACAGGGTGCTGTTATGACTAAGTACAAAACCGTCGATGCGGGCAATAAAATAGTATCATGTTCTCCGAATCCTACAAATGGAAATTTCACTGTTGAACTGCAGCTCAGCAATGCTTCTGCAGAAGCTCTTCTGACGATTAGCGACATGTGCGGCAACAAACAGCAAATAATTGAGGTGAACAATGCACAAAGCAATATCTCTGTCGACGCTTCGTCCCTGAAACAAGGTGTCTATATCGTATCTCTATATGTTAACAACACGCTTGCGGACAGCTGCAGGCTGATTAAGGAATAAATGATATGAAACGAATATTAGCATTGATGTTCATGGCCAGTGTTGCTATTGGGCTTTGGGCGCAGGACGATGATTACCTTCCATTCTTCGAGGATGGAAAGGTGTGGGAATATGCCGTCTACGACAATAAAATCCAAAAAGTGGTTCATGTTACCGACTCCGTCTGTGGAGACATTGAATTTCAGGGGAAAAACTGCAAGATAATACATCGTCAGAGACTGGCATATTCAAAAGATTTCATAGTCTATGAGAATGAAAAAAGAACATATTACTATGATGACGATTTAGATAAGTTTCAGCCTCTGACTGATTTCAATGTCAGAGTGGGAGATGTAATAGACTTTGTAGATAGGTGTGGTTATACTATCTCTACGGCCACCGCAAAACCAATTTATACAATTTCTATCCAAGGTATTGACAGACGTGTTCTTGAATTTGACGATTCTACAAAATGGCTTGAAGGTATATATGCAGATAGTTTCCAGATTACATTTGCATTCGTAACTCGTTCTGATCTTTCATTTAACGAAAATTTCTTTACTTTTGGATGTTTTGAAGAGTGTAGAAAAGATGACCGGATATTATGCACACGTGATGATTTAGGCCTTGGACCGATGGACCTTGGGCCTTCAAATGTTAAAGACATTCTTGTTGAGGGTGATTCCGACGGGCCAATCTACGACACCATGGGACGGCGAGTAGAGACAACTCGGCCGGGGCAGCTCTACATCCGCAACGGCCGCAAGTTCATTGCAAAGCCGTAAGGGTAGTGCTTT
>CAJUAR010000019.1 GCA_910584495.1 uncultured Muribaculaceae bacterium
CCGATGACAATGCTCCCGTTGAATACTTCAACATTCAGGGCGTACGCGTTGCCAACCCCGAAAACGGCCTCTACATCCGCCGCCAGGGCAACAAGGTGACAAAAGTACTTGTGAAGTAATTACCAAATATCACACAAAAAAAGCATCCCGTTTCGTGAAACGGGATGCTTTTTTTGTGTGAAGACATTTTTATTCAACAACCGTTGTGCGGGCATCCCACCACATGCGAGCCCATGTGGCATCGGTGCCTCCAAGACGGTCGATAGCCTTCTGAGCTTCTTCGCCATGTGCTTTCTTCTCGTCCTGAGGATATGAGAAACGACGGAAGCTGCCCTTCCAGTCGGGAGCACCAACTTCGAGCACCGAACCTTTGGCAGCTCCAGTCATGGCATCGAGAGCCGGCATGCCTGTGCGGCGGTAATCGTTCCAAGCTTCATAGCCGTTTTCGGGGAATCCGGCCAGATACTTCTGCGTCATAATCTTGTAGAGTTGGCTGTTTCGTCCTTCGGCATCGAAATCGTCGAAAGCCACCGATGTACCTGAAAGGTTTTTATCCTTTGAAAGAAGATATGCATCAACAGTCTCGGCACTGATAAGATTTCCGTATGTCGCCATAGATGCGCGGATACCTGCTTCATAGAATTCCTTGGCAGTACCGCCCATGTTCCAGCCGCGAAGTGCGCCTTCGGCCTTGAGGAAGAGCATCTCGTTGGCATACATAAACACCTGCTCGCGAGCTTCGGCATCGATGAGGTCCTGCGAAGAAGGAACATCGTCGGAGGTGAGATAGCGCGAAGGCTTCTGCGGAGTTACGAAGAACGAACCAAGACGCGAATTGTTAGTAACCGAATAATTTTGGGTTACGGCTACATCTTTAGGCAAACCGGCGGGCACGCCCTGCCAGCGGCCACGAAAGTCGGCAAAATAATTCCATTTTCCATTAACACGTTTGCGCTCATACGAAGCAAGTGTGCCGGGGCTTGTTACATCAAACATAATCAGACCACGCGGATCGACATATTGCGGAATAGAATCGGAATTCCAATTGACCAGCGGAGCCTTGGCCGAAGTCCAGGTGGTGTAGCTCGATTCGGGCTCGGTCACACCTTCGGGTTTGACAACGGCAATGCCTCCGAGACCGGTGAGAATCTTCTGCATGGATTTGCTCATGGCCAGGTTTTTATCCCAATAGTGAGGAAGAGGATAGAACTGATTGTAACCATAGATAGTAGAATCATACAAAGAACGTTCTTTCCACACAGTGACATTCTCTTGCATCAGACCGCCGGGAGCAGCCACAGCAGCTTCGGCTTCGGCCTGTGCTTTGGCAGGGTCTACCTCGCTCAGACGCATTGCCAGACGCAGGCGCATGCTGTTTGCAAAAGCGCGCCATTTGGCCACATCTCCTTTGAAGAAGGGGTCGGATTCGCCAATAATGTCATTGGCATCGTCGGTGAAAGCTGCCGAAGCCTCGGCAAGCTCGCGGAGCATGTCGGTATAGATAAATTCCTGCGTGTCGTATTTTGCCGGAAGATAGTGGGCGACGTTGTCGGCTTCGGTATAGGGAATATCACCAAAGTAGTCGGTGAGGCGCGAAAAGGCCCACACGCGCATCACACGCGCTGCCTGGCAGAAGTTGTTGTAACCCTCTACATTCTTGGTGAGATTTATGCAGCCGTTGGTGAATGAAATATAACTGTACTGAGCATCCCACCACCAGTTATAAATCCAATCCTCGTTGACCTGACAAGTCTGGTTTTCATATTTGGGTTCGTTGACAAAGTACTGGCTATAGTGGTCCACGCCCAAAAGAATGATACGTTGCCAGGGGTCGGCACCGAGGCTTGTGCGTATGAGATTGGGACCTTGTGTTCCCCAGGCATTGAACTCGGGAACATAACCATTGATCATGCGGTTGATATCGTCCAAGCCACCAAAAAAAACAAGGTTGTCCTTCTGGTTAAAACCGTTGACAGTAACACCATCATTGCTTATTTTGGAGATGTTTTCTATTTTGCCATTATAAACCATGCGGCCGGTTTTGTCCAGAAGATAGAAATCTTCGGCCGGTGTGTTGACGGCAGCAAGCGAGGCAAGGGCAAGAACCCCGGCCATTATCTTATAACTTTTCATAGCTGAATTTTCTTTACTGTTGCACTGTTTATACACACTACGCGCACCATATATAAACCCTTGGCAAGACCGGAGAGGTCGACAGAAGCCTCAGAACCTTCGGAAGCAAAGTTTAGCACCTGCACACCGTTTGCGGCAAAAACTTCGATGGTTTGCAAGCCTTCAGCACCGCTCACGCTCAGCACACCGTCGGCAATGTTCACCGCAGCTTTTGAAGCCACAATAGAACCTACGCCGGAGCTGGCCTTGAACGACAAAAAGTCGGCATCGGCAAGAAGAACAACAGTGGAAGCATTGTTTTCGTCGACAATTGTAGAGCCGTCGGCATTAAAAATAATCTGCTTGGCATTTGTAACGGTTTTTATCGGAGTTGTCGATGCGTCTTTATAGAGATACACATCAAAACCCCACACCGACAGCGGAAGCGCCATGATAATGGACGGAAGTAGGAATTTTTTCATAATTGGTATATAGATATTGTTGGTATTTAGTTGCTTTATATATTATTTGGCAAAAATAAACAAACTTCGTCACATGTCAAAATAAAATTATTTATTTACTCACTTCACCGTAAAATCATCGGGACGGATAGAGTAGTCGGGCGATTTGAGCCGTCGATTGATTGCGTTGACAAAATGACGGTTCTTGCCGTCGTCGTCTTTCTCGCTATATTGCTGCGAGGCTAGAATTATGGTATCGGCTCCGAGACGTTTGTTGATTTCGTCGATAGCTTCGGAAACACTGCGATATTTGCGGCTCAAAGCCTCGTTGTAGAAAAACAGGTCGGGCTGTATGCAGCTGTCAGCAATGATGCCGCTCACCATCACACCGGCACGCTTGTAGAAAATGCCCGGACGAAAAACAGCCTCGGCAAGTTTGAGAGCAGCTCCCACAATCTCGATGGTAGAAGCAGTGGCTGTGGAAAAACTGGATGTCGCGGCATTGTCGTACTGCAACAAGTCTTCACGAAAATGATTGCTTTGTACGAAAACAGTAACTATATAACATGCCGACGACTGACTGCGCAATTTCATGGCACACCGCGCAGCGTAGTTGGCAATGTGCGTCTTTATCTGTTCCAACTGGCGTATCATGCCCGGAAAACTGCGGCTTGTGAGTATGCTCTTCTTTGTACTGCTTTCGAGGTCGTCGAGCTCTATGGCACATAGCCCGTTCAGCTCCATCCAAGTGCGCAGACCGGTGACGTGAAAACGAGCTTTGACCTTTTCGGACGGCAGTGTTGCAAAGTCGTAGGCAGTTGTCACATTCATTGCTTCGAGAGCTCGGTTAATTCGGTGACCTATACCCCAAACTTTACCCACCGGAAAAAGCTGCAAGGCCCTTATTCGTTGCTCTTCATTACCTATGATGCAGCATTTTTTATAGGCAGGATATTTCTTTGCAAACCTCACAGCCACTTTGGCAAGAGTCTTTGTGGGAGCAATGCCAAGACTCACCGGCATACCTGTCCATTTGCGCACCTTGCTACACAAATTCTCGCCCCATTCTTTCAACTTGCAGGGATCCAGACCGTCAAGACACAAAAAGGCCTCGTCGATAGAATACTGCAGAACCTCGGGAGCTTCTTGGCGCAGAACAGCCATGATGCGTGCCGACATATCGCCATACAAGGCATAGTTCGACGAAAAAGCAACGATGCCCGAATTCGGAAACTGTTCCATCAGCTTGAAGTATGGAATGATGTCGGGCACTCCTAAATCTTTGGCTTCGCTCGAACGCGCTACTACGCACCCGTCATTGTTGCTCAACACAACAACGGGGCGTCCTTGCAAGTCGGGACGGAACACACGCTCGCACGAACAGAAAAAATTGTCACAGTCTATCAAACCCCACATAGCACTTGCAAAGATAGAAATCAAAAGCCAAAAAACATCGCAAAAGAGACTTTTTAACCATGTCAATATCTATGTTCATAACCGTATAAAAAGTCGAGAATAAAAAATGGACAGTTGATGATTGCTTTTCTAAATTCTTGTATAAGCCGCAGCCATTCTGCCAAATGCAAGAAAAACACCATGTTTTCTATCAACAACTTTCCAACAGCAGTACTTACCTAATAGACACACTTATCATCACAAAACATCGCTTTAAAGTTATTAAAATACTGACAAACATAGTTATCAACACAATGTTAATAAACCACATAAATAAAACAATATCAATACTTTAAGGTGTCAATAAAGTGATAATAAAGCTAATCTGTTAATCAATAAACAATAAAAGCAACAAAAGGCATCAAAAGTTATCTTTGCTATTAACATCCATTATTATTACTCCTCGAATTTTTTTTGGGAAAGATTTTTTTCAATAAATTAAACCCTAAAAAAAATCAAAAATAAAAATAATAAAAAGGGTGTTGATAAGTTTGCGACGACGACGATGCGAGCCTGTCGCCGGCTTGATTTAGTTTCGGAATCTGTGTTGCAAATATTATATGATTAAAGTTTCGCAAGCTTTAAGGCTTGCAAAACTTAGGTTAAAGGGGTTATGATCCTTTGGTTCAGGTTAAGAATTATGGAGAAATTAACCTGTTGCTTAGCAACATAACCCATCGCTGCAAGCGATATAACCCGTTGCTTTAGCAACATAACCTTCAAGTGAAGCTTGCGAAACTTGAATTATATGATAATAAGAACATAATTTTTGCAAAAATAAAAGGTATTTATTAATTTTGCGGCATAAAGGACCAACACCCCCTACAGATGCAATACAGCATATTAGATTTTCTCTGCCTTCTTGGTGCCGTAGGTCTGTTCCTATACGGTATGAAGGTGATGAGTGAAGGCCTGCAGAAAGCAGCAGGCGACCGTCTCCGCAACATTTTATCTGCTATGACCCGCAACCGCTTTGCCGGTTTGATTACGGGATTTTTAATAACAGCATTGATTCAATCGTCGTCGGCATCGACAGTGATGGTTGTGAGCTTTGTCAATGCCGGCTTGATGTCGCTGGGACAATCTATGGCTGTGATTATGGGTGCCAATGTGGGCACCACATTCACAGCATGGATTATAGCCTTGTTCGGTTTCAAAGTGAATATATCGGCATTTGTGCTTCCATTGATAGGCATTGCCGTTATTCTGTTGTTGATGAGCAAGAGCAAGACCAAAAGCATAGGCGAATTTCTCATCGGTTTCTCTTTCCTCTTCATGGGTCTGGACATGATCAGCAGTTATGTGCCCAACCTGCAGGAAAACCCCGAAATGTTTGCCGTGCTCAGAAACTATGCTTCGATGGGCATACCTTCGATACTATTGTTCACCTTGGTAGGCCTTGTATTGACCATGGTCATCCAGTCGTCGGCAGCAACGTTTGCAATAGTGTTAATAATGTGTTCAAAAGGTTGGATTACTTTCGATCTTGCCTGTGCCCTTGTATTAGGTAGCAACATCGGTACCACCATCACTCCCATTCTTGCATCGCTGAGCGGTAACGTAGCCGCCAAACGAGCCTCGATGGGGCATTTGCTATTCAACTTTCTCGGCACCATTTGGTGTCTGTGCTGCTTCATTCCTTTTGTAAATATGAATGTGTGGCTCACCGAAGCCATAGGGCAGGGCAACCCCGAAGAGCTCTATCATTTTGTTACAGGTCTTGAAAGCACTCAGCCTGAGCTCTACAATCATCTTTTCGACAACTCTCTTCCGGAATCGCACGATGTTCTCCGGCAGATTGGCTACATGCAGATGAGTGTGTCGTTCGGTCTGTCTATTTTCCACACCACTTTCAACCTTGTCAACGTTACCATCATGATATGGCTCACAAGCCTGTATGTGAAGATTGTGGAATGGATTGTACCGGCCAAGAAACGCGACGACGAAGAATTCACCCTCAAGTTTATCAGCGGCGGTCTGATGAACGCAGCCGAGCTCAACATAGCCCAGGCAGAAAAAGAAATCACAGTCTATGCCGAGCGTGTTGGACGAATGATCAACATGGCGCAGACGCTTATTCACACCAAAGAAAAGAGCGAGGAATTCAACTCTCTGCTGTCGCGTCTGGAAAAATACGAAGATATTTCCGACCGCATGGAGCTGGAAATCGCACACTATCTCAACCGATGCGCCGAAGGCCGTCTCTCCAACGAAGGCAAGCTCCGCATTGCAGCTATGCTCAATATCATCAGCGAAATCGAGAGCATTGCCGACAGCTGTCTGGGCGTGGGCAAAATTCTACTGCGAAAGATTCAGAGCGGCGTAGAGTTCAACGAAGAAATCTACAAGAACATCGATGCTATGTACGTCTATGTGAAAGAGGCTATGTCCATGATGGTGGGACAGCTCGGAAACATGGAGAACGTAAGCAACAAAGCTCTGATAGAAAGCTACAACAAGGAACGCGAAATCAACAATTTCCGCAACTCGCTGCGTAGTGCCAACGTTGAAAACATCAACAACAAGCATTATGAATATCAAGCCGGTATCTACTATATGGACCTTGTTAGCGACCTCGAAAAAACCGGTGACTACATTATCAATGTCATTGATACTCTTCGCGACACTTTTTCCAAGAAAACTGTATAGTAGGAATTAAATGATAATAGAATTGCACTGGGGACGCGTCATGGCGCGTCCCAATTCTTAGGCACTCCCTCTTTTTAAAAATTCGAAAACAATATAATTACAAAATAGTTACTGATAGAGAAATTTCAAAATTATTTGTTTATTTTGCATTTGCAAAATTAGTAGCTATGAGTTTTACTCCTTCCTTAGGTAACATTCTGATAGTAGATGATGATGAGAATATAATTGATTTGCTGCAGATTAATCTCCGCAGCGAAGGTTATTGTATTGCCGTAGAAAAAATTGCAGAAAATGTTAATTTCGATAAACTGGACAGTACAAGGCTCATTATTGTCGATGCAATGCATCAAGACTACAGCGGCATGGACCTGATTTATGATTTGAAGGAAAATCCATGCACGGCATATATATCGGTTATACTCTATTCTGATATAAAATCTGAACGAATGGTTATTGACGCTCTCGATGCCGGGGCCGACGACTACGTGGTTAAGCCGTTTTCGCTGCGCGAGTTAATGGCTCGAATCAAATCGATTTTGCGGCGTCAGACACACATGCAGACAAACCATGGCAGTACGCTTCAATTCAAGGAACTAACATTAGACCAATTGAGCCAGACAGTGAAAATTAACGGCCAGCCTCTGCAGCTTACAAAAATTGAATATGCGCTGTTGCTCTTGCTGCTTAAAAACAAGGACACATACCTTTCGCGTATAGAGATGCACAGGAATGTGTGGACCGACAGCACAACCGCCGGCACGAACGAAAGAATTGTAGATACCAATATTTCACGGCTGAGAAAGAAACTGGGAGATTTGGGTATGTATATTGTGAGCCGCACAGGGCATGGATATATGCTGACTGCTAATGTTTAATTGAAAAAAAATTACTATCTTTGCATTTTCAAAGATTCCGGCTCTTTGCGGCCGGGATTATGTTTAACTTAAATTCGATAGTCTTGGATATAGATCCTTTACCGGCCACCGAGCCTTTGTCTTTGCTTCTAAACCTTGGAATCATTGCCGACATAAGTTTCGGCACTCCTCAGATTATAGCCCTGTTGCTTGCCTTGTTCTGTCTTTTCTGCTCCGGTTTTGTCAGCGGCAGTGAAATGGCCTTTTTTTCGCTCACTCCTTCCCAGGCCGAAGAACTCGAAAAGTCATCGAGAGGGGACACCATCAAAGAATTGCTTGCCAATCCTCAGCGTTTGCTCGCAACGATATTAATTGCAAATAACTTGGTGAATGTCACTATAGTTGTGCTCTGCAATTATGCTCTCGGCCCTGTGTTTGAGTGTATGGGCGAAGTGATGAGTTTTATTTTGCAATCGGTAATACTCACTTTTCTCATTCTTCTCTTTGGTGAAATCATTCCCAAACTATATGCCAACAACTACAACGACCGCTGGGCGTCTTTTGCCGCACCTACACTGATGGCTGTCTACAAAATATTGGGTTGGCCTTCGCGTCTGCTCGTCAAATCGGGTACGTTGGTAAAGCGTGTGGTTGTGAAGAGGGCTAACGATATAACGCCGTTAGAATTGTCGCGCGCCCTCGAAATTACCGAAGGTACGACAGGCGACGATAAAGAGATGCTCGAAGGCATCCTCAAATTCGGCGACACTACGGCTTCGGAAATTATGACACCGCGTGTGGAGATTACCGACATTGACATTAAGATGACTTTCGATGAGGTGATGAAAACCGTCCTCGACAGCGGTTACAGCCGTCTTCCTGTCTACGATGGTTCTCAGGATAATATAAAAGGTATTCTTTATTCGCGCGACCTTCTGCCATATATAGGCAGTGAGAACACCAAAGATCTCGACTGGCAGAAATTGTTGCGTCAGGCCTATTTTGTGCCCGAATCGAGAATGATTGACGACTTACTCGAAGATTTCCGTAAACTGAAATTGCATATGGCTGTGGTAGTCGACGAATTCGGCGGCACGCAAGGTCTGGTGACTCTCGAGGACGTGCTCGAAGAAATTGTTGGCGACATAGATGATGAATACGACGAACCTGACACGACTTATAAGCGTCTGCGCGACGATACTTATGTTTTCGAGGGTCGCACACCCCTCACCGACTTTTTCCGTATCACCGACCTCAATCCCGACGACTACGTAGAAGTGACGCAGGATGTAGAGACCGTTGCCGGTATGTTGCTGTTGATAAAAGGTGATTTTCCCAAGGATAAAGAACCTTTGGTCTATGGACGTTGCCGTTTTCTAATTCTTGATATAAGTGATCATCGTATATCCGAAGTACGAGTTAAAGTTATGCCGGAAGATGTTGAAGAATAGTTTCATAGTTTTTTTTGGAATTCTTTTGTTGGTGTCGTGCAGCCGCAAAAATAGTGATAATACTATTCCCCAGCGCGAAGGTTTTCCACGTGTCGAAGCCCTTGATACTTTATTTAGGGAGGTGTCGGACGGCACTTTCACCTTTAAAATCAATAGACAAACGACCTGGAGTACTTCTGATGATGGCTGGAGCAATATTGTTTATCCGCGATATGGAGTGACTTTGCATCTCACAGCTATTGAATTCGACAGTGAAGAGGCTTTTGAAAAAGCCCTCGACAATCGACTGGAACGAATGGCACTCAACATTGGTGCTGAAGCGGCAAGTGACTCGTTGTTTTTCAACCGTAATGGAATGGAAGCTCTTACGTTGACTTGCTATGAAGGTATTCTAACACCCATACAGTTTGTATCAGTCGACAAACCACGCCGTTTACTGTCGGGTACGGTGGTGATGGGAGGAAACACAAAACCGGCCGATTCAGCAGCATATATAGTGCGATACATTAACGTTGAAGTGGACACGTTGCTTCAATCCTTGAAATGTGTAGAAAAACAATAGGTGGTGTCGAACTTGCATGGGGCCGTATTGAAAATGACGGTCGCAACCGAAGGCTGCGCGAGAGCGAAGTTGTTGACAAACTTGTAAAGTTGCTATATGGCACAGAGGCTGTGAAAAAAAACAGCACTGACGGTGCACCGCATATTTATATAGGCGATAACGAAGCCGAATTTTGCTCCATATCGCACTGCGCCACCTTGGCAATTGTGGCAAAAGCTCCGTTTGTGACGGGAATTGACATTGAAACCGAGCGCGAGCAGCTGCAGCGTGTGGCTTCACGCTTTGTCAACAAAGGTGAGGAAAGCCTTGGTTTGCTTAAGGTGTGGACGCTCAAAGAAGCCATATATAAGGCCGCCGGTCGTCGCGGTCTTGGCCTCAAAGAAATATACTTGCTTCCAAGCCCTTGCCTCGACGACGGAACAAAATTCGCCGTTATTTTTAGCGACTACATCTCCGAAGGAGTGTTTATGAGTTTGGTGAAGCACCGATAGCGGCAGTGTTGCTGCCACTATCGGTGCATTCAAAATAATATGTCGTTGTATTGCGCCGCTCTCAGACTCTCACAGACTGGGGCAGATTATTTTTTGTTATTTCTGATTTTTGACAGATATTTTTCGAGGAATTCGGTTTGAACTTTGTTTGGTTCGGAGGAAAGGAAGAAACCATTTTTCATATACATTACTGATGGTGTACCGGGCTTGAAAACCGTCCAAAATGGCAACGCATTGGCGTTTGGATTGCCTGTTTTGACAAAATTAATCCAGTAACGCTCCATAATTTGTGCCATGTGGGAATCTGTTTCGGTCATCCGGCCACCGAAATTGAAACCGTAGATAAAAGGCATTTCAGCCACATGTGTCGCTCCACGAGTTCCTCTCATCAGAGTGTTTTCGGAAAGTTGGTCAAAATAGTAGAAGTAGACGGGGTGTTTTCCGGTGCGGGACTGTAGCGAAGCCCACGCCCACGACGGCCATCCGAAGGCAACATCGCGGAATACATCGCGGAGAGCCTGCAGAGCTTCGGCATCGTTCGATGCCGGGAAAGCTTTTTGAAATTCTTCCTTGTCGAGATTAAAATTGTCGGAGGCCATCTTATTATAAGCATCCATTCCGGCTCCGTGGACAAAGAGGCTGCCTTCGTCGGAATTATATCCTACGATAAGGTCGACATCGTTGTAGTTGCCGTCGAGATAAGCCTGGTAGGTGTCGCCTGTAATGACATATCCGTCGACGAGGGGCCAGTATTTTTCGAATTCCGTTTTGGCCTGTATATCCTCGGCGGGAAGTTTACGCATCTGGCTGAGGTTTTTGCATCCGAGTTTTTTCTGGAAGGCGAGGCCGTTGTTCATTGCATAGGACATGTCCTGTGCCGAACCGCACACCGATGTATCGCTTTTGCGGATGGGCAGGAAGTTGCCGCCGCTTTCGCATATGGCACGTCTGAAAAGCCCTTTGCACAAAGGCGAAGCGCATAGGATGCTCACCGAAATACCGCCGGCCGATTCGCCGCAGATTGTCACCTTGTCGGGATCGCCGCCGAAATTAGCAATATTGTCGTGAATCCATTGTAGGGCCATGATCTGGTCCATTATTCCGTAGTTACCGGCAATTCCCCGTTCCGATTCTTTTGCGGCTTCGGGGTGAGCCATGAAACCGAATGAGCCCAGTCGGTAGGCTATGCTGCAGTAGACAATGCTATCGTTGACAAAGTTGTCCTGAGTGCCGCTATACGAGCCTGTGAAGAAACCACCGCCGTGGATGTTGACAAATACAGGCAGACGCTCGGCCTTGTCTTTTGCCGGAGTTGCCACACTCAGATAGAGACAATCTTCACTCATGGGCAGCGCATTGCCGTTCTGGTTAGGATCTGTGGTCTGCATTGGACGGTCGCCCCAATTTTCAGATTTGTAGACACCGTTCCAGGGAGCTTTTTTTACGGGTGCATGCCAGCGCAGCTTGCCCAGTGGGGGTTCGGCATAGGGAATGGCCTTGTAGAGCGCATATCCGTTGTGGAGCTCGCCTTCAATCTGGCCTTGTTCGCAGGTTGTGCGGAGAATCTGGGCGTTTAGGCCTGTGGCAGTAAGAGCCAAGACAGATAAAAAAATAAATATTCGTTTCATGTGATTGAATTTGGTTTTATACTGGCAGCAAAAGTAGTCAAATTCTCACACATGGTGTTTTCACCGATGTTCAATAAGTTTGATTATTTGTTCATATTCTGACCATGTCGAAGGAAGATATTTTATCGAATGACGGTGAGTGTGCTGAGAGGAGTGGATTTTTTTGAGGGGAAAATGACCCATGCGCGATAGAGGCCGTCGGAAACTCGCGTGCCATCATTGTCAAGCAAAGACCAGGAGTAGGGGAATGTGCAATTGTCGCGGACGAACACTGTGCGTCCGTGTATGTCGGTCACAATCAGTCGTCCTTGCGTAGCCTCGGCATTGTCGAGGCTGAAGGTGGCGCGGCTGCGGCATGGCTCTTCGGCCACTGTGAGCGTGCCGTCGTTGGCACAAGGGCCTACAACGAACGTTATGGAGCGCGTCACCGAGCCGGCGGCATTGTCGACAGCAGTGAGTGTGAGAGTGTGATGTCCGTCGGAAACAGGACCAATGCGGCATTGTAGAACAGCGTTTCCTTCGTTATCGAAGTACATGGAGCGCACGGCATCGGCATAGCTCTTGTGGCCGTCGAGAAGCAGCGAGCAAACTTTGTCTATTGTAGATGTTGCAATGGCCAGGCCGGCCGATGACGGCTTGATGCGGGCGTGGATACGGAAGTTAGAAGCCACATTGTTGCCGTCGGTATAGTCGGACGGGTCGATATAGAATTCTTCGATTTGCGCACTTCCATTGTCGGGTGATTCGGTTAATTTGGGAGCGTCGGCATAGACTATACCTTGCAGCTCGCCGGCGGCCCGCGCTCCTGTGCGGCTATCCACGGCTGTGACTACCATGCGCCCGGTGCCTTTGGCTGCATTGTTTGGAGGCAGGATGACTTCGGTCCGGAATTTGCCATTTTCAACCTTTGCATAGAATTGAGCAAGGAGCATTTGGTCGAGTTTCACACTGCGTTCCTTGCCGTCGTCTTTGTTGCGGAGCAGGGTAGTGGCGGTTTTGGGCACATCGTAAAATTCTATCAAGGCCGTGCCTTTGAACTTTTTATCGTCGACACTGCCGCTCACCTCGAAAGGAGAGCCAATGGGCAAAATATCAGGCAAAATATCAGGCACAATGTTGCCGCAAGTACCAAGCAGAGGCACAGCAGGGTCGCCGCAGAAGTTATAGCACATGGTGTTGTAGCTTGCTCCCGGCTGCATCTTTTTGTCGATAAGAGCATTGCGTGCGTTCATAAGAATGTCGGCCCCGCTTTGTCCCTCGCCAAGTTTGCTATATTCGTCGGCAATGGCCATGGCAAGCTTGTGGTTATAGTCGAGATAGACGGTTCGGCAAGCTCCTATAGAGCCAATGCCGCCTCCTTCTCCGTTGAGCACCACGGCTTGTGAAAGATTGACGGCATCACGGTCGAAAGGATAGTTGTCGCATGTTGAAAAGACAAACAGAGGCAAGGTGTTGTTGGTGAGCTTATCGGCAAAGTTAACATTGAAATTGATTTCTTTGCACACGCTTGTGGCATCGCCGTGGCCCGAATAGAACACCATGCCTTGTCCGCGCACAATACCTTGTTCTATGCGTCGCAAGGCCTCCCGGACCATACCGCTGCTGTCCCATGGAAACAGCAGGTTGTCGGCACGCGTCACAGTGAGGCCCGGAATGGCGCTTGTCATGGTGTTGACAAAAGTTTCTGAATTTGAAAAATGCGAAGCCCCGTCGCCGTCGTCGCTGAATTTGAGTATGCGTTGGCGGTAGGGGGCTATGTGGGGCTCCGAAAGGTAGCGTTCAATTTTTTTATTCACTTTCGATGCTTTGCCTTCATCGGTGGCAGGAATACGACCCACGGCCACAGTGCCTTT
This sequence comes from uncultured Muribaculaceae bacterium, assembly GCA_910584495.1. GTDB lineage: Bacteria > Bacteroidota > Bacteroidia > Bacteroidales > Muribaculaceae > CAG-873. Next base: position 13,517 of record CAJUAR010000019.1, read on the forward strand.
GGCCATTGAGAGTTTTTCGGTGGCAACATCTTGGAGAATACCGAAATAGGCATCCGATGCATAGTTTGTTGATTTGTCGCGTGCCTGTTCGAGTGTCTGACATTCGTAGCACACCAGAAACTCACCTTTAACCTCAAGACCACGGTTGTCGAACGATGAAGGACCGTAGAGCAATAGGTGTCGAAGAGTGCCCGGTGCACGTTGAGCAAACATCGACACCATGCGTCTTATGGCCGGAGCCGAACGCATGCCGTAGGAAAATTCGGTGAAAACATCGTTCTGGTCCACAACAAGTACTTTTTTGTCCTGTAAGCGACGGTGTATGTCGGCAAGTTGTTCTGCCGATGTGCGCAGCCCTGAAGTTGTTACGATGAGAAGCTCCGGCACTGCTTCGGCAGTTATACCTGCTGATTTTACTTCGCCGAGCAACTTGGGTGTGCGGTGTTGTGCCGAAGGAACAAAGGCTACCAAGCGGGCAGCGTTGCCTGCGTTGCCCGCTCCGGCAGCAACTGTCATTGTGCTTCCCCGATGAGTAGCTTCGAGTTCTATCACATTTTCCGGCTGCGTTACATCCCATACTGTGGCATCGGCCGAGGCATCGCTGATTGTCAGGTTTTTACCCGGGTTAGATTCGATGTTGATAAACATTTCACTACGTCCGCTCAAGGTGTTGCGCCGTGGATAGACAATATAGCAGCGGTCGACTGCAGCGTATGTGCCGTCGAAATCTGAAGGAATAGTAATTGTGAACTGCGCAGTACTCTTGCCGTCGGCCGGAGAGAAAGTGCCACTGCCGTTAGCGGCTGTATATGCGCGGGTTTTGGAATTTGCTATGGTGGTTTCTATTTTGCTGAGCGTGTTGTTTGTCACTCCGCTTGTTTTGACAGAAAACAAGAACCGATGGCTGCTCTTGGTGGCTGCATTTAGATGAATAGTGCCTACTGTCGACACATTGGCGGCAAAATCAGCAATTGGAAAACTGAATGTTTCGCTGTCTCCGGCATTGAGGAGCGGGCCATGGAACACCGCGCCACCTTCGGCAGGGTTCTGCACTTCATGTTCTATGAGCTCTATGCAGTGATGCCAGTGGAGTGTTTCCGAACCTTGTGCCGACACTTTGGCAAGGTCCTTTCGCGGCAGAGCGTCGCTCAGATAGTAGATGGCGGTGCTGCTGTAGGTATTGACATCGACCATTATATCCGTGCGATTGTCGTAGGTCGATACCGTCGGGTTCTTGAGCGTGGCTCGTAGAGGTCCCTCGCCGTAGAAAACCAGCTTTTGTCCGTTGATGAGCGATGGTGCGGCACATACCTGGTGCGGCACGGCCGACAAACTGTTGTCGGCAGCCATTATGGCTCCATAGCCATATACACCTACGCGTTCGGGATGAGCGAAGCCCATTTGTTTGAGCTGTTCGAATGTCAGTTGGTAGATTCCCGTGGTGTCGATGCTCACTTTGACCCAGCGTCCGCTGCCAAGAAGTTCTGAATTCTGACCTGCTGCCATGCCGTAAGCCGACAGGAGCATTATTATAGAGAAGAGAAAATGTTTCATGGCTTGGATTTATTTCATACGGATGCTGATCACCGTGGTGCCGTTGAGCTGTGCATCGAGCGAGGTGTCGATTTGCGGATGACCAAGAGAGATACCGCGGTCGCGGAGTACGATGATGTCGCCTGTTTTGAAGGTCAGTTTTTTTGAGAGCATGCTCACAATGCATGGCACATCGCCAAGGCTTGTCATCGTTTCAAAGTTGCGGCTCTGCGGAGGTGCCGGTGGCAGTGGAAGGACATGTGCTGTCACGGCAATGTCGCTATCGTAGTCAGGAGGAATGAGCCATTGACCCGGCGATATGGAGCGGTCACAGAAAAATGCAGGTATGTCGGTGTCGGCGGCTGGCGTGAGCAGATGAACAATGCTCATGGCATCGACATATGCTGCGGCATTTTCGGGCGAAATGTTCATGCCCAAGCGGCCTATGCGCACAGCCGGGGCAATTTCTGAAAACCATTCGTCGACAGGTTCTTCCAGAAAAAGAGGTTCGCCGGGCCGAAGTACTGCCGAATCGACGCCGCCGTCGATTTTCAACCTGCCGTCGGCATGGCGGCTGACAAGAAGAACTTTCATTGGCCCTGCATGTTGAGGCGGTTGTACATCACCGCAAGGTGGGAATAGATGGAAGTGTTGGAAATTACCACACCCTCGGGCACACGGATGCGCGACGGTGTAAAATTCCAGATGGCGTGCACGCCGGCGGAAACAAGGTTGTCGCTTGCAGCCTGGGCACTCTCAACAGGCACGGCGATGATGCCTATGACGGCCTTGAATTTCTTTACAAGTTCAGCGGCTTGCAGGGGTTCGAAAATTTCAACATCGCAGATGCGCTGACCTATAAGTACCGGATTTATGTCGATGCCGGCAACAATGTTGAGGCCGAAATGCTGCAGACCCGAATCGGCGATGAGGGCCGCACCCAGACTGCCTGTTCCGCAAATGATGGCATTGTGCCGGCGGCCGAACCCGAGAAAGTCCTGCAATGTCCTTTCGAGAGTTTCGACGCTGTAGCCCATGCGTGTTTTGCCACGGATGCCGAGAAAAGACAAGTCTTTGGCAATCTGCGAAGTATCGACATCGAGTGCCTCGGCAATGCGTGTTGTCGACACATATTCGGTGCTTCCGTCGTGGAGTGTCGACAAGTAGGCAAGATACCACGGAAGCCTCCTGAGCGTGGGCTCCGGAAGCTGTGGGGCTGCCGTATGTGTCATTTTGTCGTTCATTGTGGATGCAAAGTTAATAAAATTTCGCTAATCTTCCTAATATAACGCTTTGAGGGTAAAAAGCATCATGCACGATGTGCGCCCTTCGTCTGTGGACTTGGTCAAGATTTCCGGAACGGGGCACTGCTTCGCCGGCGCGATGTCCGATTTCCTCTCGTCGAGAGCGCTCACCCGCATCATGCTGTGCACTGGGGCCTTGCTCGCCGCAAGCATCTTATTAAGGAGCGTACCGGTGTAAGCTTCAAACTTTTTGGTCTATCATGCGAAGATTCGGTGGCGCAATGGAGCCTGCGTGAGCCATTCAACCCTCTACCGCAAAGTAAAGGCCATCACAGGCCTCTCCATTGCAGGCCTTATCCGCAAGCTCCGCGCCCGCGAAGCCGCCATCCTCCTCGAAAACGACCGATACACCGTATCGGAAATCGCATTCATGGTAGGAATGAGCAATCCCGGCAACTTCCGCCAATGCTTCCGCGAAGAGTTCGGTACCACCCCCTCCGAATACCGCAACTCGCATCGGAAATAGGAAGCATTCAGAATTTAGGTTGCAAATTCGCTCCACCCGAATGTCAACCAACTGTAACTTACTTATATACGCGCATTTAATCGGCAAAGAACAAGTTCCTCCGGCGCCACATAAAAGCTCGCCATCGGCGCGCTTTTTTTGTGGAGAAGCCAGAAGCAGACTACAAAGAAAGCCCGGCAGCCTTATTGCACGGCCGCCGGGCTTTCTTTGTGGTAAATTCGGTGAGGCTTATTTCTTGCGGGCGAATATTACCGCTGCGCCGCCGCCGGGAGCAAGCGTAAGGGGCAGCACGCTGCGGCTGTCGACCTCAAGCTCGTGTATGTCCATGGCGTATGGATTGGTACGGTAGTCAGCATTCTCTGCATCGCAGAATATACGGGCTGTATAGCGGGCACCGGATTCGAGAAAATCAAGGGGGATGTTCATCTTGCGGGCATTTACCCCTGTCACAGCTCCCATGTACCAGTTGTCGGATTTGCGGTCGCGGCGTGCAATTGCGAGGTATTCGCCAATCTTGGCCTCAGGCACCACAGTCTTGCTCCAGTTCGTCGGGCATGAGGTGATGAACTCCATGCCTGGCTGGTCGGCATAGTTCTCGATGATGTCGGCCGACATCTGCAGAGGGCTGTAGAGAACCACAGCAAGAGCGAGCTCCTTGGCTGTTGTATGCATCGGGCGCGTTCCGGGCACCACCTCGTAGTTGTACTTAAGGACGCCGGGTGTGTAGTCCATAGGACCGGCGAGTCCGCGAGTGAACGGGAGAATCACTGTATGCTCGGTCGGATTACCACCTTCAGGGCACCAGGCGTTGTATTCCTGACCGCGTACGCCTTCCTGAGTCATCAGGTTGGGATAGGTCCGCTGCAAGCCTGTGGGCATAACCGGCTCATGGTTGTCAATCATAATATGATGGCGAGCGGCGGTTTCAATGACTTTACGATAGTGTCGGACAGCATACTGCGAGCCATGCAGCTCGCGTCCGTCCATAAGACGGTTGACATAGCCAGTCTTTACTGCATTCATGCCCAGACGGTTGTAGAGAGCAAAAGCACTATCGAGCTGCGTTTCGTAGTGCGCGGCGGCACCTCCTGTCTCGTTGTGACCAATGAGCCGCACTCCTTTTTCGGCGGCGTAGCGGCACACTTCCTCGAGGTCGAAGTCGGGATAGGACTCAAGGAAGTCGAAACAGCTGCCATCGTTGATCCAGTCGCACTCCCAACCCTTGTTCCATCCTTCTGCCAATACGCCGGAATAGTTGTTGGCGGCAGCGAAATCGATGTATCGTTTAGCGTTTTCGGTGGTTGCTCCGTGATTGGGCCCCATGTCCCATGTGTTCTCGCGGCGGTGCATACCCCACCATATGCCGATGTATCGTCCGGGCTCAATCCACGATGTGTCATCGAGGGCACAGGGCTCGTTGAGGTTGAGCATCATGCGCGACAGCAACAGGTCGCCCGCATTACGGCCTATAATTACCATGCGCCAGGGCGATTTCAAAGAGTCACCGGCGAAGACCTTCTCGCCCGTCGACCAGGGTGTAAGGTATGAACGAAGACATGTTCCGCGTTCGTGTGTGATGTTCAACGAGGCATAGTCGGTCAGTGCGGCCTCGTGGATGCTGAGGTAAAGGCTATCGGTCACCTTCATGGTCAGCGGGGTACAGACAGTGTCGAGAACCGACACAGGAGAAGGCTTGTAGATACCTTCGTAGTATTCCGTATCGTAGGGAATGGACCAGGCCACGGCATCCTCGGCCAAGTTGAACTGGATATTCTCATCAAGCAGGACAAGAGAATCCACTCCTGACTGTGCGGGGATACAGTAACGGAATCCAACACCGTCGTCGAAGACCCTGAACTCCACATCGAAACGGCGCCCGAGCGAGTCGGTCTCTCGGAAGCTATATCGTACGGCGTTATAGTTGTTTCTCACAGTAGTTTCCTCGCCCCAGGGCTGCTCCCAGATTTCGTCGCAGCTCGAAGTCTCCTTTGCCAGGAGTTCGCTGTTGGCACCGAGCATGCCGTCGCGGAATCTGAGACTTATATAGGAGGAGTCGATGACGCGGCGCCCGTCGACCTCGATTATGTAGAACGGTTTACCGTTGTCGAGTCCGACATCCACCATATTCCTGCCGTTAGGCGAGACTACCTCCCCGGCCGAAGCTTTGACGCAGCTGTGCAGTGGATTGTAGGCAAACAACGCAATAAGCGATGCCAAGCCTAATGATGTAATAATGATTTTTTTTTGCATATAGCAATGAATTGTTATAGTGTCAGGTGCCGAAGCTTTACCGGAACCCGGCTCTTGCGAGATTGTTTTACTATGTTTATTTCTGATTTTGCCTCACACTCGTCATTTCAGACCGATGAGAAGCCTTTGATTCTTTTAATTAACTACTGACTTTATCTGCATGATGCGCTGTTCGAATTCTTCGCTTGGCACCACACTCCGTTTCTTTGCTCTTGACTTGTAGGTATTTACTGTACTCGAGGAATAGTTCAGGAAAGTTGCAATGTCGTTGCTGTCGTGTATTCCGAGCCTTATCAGAGCAAAAATCCTCATTTCGGAGGTTAGTTTACCCTCCGGAATCTCGGAAATGGTGCTGTCGTCATCCGGAAACAGGCTCCTGTACTCGCAGGTGAAGGTAGGGAACAGACGCATGAATATGCGGTCGAACTGCGCCTGCATATTCTCCTTCTCCATACGGAGGTCGCTCTCGCGAAGATGGGAGCGCAAATCGTCGTACTGGCGCGCGGCCAGTTTGCGGCCGACTAATTTATACAGTTCCTCTATCTTGCGGATATACTGCGAATTGAGTTTGAATCCATAACCAATGTATTCCTCCTTGATCTGCATGCTTTCGCGCAGCTGATGATTGGCCTCGGTGAGTTCGCGGTTTTTCGACAGAATCACCTCGTTGCGGTCGCGGACAAGCTCCTGCGATTTTTTCAGGCGTTTGTTCAGCTTGATAATCACTATAATCATAAACAACAGCAGAAGCACAAGTACAATCAGACTGACTGTAAAGTATTCAAGATTGCGCTTGCTGGTGTTCAGCGAGTCGTAGCGCTTGGATTCAATGACGGTGTTGAGGGCGTTGATTTCTGCCTGGCGGTGCTTGGAGTTGAAGAACTCGGCATCCTCCAACGCAAGCTGTATGTACCTGCTGGCCAATTCAATATTACCGCACTCTCCCATGTACCATGCCAGCGAAGCCTTGGCCGTAGTCTCTCGCTTGGCAGACTCGACATCGAGCTTGGCTGAGTTGGCCTTGTAGTAAATCGCGCTGAGCGTATCGTTAGTCTCCATGTAGAGGTCGCTGAGTACCGAGCTAATCATTGCCTTCTCGCCCTTGTCTATGTCGTTACGGTTGAGCAAGCCGTGGAAAGTTCCGATTTTCTGGTCCAGAGTCATCGACGACAGCGTCATGAAGATACTGGCATAGGTAGCCATGTACGATTCGCGCGGCAGAAGAGCCATCACCGAGTCGCTGTATGCACGCGAGATTGCGGCATTACGATCGCTGAAAGTACCGTCTGCGTAGTTGCTGAGATCTGAATAAAGACGGCTGCAGCGGAAGTAGAACAATGCGCGCGTCTGCGGCGACACACCTTCCAGCGAAGTTTGCCTTACCACATCGACGGCATCCGGGAAGAGTCCGCCGCTGATGAAGCTGAACAGACGATCGCTCATGGCAATGGCCAAAATCTCGTTGTCGCCGGTACGTCTGGCCACCTCCAGCTCGCGGTCGGAGAATACGCGCGCCGAGTCGCTCTGGTAGGAGCTGTACTGCAGATATATTTTGTGCAGCAAGTCAGCTCGGCGCCGGTAATCGGCATCGGGGACTTGTCTTAGAACCGTCCTCAGGCTATCGATGCTGTAAGTGCGGTGTATGTAATATGTGTCCCTTCGGTCGAGTACGTGGTTGAGGGCGTTTAGCATTGAGTCGGCAGCCTGTGGCGTGACGGCCGAGACCGGCCACAGTGCCGACAGCAGTAGAAGAATTGTCAGGATTCGTTTAATCATTTATGGTATCAGGATTTTCCGGCAGCCGGTTTCCGAAGATACTATGTAGAGTCCGGCAGAGAGTCCGTCGATACGGATATGACCGTCAGCGCCGGCTTCTGCAGAGCCTACATTAATGCCCTGAAGATTGATGACACTTACACGGCTTCCAGGTACGAAACCTTCGCCTCCGAGAAATCCGTTGCTTGTGGAGAGGTTCATACCGGTATCAGACACATTTACATCTCTCAGACCGGAGAAGGACGCATCTTCGATGAAGTTGAAATTAGGAGCTACCGCTTTAAAGTTCGAAATACCCTTGCAGTTTTCGGCCACAAGAGAGCTGTAGTGTCCGTACCCTGTGGTATTGCGGACAATTGAGATTCCGAGTTCCCCGTTTCCGGCGCCGTCGACATGGATATTGTGCAGCTCAAGGCCTTCGATGGAACCGCCCTGTATGGCAACACCTTGCCATTTGGGTTCAATTACGTCGATGCCCTCGACACGAATGTTCCTGAGGCCATAGGCACCCTGTCCCTTAATCTGTACGGCAGGACATGCACCGCCCCAGAAACCTCCGATTTCGCCGCTGCGGTTTACGCCGCCGCTGCGCAGGAGTGTAATGTTGCGGAATACACATTCCTTTTCGCCAAAACCACTGCCGGGGAAGTCGCAGTTGATACGGGCGCCGCAGTCCATAGCATCGGCTATGACGATGTGATGAGCCTGATGACCGTTGCCGCCAAAGAAGCCAAGCGACGAAGCGCGCCAGTTGTTTTCGGCTGTGTTGTAGGCGAATACATTGCCGTCGCACGTGGCATTGGTGTTCGACGACCATGTGGCCTGGTCATCGTCGCCATTGTTGCGGAATGAGCAGTGTGTTACCGAGCAATTGGTCGATCCGGACGAGAGGTTGAAACCGTCGGCGTAGTTGTTGCGGAAGCGGCAATAGCTCACCTGCAGGCCGTCGGGGGTGACGCCGTCGTAGTCGGCAATCCAGCCGCCACATTCAAAGTGGTCTACCCGGCAGCCGCGTATCACGCTGTTGCGTCCGAACGAACCCATAAATCCTTTGCCCACCTGCTGCGAGTCTATGTTCTGGTAGTATCGCTTGTTATTGACTGTCGTGAGCGATATACCCTCCACCACCAGATTGCTGGCGTTGCTGTATATGCCACGCTTCCAGTATGCGGGTGTATCGGAGCTCTGAGTGAAGTTGAATGTGGTGTACCACATGCCCGCGCCCACTATCTTGGTGCCGTCATGGGGTATGTACATACGGTCGGGAATATCGTACACACCCGGCTCGAAGTATATGGTCTTGCCGCCGTTGCGCTGCACGAAGCGGTTGATATCGGAAGCGCGGCCGGTGAATTTTACCTTGTTGGCATCGGCGATATCCTCGAACCTGACGGGTTCGGGCGCCATTTCGAGTTCGACGAAGTCTATTGTTATATCGAAGTCGATATTGGCCTCGCGCACCAGGCGGAAATGGCTGTCGCGGTGAATCACGCCGGGAAGCAGGACATTGACTTCATCGAAATACATACGCGCGAACTTGCCGTCTGTCGCGGGCGTGTTGTCGGGGTAGATCCATCCGCTGTACATCCACTGCCATGCCCAGTAGGAGTCCAGATTGATGTCGCACATCTTGGTGTCGTCCACGTAAAGCGCAAGAGTGGCTTTCAGACCCTTCCCCTCGTTGCCGTCAGGCAACGAAAAACGTAGTGTCATGGCGTTGGCGTCGGCATCGGCCGTCCACTCAACATAATCGCCGGTTTTGACCAGGCTCGCCGCACGGCTATTGGAAGCCTCGGTCTGGATCAGCGAGCAGCGGTAGCGTCCGGGCTTGTTTAAAAATTTGAGCTGGCCGTCGCAGGCACCTTCCTCGGCCTCGTAGCGCAGGTAAGGCCGGTCGTAGTAGCCGCGCTGCCGGGCATCCTCGGCCGCGTACGACGTATCGTGTTGCGCCGCAGCCGGCAATGCTGCCGCAACAGCCAGGACTGCTATCGGCAGGATCCTTTTCATGGTGATAGGATAATTGATCTGTTTCATGCTGATTGGATAAATGTAATTCTTTTGGGATTTTTATGCAAATTTATACCTGCCGGCAACTCAAGCCATACAATTTAGTGCATATCAAAACAAATCAATAAGGCGATAATTCATGGAGCGTTGTTTTTCAGCGGTATAAGGCTTTGGGGCATATCTCCAAATCAAAGGTCTGTAGGCAGCGCGGGCAAGCCCGTCAAACTGGACCGGCCGATTAACCACCCTTTGATTTTCAATTTTTGCGAAGTCTTGTCAACGCTGATGTTCAATTGAATAGAATATATTTTCACCAAAATAACGTTGATTTGCGCTAAAAAGTATTTACAAGGGTGCTTTTTTGTCTAATTTTGCTTCGCCACCGCGGGATAAGGCCACTTTCCCGACCGTGCGCAGAATCTTAAATTTTAAACAAACATGAAAATGAGAAAGACTTTACTCATTCTTGCGGCCGCAGCCACCATGGCAGCCTCCGCTCAGAGCCAGTTCGCAAATCCCAAGGATGCCGACGGCAACATCATCTTCAAATACGATATGGTAAACGACTGCTGGGCCAGCGCCAATGACTTCGAAATCGACGAGACATTTGTTTTCGCCATCGACATCACCGGCGTTACCGACGCCAACGGCAAAGTGCTCACCGAAGAGGTTGCCAAAACCGGCCGTGCTTCCATCGGCCGCGGCATAGCTTTCGACTGCTGGGTGGACCAGGACAACTATCCCACCGGCTCCAGAGGCCCCAACTTCGACGGCCGTCTGTTCAAGATCAAAGACAACATCTGGGGCATGACCTTCAACATCTTCCAGTTCCTGTACAGCCGCATGAAGGACGACAACATGGGTCCGAACGACGACTACACGGAATATAAGGTACAGGAAGCCGGTTTCCGCTTCGGCTTTGCCGGCTGCGTATTCATCTACGGCCACGACGGCAGCAACCCCGGCGCCGAGTGGTGGGATGGCGTTGTCAACCCCGTGGGCTTCGAGACTACCGTAGTTACCATGCCTTACACCGGCACCAAGACCTCGCCCGAATATACCTTCGCCGAAATCCATCCCGAAGAAGAGGATATCGTAAACATGCCCGCCGGCTGCAGCAATGCCGCCTTCATCGGCGATAACTGGGGCGGTTATGCCTATCCTCAGGACTATACGGCAGCCATCGCCGGCACCTCCGGTATTGAAAATGTCACCACCGGTACCGCCGAAGTTGTGGCCCGCGAATACTACGACGCATACGGCCGCAAGCTCAACGACGCTCCCGCGAGCGGATTCTACATCGTACGTCAGGTACGTGCCGACGGCACAGCCGACGCTATAAAGGCAGTTCGCTAACAAGCTTTACAGGGAGGTGATTTTCGCGAAACTCCGCTGATAATCGCCTCCCTCTTTTTTTAACCGTACCATAAAAATTCACACGTGAAAATGACGCAAAAAATCCTGAGTCTGGCCTTGTTCCTGCTCATTGCAGTCACGATGTCCGCCCAGACTGTGCCTCTGATAACCGGCACGGTCTATGACACGGAAGGCGAAACGGCAATAGGTGCCGCCGTCAAAGTGCGGGGCACCGGCAACACCGCCATGACCGATATCGATGGTAAATTCAGCCTGCACAATGTTACTGTGGGCAGCACCGTAGAGGTTTCTTATGTAGGATTCGCCACATCGGAATTCACAGTATCCGCAAACAAGACCGACTACACAGTGACCTTACAACCTAAGAATGAAATACTTGACGATGTTGTGGTTGTCGGCTACGGCACCTCGCGCCGCTCCGAGCTTACCGGCTCGATAACATCCGTGAAAGGCAGCGATGTGCGCGATTTTTCCATCAACTCCGTCAGCGATGCCCTTGCCGGCCGTGCCGCCGGTGTGTCGGTGACCAGACACGGCGGCTCTCCCGGCGAAACGCCCGATATCATTATCCGCGGTGCCGCTTCCATCAACGGCATTGCTCCTCTTTATATAGTTGACGGTGTGAAGATGGGGACTGGTTTTGATTTCAACACGCGCGACATCGAGAGCATCGAGGTGCTCAAGGATGCCGGTTCCTGCGCGATCTATGGTTCGGAGGCCGCCGGCGGCGTTATCCTGGTAACCACCAAGCGCGGTAACGAAAGCAAGCCCACCCTCAACGTCAATGCCCGCTACGGTATCCGCAACGTGGACAAGAGCCGTCTGCGCCTGCTCAACCGCGACCAGTTCATCGCCGCCCGCATGCTCATGGGAACCGACATTCTCGCCGCCGAAGGCGTGGACGACCCCTCGCTGCTTCCCGACGTGGACTGGATGGACGTGATGTACCGCACAGCCCACGAGCAGGAGTACAACCTGGCTCTCAGCGGCGGCAACAACAGCCTCAAATACTATGTGTCGGCAGGCTATGTCGACGAGGAAGGCACCTACCTGGACTCCAAGGCCCGCCGTTTCTCCATCCGCACCAACGTTGACTACAACATCAACAAGATATTCAGCGTGGGCACCTCCACCACCGGCAGCGTGTTCGACGTGAACCCCACCCGCACCTATTCGGTATATACCAACAGCATTCCTTTCCGCACCGTGCCCACCATGACGCCTGTCGACGAAGACGGCAAATACTCTCCCACTCCCGTGTATATCAACGGCACCAACCCTTACGGCGAGGAAATGACCTACCACGTCAACGGCAAGAACTACTCCGCCAATATGCTGGGATATCTTACCGTACGTTTCATTCCGGAACTCACGCTCCATGTAAACGGCATTGCCAAACTGGGCGCCTACAGCCGCCGCAAGTTCGCCGAGGACTTCGAATTCCGCTCGGGTCACGAGTCGGCATCGTTCGAGTCCGACGCCGGCACCTCGCTTGAGCTAACCTATAACGCCACCCTTACCTACGAAGACTGCTTTGCCGACAAATTCAACCTCAAGCTCATGGCCGGCAGCGAGGCCAACAACTACAACAGCTACGGCAACTGGGTGCGTGCCATCGACTTCCCCGTCGATGTGGTAAACTCGATGAATCTCTCCACCAATGTGAACAAAACGGCCACCGACAATATCGGCAAAAGCCATTCGATGAGCTTTTTCGGACGTCTCAACTTTAACTACGACCACCGTTACTACCTCACCGCGGTGGTGCGTCGCGACGGTTCCGACCGCTTTGGCCGCAACAACCGTTGGGGCACCTTCCCTTCTATCAACGGTATGTGGCGCCTGGGCCAAGAGAGCTTTATCCGCAATAACGTCGAATGGCTCAACGATGTAAAAATCCGCGCCGGCTACGGTGTGCTCGGCAACGACGGCATCGGCCAGTTCCTATACACCCGCTCTTTCTCCGGCGATCAGATCAAATATAGCTTCGACGGAAAAGAAGTTACCGGCTGGGCAAACTTCAAGGTTCCTAACGAAGACATCAAGTGGGAGGAAGTGCACCAGCTCGACCTCGGCGTAGATTTCTCGCTGTTCAGCAACCGGCTGAGCCTGACATATGATTTCTATGACCGTCAGACCCGCGACATGCTTTACTGGCGCAAGATGCCTTATGCATCGGGCATCGGCAACTATTGGAACGGGCAGCCCTCCATGCCTGTGAACGTCGGCAAAGTGCAGAACATAGGCCACGAGCTGACAATAAACTGGATAGACCGCGTGGCCGACTTCAATTACAGCGTCGGTTTCAACGCCTCCTGGAACTCCAACAAAATACTGGATCTGGGTGTCGCCGGCGCCGAGCCTATCATGGACGGCATAAACCGCACCGAAAACGGACATCCTATGGCCCAGCTATGGGGCTACCGTTGTCTGGGCATAATCCAGAGCCAGGAGCAGATCGACGCCCTCAATGCAAAGGCTGTCGCTGCCGGCAAACCTTACTATTGGCGCGAGAACACCGGCGTCGGCGACCTTCTGTTCGACGACCATGGACAGGGATATATCGACGACAACTGCAAGGAATACATCGGCAATCCGTGGCCCAAGATGACCATGGGTCTCAATCTGTCGGCCCAGTGGCGCGGCTTCGACCTGTCGGCCAACTTCCAGGGAGCCTTCGGCTTCGATATATACAACGGCCTCAAGCAGAAAACACAAACCTTCAGCGACGACGGCAACACCACTCTCGACATATATAAGAACTCGTTCTTCGGCGACAACGGCCTCACCAACCAGCCCCGCTGCGGTATGTTCGGCGAGGACGGCCAGTGGATGGGCGACCCCTCCGCCAACTTCAGCACCGTGTCGAGCTTCTGGGTGGAGAAAGGCGACTATCTCAAGCTCAAAAACCTGGTGGTAGGCTATACCCTGCCCGCCAAATTAACCCGCAAGGCTTATTTCAGCAAGGTGCGCCTGTACTTCTCGGCCTCGAACCTGTTCACAATAACCAAGTATTCGGGCATCGACCCCGAAATTGCCGGCGTATCGAACCAGAACGACAATGTGAGCTGGTCGGTTGTCAACGGCAGCAATGCCGGCAAAGGCGTGCTCGCCCGTGGTGTCGACAACGAAAAGCGTTACCTCCCCTCGCGTCTATTCTCCTTCGGCATTGACATAACTTTCTGATAATCATGAATAAAATAGCTAAATACATAACAATGCTCACCGTTGCCGCCGGCCTCACCGCCTGCAGCGACTATCTGGACATTGCGGACGAGTCTTCGGTATCGCCGGAGAACTTCCCCACCAACATGGAGCACTGCGACCTGCTGCTTAACTCGGCTTATGCTGGCGGTCACCTCCACGACCTCTATCCCCACACCATGCTGCCCTTCGTAATGTGGATGATTGACCACTCGCAGGACACATATGAGGTATGGGACAGCCGCAACGACCTGTCGATCAACAACGGCCTGGTGGACTGCGGATATCTCGCCGGCGTATACGGCGCCTCTATGAAATGGATACAGTACTCCAACACCGCTATCCAGGGCATCGACTCCTACATCCCCAACGCTCCGTCGTCTGAAATCGACCAGCTCAACTACATGAAGGGACAGGCTCTGTTCCAGCGTGCCTTCGCATACTGGACGGCTCAGATTTTCTTCGAGCTGGAGAGCAAACCCGACGGCCTGGGCTTCCCGATAATCCGCGAGCCGGCCATCGATGTGGCTTCCATGATGCCGCCGCGCGCCACCGTGGCCGAGACATGGGACTTTGTCATCGAGACCCTGGAAGAAGCCTCAACCCTCCTCGAGGGACACAACACCGACAAGACCCGCGTAACATACTGGGCCGCCCGCGGCCTGCTCGCCAAAGCCCTCATGCAGGCACGCCGCTCCGACGAGGCTATTCCCGTGCTGGAGGACATTATCAATAACTCCGGCGCCAAGCTTCTGCCTTTCGACCAGTACAGCAACGCCTTCTACTTCGACGAGACATACGAATTCAACAGCGAGAACCTCTATGAGGTAGACTTCAAGCACAATCCCAAGCAGGAAGGCCCCTGGGGCGGCTTCTCGTCGGGCGGCGGTTTCCAGCTCGTCATCGCTCCCTGGGCCACCGACCTCGACGTGAAGATGAACACCATGCCCGAGCCCGGCGAAGAGTTCAACACCGCCACAAACGGCGGCTGGGGCAACCATTTCGTGCACGACGAGAGCGTGCGCCGTTTCGGATGGAATCTGCCCATCGCCCCGGCGCGCGTGGCTAATCCCGACTATAACGCAAAAGCCCGACGCAGCATCGACAACTTCCCCTTCGTCATGGAGCCGGCTTACAAGGAACTCAGCCGCCGTATGCGCGACGATAAGCTCTGCGACCCACGTCTGTTCGTCAGCTGCGCTCAGCCCCACTACGATACCTTCAAGGGGCCGCGAAACCGTCTGACATGGTACGATAAATCGTGGGAGGCAAAAACAATCACCGGCATCGACAAACACTACTATTTCCAGCCCATTAAGTTCACCGACCGCGACCACCTCGAGAACGGTTCGGGCAACAGCTGGAGCAGCAGCGCCAACGTACCCGTCATCCGTCTGGCCGACATCTATCTGCTCTACGCCGAAGCAATCGCGGCAAGCAAGCCTGAGGTAGCTCTCGAATATGTCAACAAGGTTCACCGCCGCGCCTACGGATGCAATCCCGACCAGGCGTCGCAGTACGACTACAGCAGCCTCAGCGACCGTACAATGGCAGCAGTGAGCGATTCTCAGGATATTCTTGCCAACGACGTAATCAAGTATGAGCGATGGGCAGAGATGTTCCAGGAAGGTCAGTGGTGGTTCGATGTTCGCCGCTATGAGATTCTCGAAAACGAGTGCCGCCACTACAAGAAAACCATGATGGGAACCATCACTTATTACGAGCGCGGCTACGCCCAGCCCATTCCCCGCGCCGAAATCGAAGCCTACAACGGCAACCTTCAGCAGAATTATAACTATTGATGATTTAATACAAGGAAGACACACCGGATAGATCTCCGAATGTGAGTCGTAAAAACCGCGAAGCGTGTCTTCCTCTTTATTCCTCAACCGAAATGAAAAAAATACTGATTCTGAGTGCAATCCTGCTCAATTCTCTCTCCCTGATGGCACTCGATGGTCTCAAACTCGTCGGCGGTGCCACCGCCATGGGATGGCCCGGCGATCCTGCCCTCGAGAATGCCGGTTTCGTATTGACCCCTGATGAGAACGGCAACTTCATCTATGAAGGAATACTATACCGTGGAAATAGCCACGATGGTGAATTCAAATTCATGGTAAAAGAGAATGGAGAGTTCGGAGGCTGGGGATCCAAGCAGCTCCATCCTGAAAAAGCCACTGAAATC
This sequence comes from uncultured Muribaculaceae bacterium, assembly GCA_910584495.1. Lineage (GTDB taxonomy): Bacteria > Bacteroidota > Bacteroidia > Bacteroidales > Muribaculaceae > CAG-873. The sequence continues at coordinate 29,619 of CAJUAR010000019.1, forward strand.
GGCATAGATTAAGTACCCCGGCAAACTTCGACGGTACCGACGACCGCAAGTGGACCGTTACCGTAACCGGCTGGTACCGTATCAGCGTTACAGACACCACAGACGGTATAACAGTGGATACCGAATTCATCAAGAATCCTTTCCGAATTGTCGGAGGAGCCTACAAGGGTTGGAGTACGGGTCCCGACAACATCCTGGCCCTGACCTACAGCCACAACGATGACAACGGTACTGTATACGCAGCCGAATGTGTGCTTAATCATGCCGAAAGCGAGGACAAGGATGGCAGCGCCTTCAAGCTTATCGCCAGCGACTATTCCTGGATGCCCTGCGTATGCGCTAAAAACGAGCCTTTCGCCGAAATCGGAGCCTTCAAGCCATTTGAAGGCGAGGCATATTTACGCACGGCGGAAACCGAAGACCAGCCCGACTTCAAGTGGTACATTGTCAATAGCGGACTATACAAAGTCTCCCTGACTGTCAACGGCAACGCAGAGTATAAACTCAGCGCAGACTATGTACCTTCGCTCACAGTCATGACAGGTGATAAGGAAATAGAGTGTAAAAGTGAAAAAGGAGAGGAGTCCGTAATCTTCAACATTACTTTTGAGGCAAATGATTCCTATGCACTCCGCCTGAGCGGAGCACTCGATGCAGACGGCTACGGCTGGTTCCTTGTTCCCGCCCTTGCCGCCGACGAACCTTCGACTCTTGAAAATAGCGACACTTCCCTTCCGGCAAAATTCAAAACAGAATGGTGTACCCTCGACAAGGCCCGTCAGACTGTCGATTCCGGCAAGTACACACTCAAAGCCGACCTCAGCGACTGGAACAATCCCACTGTACAAGTGGAAAGTTCAATTACAACAGGAATAGCACATATCGAATCCGACGCAACTGAACCCGTCGAGTTCTACACCGTTCAGGGTGTGAAAGTCGACCATGCCCTTACCCCGGGCATATATATCGTCCGCAGCGGCAACAATGTAAGCAAGAAAGTAATTAAGTGAGTTTTAGGCCCGATTTGAATCATTTTTCGGGAACAGATTGGTAATTATACTCCCGGGAATAAATTAGACAACCGATTCATTTTTCAACAGAAACACCGGAAGCTGAATGGAGCTTCCGGTGTTTCTATGTTTTGTAGAAGCCGGGGAGGCAGTGCGCAACGCAAAGAAACGATGGCACAGAACCCGCATCGGACGGAAAACAGACAACACAAGACAGTGGCCAGAGATATAGGAGTAGATATAGAATGGAGCCTGCGAAGATTCGGTGGCGATTTTTCGGGTGGAAAAGTTTGTGCATTGATTAATAAAGCTTAACTTTGCAGCGCCTTTGGCATTTGAAACTTCAATACTAATACCTAACAACTGTAGACACAGACTTACAGGACCTTAAAAAATAATATTATGTTGGAAAACACCAATGTAAAAACCCTCGACAAGGTGGTTGTGCGTTTCTCGGGCGACTCGGGCGACGGCATGCAGCTTGCAGGTACCATTTTCACCAATGTTTCGGCAGGCTTGGGCAACCAGGTTTCGACCTTCCCTGACTATCCGGCCGAAATCCGCGCACCCCAGGGCTCGCTCGGGGGCGTTTCGGGCTTCCAGGTGAGCGTTGGCAAGGGCGTACATACTCCCGGCGACAACTGCGATGTTCTTGTTTCGATGAACGCGGCAGCACTGAAGACAAATCACCGCTTTCTCAAACCGGGTGGCGTGATTGTGGTCGACATCGATTCGTTCGGCGAATCCGACCTCAAAAAAGCAAAATACGAAACAGACAATCCCTTTGAGGAACTCGGTATCAAGGCTCAGGTGGTAGAAGTTCCGCTGACCACCATGACGCGTGCCGCTCTCGAAGGTTCGGGACTGGACAACAAAAGCATCCTCAAATGCCGCAACATATTTGCCCTGGGGCTTGTGTGCTGGCTTTTCGACCGTCCTCTCGAAGCTGTGCTCCATCACCTCAAAAATAAATTTGCCAAGAAGCCGGCAGTATTCGAAGCCAATGCCAAGGTGCTCCAGGCCGGCTACAACTACGGGCACAACATCCATGCCTCGGTGAGCACCTATCGTGTAGAAACCGAGAATCCTCGTCCGGGTATCTACACCGACATCAACGGCAACACCGCCACGGCCTGGGGCCTTATCCTTGCTTCGGAAAAATGCGGCCGTCCGCTCTTCCTCGGCTCCTATCCCATCACTCCTGCCACTGACATTCTCCATGAGCTTGCCAAGCGCAAGGACCTCGGAGTGAAAGCATGCCAGATGGAAGACGAGATTGCCGGCGTTTGCTCGGCCATCGGAGCTTCCTTTGCCGGCAACCTTGCCGTTACGTCGACTTCCGGTCCCGGTCTGGCTCTCAAGAGCGAGGGCATAGGTCTGGCTGTCATGGCCGAACTTCCGCTGGTGGTGATCGATGTTCAGCGTGGCGGGCCCTCTACCGGCCTTCCCACCAAGACCGAGCAGACCGACCTTATGCAGGCTCTCTATGGCCGCAACGGCGAATCGCCCGTGGCCGTTGTTGCCCCGGCGTCGCCCACCGACTGCTTCGACATGGCTTTTGAGGCATGCCGCATTGCCGTTGAGCACATGACTCCCGTCATCCTGCTGAGCGATGCATTTATAGGCAACGGTTCGTCGGCATGGCGTGTGCCCGAGGCCGGCGATTATCCGACAATCAAAACTCCTGATGTTCCTGCCGAGCTCCTTGCCAACGGCACCTGGCGCCCATATTTGCGCCGCGACAACCTGGGACGCTACTGGCCCATGAGCGGCACCGAAGGTGCCACACACCGTCTTGGCGGCCTTGAAAAAGACGCAGTGACAGGAGCTATCAGCAACGACCCTGTCAACCATGAGAAAATGGTGCTCCTGCGCCGCGAAAAAATTCAGCGCATAGCCACCGACATCCCTGCCCTCGAAGTGCTTGGCGACAAAGATGCCGACACATTGCTCATTGGCTGGGGAGGTACCTACGGCCATCTCCACTCGGCAGTGGACGAGCTGTGCGCAGCCGGACACAAAGTGGCCCTTGCCCACTTCCGCTACATCAACCCCCTGCCGGCCAACACCGCCGAGGTGTTCAGCCGCTACAAACGTGTGATTGTAGCCGAACTCAACACGGGCATGTTTGCCGACTATCTGCAGAGCCGCTTCCCCGAAAAGCTCTTTATGCGCATCAATAAAATTCAAGGCCAGCCTTTTGCAGTCAGCGAGCTGGTAGAACGCACCTTAGCCCTTATGGAGAAATAAGCCATGGAAGAAAACAAGACATACACACCCACCGATTTCAAGAGCGACCAGGCTGTGCGCTGGTGTCCCGGCTGCGGCGACCACGCCATTCTCAACACCCTCCACAAGGCCATGGCCTCTCTGGGCATCGCTCCTCACAAAACTGCCGTAATTTCCGGCATCGGATGCTCTTCGCGTCTGCCTTACTATATGAACACCTTCGGCTTCCATACCATCCACGGACGTGCCGCTGCTGTAGCAACGGGCTACAAAGTGGCAAACCCCGAAATGACGGTGTGGCAGATTTCGGGCGACGGCGACGGCCTTGCCATTGGCGGCAACCACTTTATTCACGCCGTTCGCCGAAACATCGACATCAACATCGTGCTGTTCAATAACAAAATTTACGGACTGACCAAGGGGCAGTATTCGCCCACTTCGGACCGTGGTTTTGTCAGCAAATCAAGTCCTTACGGCACAGTCGAAGATCCATTCATCCCCGCTGAACTCGTTTTCGGCGCACGCGGCAATTTCTTTGCCCGCTCCATCGACGTTGAGCTGAAAACCTCGCAGGAAGTACTTGCCGCTGCTGCATGCCACAAAGGAACATCAGTGGTGGAAATCCTCCAGAACTGCGTGATTTTCAACAACGGTATCCACAATCCCATCACCGACCGCGAAGTGCGCGCCGAGCGCACCATTCTGTTGCGGCATGGCGAGAAGATGCTCTTTGGCAAGAATATGGAAAAGGGCCTTGTGCGCGACGGCTTCCTGCTTAAGGCTGTGACCGTGGGCGAAGACGGCTACACGATGGACGACGTGCTTGTTCATGATGCCCACACACCTTCAAACTTCCTGCACCAGCAGCTTGCAATGATGGACGGTCTGGGCTCGCTGCCTCTGGCTCTCGGCGTTATCCGCGATGTGGAAGCCCCGACCTATAACGACGGTGTGAGCTTGCAGGTGGAAGAAGTGCGGGCCAAAAAAGGATTCGACAGCTTGCGACAGTTCATCCTCGCCGGCGAAACTTGGGAAGTGAAATGACAACAAGGGTGAATAAATGATGTTAAATAATATTAATATTAATTAATAATCATCGGACACCCACACCGGCAAAAGCCAAGATATTGCATAAAGCAAAAAAAAACACTACTTTTGCATAAGATCTTCGAGAGAGGAGGGAGCACAAGCTTCCTCCTCTTCATTTACAAGCAAACATGATAGACAAGATATTACTTAAGCAAGTGGTCGAGAAAAGCCTTGAAGGCACCGGACTGATGCTGATCGACCTCACCGTCAATTCTTCAAACGAAATATGTGTGGAGCTTGACTCGGCCGACGGCGTGGACATCGACAGCTGTGCGCGTCTGACACGCGTCATCGAAGAAGCCTTCGACCGCGATGTGGAAGACTACCAGCTCGAAGTTGGCTCTTCGGGCCTTACATCGCCATTCAAAGTACATGCGCAATATGCATGGAACATTGGGCATGATGTGGAAGTGCTCACACGCGACGGACGAAAGCTTCACGGAGTCCTTTCGGCAGTCGAGGACGGTGCTCCGCTCGATACCGACGTGCGCTTCACTATCGAAGTTCCCGTCAAGGTGAAAGAACCCGGAGTGAAAAAGCCAGTAATAAAACAAGAAGCTGTCAATCTCAATTCCGGCGAGTGCAAATATGTGCGCTGCGACCTAAAATTCTGATAATCAAAACATCCGCATATCACAATGGCAAAAAAAGAGGCAACTCCAAATATGGTCGAACAGTTCGCTGAATTCAAGGAACTGAAAAACATCGACAAAACCACAATGATCAGCGTGCTCGAGGAATCGTTCCGCAATGTTCTCGCGAAGATGTTCGGCACAGACGAAAACCTGGACGTGATTCTGAACCCCGACAAAGGCGACGTGCAGATTTTCCAAAACCTCACCGTAGTGCCCGATGGCGAAGTGGAAAACCCCAATCTCCAGATTTCGCTCACCGATGCCCGCGCCGATGACGACCCCGAGGCCGAAGTTGGCGAAGAGCACACTCGCGAAATAATTTTTGAGAAATTCGGTCGCCGTGCCATTCTCAACCTGCGCCAGACTCTGCAGAGCCGCATCCTCGACCTGCAGAAAGACGCTGTGTTCACCAAGTTCAAAGAGCTCGAAGGACAGCTCGTCACCGGCGAGGTCTACCAGACATGGTCGCGCGAGACTCTGCTGCTCGACGACGAGAAAAACGAGCTTTTGCTCCCCAAAAGCGAATCTATCCCCGGCGACTTTTTCCGCAAGGGCGAAACAGTGCGTGCCGTCATTTCGCATGTCGACAACAAAAATAACAACCCAAAAATCACCGTGTCGCGCACCAGCAACATGTTCCTGGTGCGTCTCTTCGAAATTGAAGTTCCCGAAATCCACGACGGCCTCATAAATATCCGCGCAGTGGCCCGCATCCCCGGCGAACGAGCCAAGATTGCGGTTGAGAGCTACGACGACCGCATCGACCCCGTGGGAGCATGCGTGGGCGTGAAAGGTTCGCGTATCCACGGCATTGTCCGCGAGCTACGCAACGAGAACATCGACGTGATCTGCTACACAAACAATCCCTCGCTGTTCATACAGCGCGCCCTCTCGCCGGCACACATCTCCACCATCCGTCTCGACGAAGAGAACAAGAAGGCCGAAGTGTTCCTGCGCCCCGAAGAGGTGTCGCTGGCCATTGGCAAGAACGGCCACAACATCAAGCTGGCAACAATGCTCACCGGCTTCGAAATCGATGTGTACCGCGACACAGAAATGGTATATGAGGACGATATATTCCTGGACGACTTCAGCGACGAAATCGAAAAATGGGTGATCGATGCCCTCAAAAACATTGGCTGTGTGACTGCCAAGAGCGTGCTCAACACACCGCGACAGACACTGGTCGACAAGTCCGACCTTGAAGAAGGGACAATCGACGACGTGCTCGAAGTGCTGCGCCGCGAATATGAAGAAGACGAAACCGACGAAGCCGACGATACACAGGCTCCCGAAGAACAGCCCGAACAGCTATAAGCCTGAGGCGATCTCTCCTTCTACTCCTCTCTTCTCGCACCCGTGTGTTTCTTTCTTCTTCTTCAACCCCTCTAAGCGAAATTTCATTATATGGCGAAAACTAAAATAAGCAAAGTGGCGAAAGATCTCAACGTGTCGGTTGCGACCGTCATAGACTTTCTCCGTAAAAAGGACATCAACATTGAAGAGAATCCCAACGCCCGCATCGAAGACAGCACCGTAGAGATGCTGATGAATGCTTTCAAGAGCGACAAGGACCTCAAAAACCGCTCTGCGCAGATTGCCGTGGAGCGCAAAGAAAATCGTGCCCGCATGGCCGAGCAGCCCGCTGCCGCCCCTGTTGCAGAAGAAGTGAAACACACAACAGTGACAGGCCCGCGTATACTTGGCAAAATCGACCTCAAAACAGGCATGCCCGTTGTGGATAAACCGGCTACCAAACCGGCTGCTCCACAAGCCTCTCCCGCACCCAAGCCACAAGCAAAACCTCAGGCTCAACCCGAAGCAAAACCTCAGGCTCAACCCGAGGCAAAGGTCGAGGCAAAGGCCGAGCCAGCACCGGAAGCAAAGGCTGCCGATGTGAATGCCCTCCAGACAAAGACGCAACCTGCAAGCCCGACACCTAAGCCGGAAGCCAAGCCAGAGGCTCCCAAAACCGAACATAAAGAACAACCCAAGTCTGAACAGCCTCATAAAGAAGCCGCTGCACCGGCGCCAAAAGCTCCTGTGGCAGCGCAGAAACAAACCGTGCCGCAACAACCTAAACCAGCACTCAAAGAACAAAAGCCCCAGGCCGCATCCGCCGAGGCCCCTAAAACCGACAGCGAACCCGAAGTATTTACGCTCGCCAACCGAACACCGGCTCCATCACTCAACATCGTGGGCAAAATCGACCTCGATGCAATGAATTTGAACACACGCCCCAAGAAAAAAGGAAAGGGCGACCGTGGCGGTCATGGCGCATCGGGTTCGGAAGGCGACCGAAAGAAACGCCGCCGAATTTCAGGCAAAGAGAAAGTAGATGTAGAAAAGGCCGGCAAGCAAGCAGCCGACAGCCGTCAGGGCGGTGAAAATCAGGGCGGTGGCCGGGGTGGAAACCGCGACAAACAAGGCGGTCGCGACAACCGCGAACGCGGAAACCGCCAAAACGGCGAAAACCGCCGTGGCGAACAGCGAAACCGCAGGCCTGCACCTCAGCCCGAAGTGAACGAAGAGGATGTGCAGAAACAGGTGAAGGAAACCCTGGCTCGCCTCACCGCTAAGGATAAGGGCCTCAAGAAAGGCGCTAAGTGGCGCAAAGAGAAACGAGAGGCTAACGCAAACCGCGAACGAGAGGCTCAACAGGCCGAAGCCGCCGAAAGCCGCGTGCTAAAACTCACCGAGTTCGTAACTGCAAACGACCTGGCTGTGATGATGGACGTGCCGGTGAACAACGTCATTGCAACTTGTATGAATCTTGGTGTGATGGTGTCCATCAACCAGCGTCTCGATGCCGAGACAATCAACATCGTTGCTGACGAATTCGGTTTCTCCACCGAATATGTATCGGCCGAGGTGAGCGAGGCCATTCAGCAGGAAGAAGACAAAGAAGAAGACCTGGTGAGCCGTCCGCCGGTGGTGACGGTGATGGGACATGTGGACCATGGCAAAACTTCGCTGCTCGACTACATCCGCAAGGCTAACGTAATTGCCGGCGAAGCAGGTGGCATTACCCAGCACATCGGCTCCTACAGCGTGAAACTTTCCGACGGCCGTAACATCACATTCCTCGATACTCCCGGCCACGAAGCCTTCACTGCCATGCGTGCCAGAGGTGCCAAAGTCACCGACCTTGTCATTATCATCGTCGCTGCCGATGACAGCGTCATGCCTCAGACGGTCGAAGCTATAAACCACGCCTCGGCTGCCGGTGTGCCGATTGTCTTCGCCATCAACAAGATTGACAAACCTCACGCAAACCCCGACAAAATCAAGGAGGAACTCGCTGCGATGAACTACCTTGTGGAAGAATGGGGCGGCAAATACCAGAGCCAGGACATTTCGGCTAAAAAAGGTATAGGTGTTGACAAGCTGATGGAAAAAGTGCTCCTCGAAGCTGAACTTCTCGAACTCAAAGCCAACCCCAAACGCCGTGCTGTGGGTACGATTATTGAATCGTCGCTCGACAAAGGCCGAGGCTATGTGGCCAACGTCCTTGTGCAGAACGGAACACTACGCGTGGGCGACATTGTGCTGGCAGGCAATCATTTCGGTCGCATCAAGGCCATGTTCAACGAACGCAACCAGCGCATAGAGGAAGCCGGGCCAGCCATGCCCGCTCTCATCCTTGGCCTCAACGGCGCACCTACTGCAGGCGACACATTCAATGTGCTCGAAACCGAACAGGAAGCTCGCGAAATTGCAAACAAACGCGAGCAGCTGGCTCGCGAACAGGGTTTGCGAACCACCAAGATGCTCACCCTCGAAGATATTGGCCACCGCATCGATATTGGCAACTTCCAGGAGCTCAACATAATTGTCAAAGGCGACGTCGACGGCTCTATCGAAGCCCTCTCCGACTCGCTCATAAAGCTCTCGACCGAGGAAATTCAAATCAACGTCCTCCACAAGGCCGTGGGAGAGATTTCCGAAAGCGATGTTACGCTTGCAGCCGCTTCGGGAGCCATCATTATCGGCTTCCAGGTGCGTCCAAGCCTTGCAGCACGACGTGCCGCCGAGCGAGATGGTGTTCAGATTCGTCTTTACTCGGTAATCTATCAGGCTATTGAGGATGTTAAAGATGCTATGGCCGGCATGCTTGCTCCCGAAATCAAAGAAGAAATCATCGGAACTGCCGAAGTGCTCGAAACCTTCCACGTGGGCAAGGTGGGCACCATTGCAGGTGCCATGGTGCGCGAGGGCAAAATTAAACGAGGCTGCAAGGTGCGCCTCATCCGCGACGGCATTGTCAAATACACCGGCGAACTCGGTTCGCTCAAGCGATTCAAGGACGATGTCCGCGAAGTGGTGGCTGGATACGACTGCGGTCTGTCCATTGCCGGTTACAACGACATCAAAGTGGGCGACTTTGTCGAAGGTTTCGAAGAGAAAGAAGTGGCCCGCACATCCATCGACTAAATTCTGAAGCTATGCGGAGCACTATCCTGCTTGGCATAGGAAGCAACAGCGGCGAGCGCCGGCAGAACATCTGCCGTGCGCTCGCTGCCATTTCGGCCCTCTTCGGACCGGAAGCAACGTTGCGTCAATCTCCTTTCTATGCCTCTGAGCCTATGGGCTTTGATTCGCCCAATGAATTTCTAAACATTGTAGCTGAAATAACAACGGAGAGATCTCGTCAGTGGACTGCCGACGAAGCCCACGCACTGCTGCGGTCGACGCAAGCCATCGAAAAGAGCATAAGCAGCATGCCGCACCGCAATCCCGACGGCAGCTATCGCGACCGCGAAATAGACATTGACCTGCTTTCGATCGACAACCTTGTTGTTAATTCGGAGCTTCTCACTCTCCCGCATCCAGGCATGGCCCAGCGTCCCTTTGTTCAGATACCACTCAAACAATTACAAACAACAAAATATGAAACAAACAGGTGAATTTGCACCCGACTTCCTCGGTTTCGACCAGGACGGCAAAGAGGTGCGCCGGAGCAATTTTCCCGGCAAAAACATCATTCTCTATTTCTATCCCAAAGACAACACCAGCGGATGTACTGCAGAAGCATGCAGCCTGGGTGGTGCATACGATTTTTTTCTCGACAAAGGATATGTGGTGATAGGTGTGAGCAAGGACAGCGCGGCATCGCACATCAAATTCCGCCAGAAATATGCACTGCCATTCATTCTTGTTGCCGACACCGAACACCGTCTGTGTGAGGAGATGGGCGTGTGGAAAATGAAAAAAATGGCCGGACGAGAGTATATGGGCATTGTCCGCACCACATTCGTTATCGACCCCGAAGGCCGCATCTCTCACGTGGTGGAAAAAGTCAACACAAAGGAAGCCGCCGCCCAGCTCGAAGCAATCATCAAATAATAGCTGCAGCGTCGCGGATTTTGCAAGCTTATATCCAGAATTCAGCTTCAATGCCTAAGGCCGCTTCAATCATTTTTGATGCGCTTGCCCTCATATTTTGTCTGTCGGGCTTTTGTTTTTCGAATTTTTAGGCAAAAATTTTTGCGTATGAAAAATTTGATGTAAATTTACCGTGTCAACCTAAATCTTGAAAACTATGATTAGCCCGTTAGCTTATATCGACCCCAAAGCCAAGATTGGCTCTGATGTTATCATACATGCATTTGCCTATGTCGATGCCGATACCGTGATAGGCGACAACTGCGAGATTATGCCCTATGCCAGTGTGATGAACGGCACCACATTGGGCAAAGGCGTGAAAGTGTACCAAGGAGCGGTGGTGGGTGCCGACCCGCAGGATTTCCGTTGGAAGCCGGGTCTGGCTTCGCGCTGCTCCATTGGCGACGGAACTATAATCCGCGAACATGTGCTCATCAACCGTGGCTTCACATCTGAAAAAGGAACTGTTGTCGGTTCGGGTGTTATTGTGTGCGCCAAGAGCCACATTGGCCACGACAGCCACATCGACGATGGTTGTGTGATCGGCAACTCGGTGAACATTGCCGGCGATGTCACCGTGCAGCATGGCAGCATCCTGTCGTCGAATGTTATTGTGCACGAAAACAGCACTATCGGCAAATTTGTACTTATTAAAGGTGGAACGCGCATCAGCTCCAACGTACCACCATATGTGATTATGGCCCATAATCCTGTGACATATTATGGTGTAAACTCTGTGATTATGAGCAAACATTGCGGATTCTGCGAAGACAGTATCGACGATATTGCCAAGGCCTACCGTCACATCTATCAATGTTCGACCTCGGTTTTCAACGCCATCAAACGCATAGAGACCGACATTGCCGAAAGCCCCGAGCGTGCCGAAATCCTCAATTTTGTGCGCAGCCACAACATGAAGCTCGCCGGCCACTATTTTGAGGCTGATTAACGAACTTTTTTGAGCCTAAGCTTGTTGTATAGACAGAAGCCCCGCAAGGCACACGGCTTTTGTCGGTTGGGATTGTAATCCCTCTCCTCCTTTTTCAACAGCGGTGGCTGAAAGTGCTGCCGACGACAAAACTCAGAAGTCCGG
>CAJUAR010000020.1 GCA_910584495.1 uncultured Muribaculaceae bacterium
ACGAGACCGGCACGGGTGAGCGCAAGCTCATCTGGGACGAGGAGAACCGTCTGCTGGCAGTGGACGACAACGGCTTCGTGTCCAACGTACTATTATAACAAAAAGCGTTCCTTGATAGTCCGGGAACGCTTTTTATAGGGCTATTTCCCATCGACTTATATGTGGAACTGGCGGAGAAGCCCTATTATATGCTCAAAATAAAAATGTCCCGCTGGGTACGCTAATCTTACGGGAAGCGGGCGGGATTTGTTGCTACAAAGGTAATGTTTTAATTCCAATCAGGCAACTTTCTTCAAGAGAATTGGTTTGGAATCAGCAATAAAACTTATTTGAGTCGATTGCCTTACTTCCAAAGCGGCTCGTTTTCCCAACCGGCAGGAAAGCCCATCGCCGCCACATCAACCATCGGGTATTTTGCTATCAGATTCTTTAATCCTGATACAAAATGAGATTTACCATTTATGGATTCCATCCAATATGCAGTGCAGCATAAAACCGCATATAAACGATTAGAGTCAATATCTGTATGGCTAATCCAACTTCCTCTGATTTTACCGGTCATTTGCGGTGTAGCGGAAAGGCTACGGTTCCATATACGAGCATGGTGCGCACAACAATTTCTCAAAGAAGCTATGCTACGCATCCAGCTTTCCAGTATCTCATGGTTGGGCAGGTTGAACTCACGGGCAATGGCCTTCTTGACTTTTTTATCTGAAAAGTTGTAGTACAATTTGGACAAAGTGCCCAACGAAGCAAGCTCCAGTGTCTTCCATGCAGGAGGGAATGCCGGTTTTATGTATTTTTTGAAATGCGCCTTAATAAAATCTTCACGGGAGCGTTCCAGTTCCCTGTCAATAGCCGAAAGGTTCTGTGCAAACAGGCGTTCATTAGCCGAAAGATTTACATCCATAAACCAGAACGGTCCGTATGTCAATGAGAAATGTTGGATGACTTTGGCACGCAATGCGATTTCAATTTCTTGTATTGCCGCAAATATGAGCTGCCTTAACTTGGTATCAAACTCATATAAGGCAAATGCGTTCTCCAGCGTGCTTCCCGGTTTGAAATGATGAGTATCCTTATCGTCCTCCATCGGGCGGAGATAAGCAGCTATCCGGAAATAGCTGACAATGCCTAACTTTCGCAAGGCTTCCTTTTCATCAATAATGCTTAATCCATTTGTCTTGAGCCGACCAATGATGTCTGCTATGGCTAACGCAGGTTTAGAATATTCTGGTTCCATATAAAAATAAAAGACCCGCCCTGGTTCGCTGTTCTATGGGAAGCGTGGCGGATTCTGTCGGTGCAAAGGTACTGCTTTTATTCCAATCCTGCAAACTTTTCAAAGAAAAACTGCCGAAAATCTGCATTCAAACATTCGGAGATTGTGCCGGAATAAATGGTTATAACGTATGAGAGATAACATTCTATGGCGTAAGCAAAGCCGAATAATAATGCTCTTGGCTAACACCCTAAAAATATCGCCTGAGCGTGCCCTTGACCTTTATTACAGCACAAAGGTATATGAGCAAATGACAGATCCGAAATATGGTCTGCAACTAATGAGCGACGATTATATTCTAGAAGACTTGATACTTGATAGAGGAACTGAGAGAAACGCAATGACGAAATAATTATGGTCCCGTTCGCGTGCCAGTTCTATAAACTCGTCAAGATATAGCTTGTTTGTCTCTACTCTGTCGTGCATTGTCGTCATGGCGTAGGCCTGGCCCCATATGCCCACACCCCGGCCAAAACTGCGCCAAAACGTTCGAGGGCCACACGTGCGGCACCGCCGGCATGTAGGCCGGCGACATAAGAAAAACGAACTTGACGTGTCGATTTTTCGATTTTTTGAGCGAGTTTTCGTAACTTTGTGGTGATTATGAAAACGATGAGATATATTATCATTATAGCCCTTGCCATGGCTGCTATGTCGTGCGGGGGGCCCAAACTTGCCACTGCCAACGAACAGATGGAACGCGGCGAGTATTTCGATGCGTCAAAAACTTATAGAAAAATATATAACAAGCTCACAAAGAAGGAGGAACGACAGCTTCGCGGCGAGGTGGCTTTCAAAATGGCAGAGTGCCACCGCAAGCTCAACCAATATACTCGCGCAGCAGCAGCCTACCAGAATGCTGCCCGATACGGCTACGAAGATTCGACACTCTATCTCCGTCTGGGCCAAAGCCTTGCTGCCGATGGTAAATATGCCCCGGCAATAAAAGCCTTCGAAGAATATCTTGCATGGAAGCCCGGTGACCTCCTGGCAGAGAATGCCATGGCCGGAGCCAAATCAGCCCAGCAAAAAAAAGGAGGCACACGCTATGTGGTGCGCAACGCCAAACTTTTCAACTCACGCCGCGCCGACTTTTGCCCCATGTTTCTGGACAAGAGCTGCGACCAGATATATTTCAGCAGCACCACCGAAAAGGCCACAGGCACCAAGCGCAGCGAAATCACAGGCATGAAGAAGGGCGACATATGGTTTGCCACTAAAGACGAGAAGGGTGTGTGGAAACGTCCGCAAGCTGTTGAAGGCGAACTAAATACCGAGGCCGACGAAGGCGCGATCTCATTCTCTCCCGACGGACAGACCATGTACCTGAGCCGCGCACGCCGCGAACCAAACGCCAATACCGGTGTGGAAATCTACACCTCGCAACGCTCCGATGCCAAGTGGAGCGCGCCGGTGAAATTTGAAATTACTGCCGACACCCTGTCGAGCTATGCCCACCCTGCAGTATCGCCCGACGGCACATGGCTCTATTTCACATCCGACATGCCCGGCGGCCAAGGCGGCCTCGACATCTGGCGCATCAACCTGCGCGAACGCGTAGGCTCGCTCGAGAACCTTGGCGAATGGATCAACACTCCCGGCGACGAAATGTTCCCCTACGTGCGCACAGACTCCCTGCTCTATTTCGCTTCCAACGGCCATCCCGGATATGGTGGTCTCGACATTTTCAAAGCACAGCTCACCAAGTCCGGCGGATGGAACGTGACCAACATGGGCACGCCTGTCAATTCCGCCTCCGACGATTTCGGCATCACTTTCGGACAAGGTGAATCCGGCTATTTCTCAACAAATCGCGGCGACAACCGCGGCTACGACCACATCTACTCCTTTGAGCTGCCCGAGCTGAAGATTCTCATCTCAGGCTGGGTGCTCGACAAGGACGAAGAACCGGTTCCAAACGCCGTGATTCGCATTGTGGGCAACGACGGCTCCAACCAAAAGCAAATTGCCAAGCCCGACGGCTCGTTCTCCTTTCCCCTCGACCGCGGAGTGAGCTATGTGATGCTGGCAGGAGCAAAAGGCTACCTCAATGCCCGGCAGGAATTTACCAGCGACATTGCCGAAGAGGATGCCGAATATGGCATCGACTTCATTTTGGCTTCTATCCACAAGCCGGTGGTAATCGACAATATTTTCTACGACTTCGACCGCGCCACGCTGCGTCCTGAATCGAAAGAAGCCCTCGACTCGATGGCTCAGGTGCTACGCGACAACCCTAATGTGACCATCGAGATGGCTTCCCACACCGACCGCAAAGGTTCGGAGGCCTATAACATCGACCTGTCGAGCCGCCGTGCACAGTCGGTAATCGACTATCTCATCAGCGTGGGCATCAGCCCCGACCGCCTGCAGAGCCATGGCTACGGAGAGTCTAAGCCAAAAACTATCACAAAAAAACTGGCACGCATCTATCCCCAGTTCAAAGAAGGCGACGTGCTCACCGAGGAATTTATCGAAGCCCTGCCGGAAGCCGACCAGGAAGCTGCCGACCAAATCAACCGGCGCACAGAGTTCCAAGTACTATCCATCGACTATCAGATGTTCTGACATGGAATTTAGAACCGTCATAGAACCTGTGCGCTCAAAAATTGCGCTGAGCCACGATGTGCCCCTGCTCATGCTCGGCTCATGTTTCACCGACGAAGTGGGCCAACGCCTCCAAATCGATGGTTTCGATGTATGCCGCAGCCCGCTGGGGCCGCTCTACAACCCGCTGTCTTTGGCCAATTTCATCAACCGCACGACAAAGCTCAAGCTCTACACTCTTGACGACTTGACCGAAGGACCCCGAGGGTGGCACTGCCTCGACTATGCCTCTCAATATAGCGACCTTGATGCCGAAAACCTGCTTTCCAAAATCAATTTGGAACAAGCGAAGGTGAGAAGATTCATTGGCAAACGACCGATTGTCATTCTCACCCTCGGTTCGAGCTTTGTCTACCGCCGTGCCGACAACGGCAAGCCCGTGGGCAACTGCCACAAATTCCCGGCCTCATTTTTCAACTATGAACGCCTGAGTGTCGAGGAAACGATAGAGGCACTAAAAAAATGCGTCACCAACCTTGCCACCGCCGGAGTCCGCAAAGTGATACTCACAGTGAGCCCCATACGACATCTTGCCTACGGTCTTCACGGCAACACGCTGAGCAAAGCCACTTTGCAACTCGCCGCCGACACTATTTGCAGCCAAGGTCGCGCTGAGTACTTTCCGGCCTACGAAATGCTCATCGACGACCTGCGCGACTACCGCTTCTATGACAGCGACATGAAACATCCCTCGGAAGTGGCTGTCGATTATATTTATGAGATATTTTGTCAATCACATATGGACAAGGCTACGATAGCCCGCGCCCTGGAGTGCCGCAAAGCATACAAAGCCTCCCAACACAGAAATATACTGACATGAACACCATAGATGCCGAGCAATTCGGCAAAATAAGCTATAAAACCATCACAACCGACAGCCGCGCGGTTTTCAGCCCTGCCGACACTGTGTTTGCCGCCATACGCACCGATGTGAACGACGGTCATAAATATATACCCTCGCTCATAGCAATGGGCGTGAGCACTTTCATCGTTGAAGAAATACCCGCCGAGGCACAAAGCAGCGATGCTTCATTCTACGTAGTAGCCTCGGTGCCCGACACCCTCCGCAGCCTGGCCGCAGCAAGCCTCGACGGCATAAGACAAGGAGTGATTATCACCGGCAGCCGTGGCAAAACAAAGGTCAAAGAACTAATCTACCGTGCCTTGCTTCCTCTGACAGAAGTCTACCGCAGTCCTCGCAGCTGGAATTCGACCATAGGCGTGCCTCTGGCACTGCTCAACCGTCCGCGCCGTGATGCTCCGACAACAATCATCACAGAAATTGGCATCGACGGGCCCGGACAGGCCGCAAACTACGAATGGCTTGTTCCTTCGCACAAAACAGGCATCCTCACCCCCATGAACGAGGAACACGACGAAGCCTTCGGCGGCAATCACACTCGCAAACTGCGTCAAAAAGTGGAATTGGTCAAAAATTGTCGTGTTATTGTCTATGCCGACAACGACCCCGAGCTCAACCGGCTGCTTGAAGAGCTGCACAACGAGCATCCCGACATCAAACTTGTGCCTACCCCTCCTTGCTACCATGCAATTGCCGATGCCGCATTGGCACAAATGGGCTACGATGCCGCAACGACAGAAATATCTATTGTGGAAACACGCCGCAGCATACGCACGGTGAGCTACGACAACACGCTGGTGCGCGACAATTTCAGCCACGACCTTCGTTCTCTGCAGGACAGCCTCGATTTTTTGCGCCGCAACTCCACGCCGGCTAAAGAAAGCGTGCTTGTGCTCGACAACATCCTCCATGCTCCTTCCACTGCCGACAAGGTCAGGAAAATTTATTGCAGGGCCGTGGAAATGGCAAAAGGATTCGGAGTGAAACGGATTATTTCAATATCACCCGAAATGAACGCGCTCGGCATCGACGACGATGCTGTAGAGCATGCAAACGTAGACGAAGCTTTTCTTAACCGTTGCCAGAACGGCGATGTGTTGCGAAACAAACAAATTCTGCTTTTCGGCGAAACAGGAGGCTCTGTCGAGAAAATTGACCTGGCCCTCGAACAGGCCGACCACGACACTACGCTGGCCATAGACCTCGATGCACTGGTGCACAACTACAACCTTTACCGCCGCATGCTCCCCGCCGGAACCGGCATGGTGGGCATGGTCAAGGCTTCAGCCTATGGCACAGGAGCCATCGAAGTGGGAAAAACACTTCAAAGCATCGGTGCCGCCTATCTTGCAGTGGCCGTGGTCGACGAAGGTGTATCGCTGCGCGAAGCAGGCATCGATATGGACATTATGGTGCTCAACCCAGTAACAAACCGCTATCCGGCCCTGTTCGGTCACCGTCTGCAGCCGGCTGTTTTCTCGCTCGACGAACTCAACCGCCTGATAGCCGAAGCCGAAGCTGCCGGAGTCAAGGACTACCCGGTGCACATCAAGCTCGACACCGGCATGCACCGTGTGGGATTTCTTGCCGAACACCTCGACGGCATTGCCCGGTGCCTTGCAGACACAAACCGTGTACGCATTGCTTCGGTGTTCTCGCACCTTGCCACAGCCGACTGCCTGGATAAAGACAGCTATACCCTCCACCAGATTGAACAGTTCTACAGTCTCACCGAAGCACTGCGCGAAAAAATCGGCTACGACTTCAAACGCCACATCCTCAACACTGCCGGCATGATGCGCTTTGCCGACTGCGGCCCCTACGAGATGGCACGCTTAGGCATAGGATTGTATGGCATATCGCCCTATTCATCGGCCAACCCTTTGCCTCTCAGACCTGTTGCCTCGCTGAGCACTCGCATAATATCGCTCAAGCATTGGCCCGCAGACACCCCAATAGGTTATGGATGCCGCGGCATCACCGAGCGCGATTCAATTATCGCCACCATACCAGTGGGATATGCCGACGGCATCAACCGTCACTTTGGCCGAGGACATGCCTCGTTTGTGGTCAATGGCACAAAATGCCCCACCATCGGCAACATTTGCATGGACCTGTGCATGATTGATGTAACCGATGCTCCAGAGGTTGCCGTCGGCGACAAAGTGGAGATTTTCGGCCCGGATAAGCCCATCGAAGAACTTGCCCAAGTGCTCGACACAATACCCTACGAAATACTAACCTCGGTGTCGCCGCGTGTACGTCGCACCTACTATCGTCATTAATAACATGTTACAAATCAAAATAGCACCCTCCGACCGTTATTCGCTCGCCGAGATGGCCCAGATGGCCGTCGAAGCCGGAGCTCAATGGATTGTCATCGTTCCCGACGATGAAAGCCACTTCCGCGACACCGGCTTAGAGATTGCAACTCTCTGCCGCGAAGCCGGCATTATCCTCACTCTCGAAGGAAGCACAAACATGACACGCGAACTTGGCCTCCACGGCCTTTTTGTACCTGCCGGCCAATCGGCGCCCGCAGCTCGCGAAGCCCTCGGTCCCGAAGCAATTATCGGCACCGAAGTTGCATCGGCCGAAAGTGCTCTCGCACTCGAAAAAGCCGACATAGACTATGTGTGCCTTCCGGCAGACACCAATGGAGAACAAGCAGCAGAAATCATCGGCCGGGCTCGCAAGGCTGGCTGCACCATACCTTTTGTCGCCGAAGTTCAAAATGCTCTCGAAGCCGACTATGCCGCCCTGGCAGCTGCCGGCTATGCGGGCTTCGTAGCTGAAGATGGAATCTTCGACGCTTCCGACCCCGTGGCCGACATTGAAAATCTGCTGGCACGCATAGCAGCCCTCTGATGGAAAACTCCAAGGAACTATCGCGCACATTGTGGAGGCTTGTCCTTCCTTTGGCACTGAGCATAGGTGTCGGAATCTGGCTTTTTCGCCGCGACATCGACATGGACACCCTGCAGTCAATTTCGTTCGACTGGAGGGTTGTGGCCGGTCTATGCGCCGCAATGCTCTTTGTGGCGGGGCGCGATTTTGGCTTGGCATGGCGTTTTCACACCATTGCCGACGGCGACCTGACATGGAAGCGGGCCGTGCGCACCGACATTATGTGTGCCTTCACCTCGGCCATCACACCCTCTGTGGTCGGCGGCAGCGCACTGGCCATTTTCTACCTTAACCGCGAGGGTATCAAGCTTGGCAGGGCCACCACGCTTACACTAACCACCTTGTTCCTCGACGAACTCTTCTTTGTAGTTTTCTGCCCCGTCATATTTCTTATCATCCCCTACAATCAGCTCTTCGGAACCGCGTCTCTTGGCGATGAAAGCCGGAAACTCCTGCAAGGAGGTATTCAAGTTGTGTTCTGGATTGTGTATGCCGGCATCGTTGTGTGGACAAGCATCCTCTATCTTGCCATCATTGCCAAACCTGAAATGGTTGCCGGCGTGCTCCGACGCATGTCGGCCTGGCGCATACTACACCGCTGGCAACGCTCAATTCTCTCCACGGCACAGAACATGACGGCTACAGCTGCATGGGTCAAAGGCCGCAGCCGCCGGTGGTGGCTGTCAGTTTTCGGGGCCACGGTGCTCTCGTGGTTTTCGCGATATTTTGTTGTCAACGCTCTGTTCTGGGCCTTTCTGCCGGGGTCGTCGCCATTGCTCGTCTTCGGACGGCAATTCGTGGTGTGGGTGGTGCTCATGGTCAGCCCCACACCGGGCGGCAGCGGCATCAGCGAATGGCTGTTTGCAAATTTCTACGGAGATATTATAGGCAACGTGGGCATCGCGGCCGTGCTTGCCCTCATTTGGCGCCTCTTCAGCTATTATATTTATATCTTAACAGGCGTGGCTCTTCTGCCGGCCTATTTCGGCGAACGTGCCCGACAACGTACCGAAAAAAACAAGCACGAACAACAATGAAACGCTATGTAATTGCATTAATCACCGCCTTAGTGGCTCTGACCGCACTCTCCGGCCCGGTCTATGTGCTTCCCATCGAGACAGAAATCGACATGAGTGCCTTACACCATGTCCGACGCGGTATTGAGCAGGCCCGCGAGAAAAATGCCTCGATGCTGCTGGTGCGTCTCAACACATTTGGAGGTGCTCTCGATGCCGCTGACTCCATCCGCACCACCCTGCTGCGCCTCGACATGCCGACGGTGGCTTTTGTCGATGTCAACGCTGCATCGGCGGGCGCTCTCATTGCCCTCGCTTGCGACAGCGTGTTCATGGCCCCTGCTGCAAGCATGGGCTCGGCAACAGTGGTCAACGGTGCCGGCGAGCCGATGCCCGAAAAATATCAGTCGTATATGAGCACGATCATGCGGGCAACAGCCGAGCATCATGGAAAAGTGATGCGAGGCGACAGCATTGTATGGCGCCGTGACCCCGCTATAGCCGCCTCGATGGTCAACCCCGATGTTTCCGTTTCTCTCACGTCCGAACAGGCGGTGGCTTGCGGCTATGCCGAAGCTGTAGCCCCAAGCATCAATGCCGTGCTTGCCGAACTCAAAATGGACGAAGCCCCCATCGAATACTATAGCAGCACCCTCACCGACGACATTATGGGCTTTCTGAGCAACGCCGCCGTGCGTGCCATACTGGTAATGCTCATCCTTGGCGGAATATACATGGAGATGCACACTCCCGGCCTGGGATTTGCGGCCGCGGTGTCGACTGTAGCTGCTGTGCTCTACTTCCTGCCCATGTTCATTGGCGGAGCAATGCCGGGATGGGTGCTTCTGTGCCTCATCGGCGGCGTGGTGCTCATCGCCATGGAAGTTTTTGTGGTGCCCGGATTCGGTGTTACCGGCATTACAGGCATTTTGGCCATTATCGCCGCTCTGATTGGAGCCATGACTGCCAACGATGCTGTGACAGGCTTCGACATGGGCTCGCTCGGAAATGCTCTGCTCATAACCGGCATAGGATGCGTAGCCGCGCTTGCCATTGTGCTATATCTCACCTCGTCGCATGGTCCTGCTTTTTTCCGTCGCCGGGCCGAGCTCGTCACCGAACTCTCGAACGACAAAGGTTTTGTCGGTGTCGACATGTCTCCGGCACGTTTTGTGGGACAAACGGCCAGAACTGTTACCGACATGCGTCCCGCAGGTAAAATCGAAATCGACGGCATAGTCTTCGATGCTGTCTCCACCGGAGCTTTTATCAATGCCGGGAATACCGTCCGAATTGTAAAATATGAAAATGCCCAACTCTATGTCTGCTAATATGAAATTCATAGGAATAATACCGGCGCGATATGCGTCGACACGCTTCCCCGGCAAGCCTTTGGCCATGCTCGGCGGCAAAATGATGATCCAGCGAGTATATGAGCGTGTAGCGCAGGTGCTCGACAATGTCGCCGTTGCCACCGACGACAGGCGAATTGCCGATGCTGTCGAATCTTTCGGCGGGAAAGCTGTTATGACCTCCACCTTGCACCGCAGCGGTACCGACCGCTGTCTCGAAGCCGTAACAACTCTCGGCTCCGATGCCGATGTGGTGATAAACATCCAGGGCGACGAACCTTTTGTGGCATATAGCCAGCTCGAAGCTCTCAAAGCTTGCTTCGACGACAAACATGTGGACATTGCATCGCTCGCACGCCCCTTCGATGCTCAACGGCCCTACTCCGAACTCGAAGACCCCAACACCCCGAAAGTTGTGATGGATGTCAATGGCTGCGCACTCTATTTCTCGCGATCTGTCATTCCCTATGTGCGCAACTACGAACGCGCCGAATGGCCCATGCAGGCTCAATTCTACACCCATGTCGGCCTCTATGCCTACCGTCGCGATGTACTGGAGAAAATCTGCCGCCTTCCCCAATCGGCATGCGAACTTGCCGAATCGCTCGAACAGCTGCGGTGGCTCCAGAATGGCTTCAAAATCAAAATGGCTATCACAACCGAACCCACTATAGGCATTGACACACCAGCCGACCTTGCTGCCGCACAAAAATATCTTGAACAACATGACTGACATGCCCGACCGCACGCAAGCCCCGCCAACGAGGCCTTTTCCTCCACTCGTTATTCCGGCCGAAACCGTAGAAGATCTTGATAACGGTGCTCGTCTCCACATCTACCGCGGCGGCAACCAGCCTCTTGTGCGTATCGCACTGATGTACGAAGGCGGCAAAGCCGAACTCGGAGCCGCAGCTTCTCGCATTATTGCCTCGCAACTCACCGAAGGCACAGAACTATTCGACAGCGAAGAGCTTGCCGACCTCTTCGACTTCAACGGCGTGCGCACAGGGGCCACCGTAAGCGACCATTTCACAAGCATAGAACTCAATGTTCTTGCCAACCGCCTTGGTAATGTACTGCCCGCCTTCCACTCTATGGTTGCTTGCCCGATGTTTCCCGACACTCATTTGCAAGTAGCAAAGATGCAGCTTATTGCAGGCATACAGAACCGACGGCTGCAAGTTGCGGCACTGGCATCGGATGCCTTCATGGCCATGATGTTCGGCAAAGACCACCATCTGGCCCACGTCATCGACGAGCACGAAATCGAAACCCTCAACAGCATTACACTCCGGCAACTCCATTGCAGCCATATCTGCAACGAAGGTCTCGATCTGTATGTTTGCGGCAATTTTGACGACAATGTACTCGGCTCTATCAGAGACTTTGCGCTGTCCTTGCCCGACTTAGGATGTCGCAAGTTCGTCCCTGTAATGACTGAAGTTTTGCCCGAAAACGAAGAACGACACATACCCTTTGAAAGCAGTCTTCAGTCGGCAGTGAATATGGGACTGCGAACCATCAACCGTTCGTCGCCCGACTATATCGATCTGCGTCTGGCTGTGATGGCTCTCGGAGGCTACTTCGGCAGCCGCCTGATGAAAAACATTCGCGAAGAAAAAGGCATGACCTATGGAATATATGCATCCCTTGCCGGAGGCTATGACGGAGCATATATGAACATCTCGGCTCAGTGCGACAAAAAATATACAGCCGATGTTGTGGACGAAATTCGAAAGGAACTCAACCTTCTTGCCTCAAATCCGCCGTGCGGCGAGGAGCTGGAACGTCTGCGCAGCTACGCCTTGAGCTCTTTGGCAGACACTCTCGATACTCCGCAAAACATCTCGGCATACTACAGCACACAACGCCTCGTCGGCACGCCGGACGATTATTTCGCCCTTCAGCAACGCGCAATCGACGCCCTCACCCCCGAGCGCATAGCCGCCCTCGCCGCCGTCCATCTCTCGCCCGACAAGCTTGCGACAGTAACTGTCGGTTGACATTTCGAATTAGGTGCTGTCACCGCTCCTTCGGCTCCTTCTGTTCCAGATAAATCCGGGCAGTAAAATCGAGCTCTTCGTACCACTCATCTCCAAAATGGCGGCGCAAGGGGCCTTCGAGGAATTTATAAGCTCGCAGGCCCTTTGCTCGTCCCAGCACCTCGGCAGCATGACAGATACGCCAGCGATGAAAGTTAACAGCCGTAAATCCGTCGTATTTCTTAATCCTCACAGGATAGAGATGACACGACACGGGCTTTAGAAAATCGATGCGTCCCTCGCGGCAAGCGTTTTCTATGGCGCAGCGCCACGAACCGTCGGGGGCAACGGTGGCAAAAGCACACAGTCCGCCATCGATGAGCTGCGTCACCTCGTCGCCTTCTTCGTCGATATAACTAACTCCGCCCTCTTCTATGGCACGCCGTCCTGACGGAAGAAGTTCGTCGACAATCTTTGGCAAAATCTCACGCAACTTTTCGGCTTCGTCTGGTGCCAGAGGAGCCCCGGCATCGCCGTCGAGGCAGCACTGACCCTTACACGCGTCAAGGTCGCAACAAAAATATCGTTCTATAAGGTCGAGACTGACCAATGTGTCTTTAATTTCCAGCATAAAAAGAAAATTTACGGCTTCTTACTGCAAAAGTACAATTTTTCCTCCACATAGCCGAATGTCGCAACAAGCTCTACAATAATTTTGTATTATTGACAATGGGCAAACCAAGGCATAAACTTCTAACGGCGGCTGAGTTTGAAGCCGTCGAGCGTCAGGCGGCCGTCGGCAACCATGGCGCGGAGGGAGGCCGCAGCCTCGGCAGAGTGTCCGGGATAGAGCTGCGCCAATAGCCCAATGTCGATTGTCGAACCGGGCTCGGAAAGCTGGTCAAGCACTTTGCGCTCGAAAGCTGCGGCATCGAATGGTGCACGCCGCATAGCACGGCAAACATCGCATGTGCCACATTCGCCGGCCTCGCTTTCTCCAAAATAGCCGAGCATGCCTTTCACACGGCAGTGGGCATCGTCGAAAGCAAAAGTGCGCATGGCATCCAGCCGTGCCGCCATTCGCTGACGGCGTTCTTCGTATACCTCGCGCGGAAAAGTGAGCTCGCTGCCCGGCCGGCGATTGGCGGTGAAATATATATATGGCGTGCGTTTTCGGGGAATATAGCTGAGCACATGCTCGCGCTGAAGGGCAAGCATGGCCGGATAGACCTCGGCAAGTGGCACATGGGCCATCACGGCAAGATATTCCTCATCAATAAACACATAGTCGGCAAACAGCCCCGGATAGCAGCGCAACAAGGCCTGCAGAAGGGCATCCTGCGAATCTGAGAGTTCAAGGTCGTAGAGCTCGTGGCGCTCCATGCGTATCATCACCTGCGAACGTGTCTCAATTTCTTCGATAAACTCGAGATAGCCTGAACGTTCGAGAATGGTAAGAGAACTGAGGGTCATGCGCGGATGCATTTTGTATTTGACGCACATGGCTTCGAGATTGAACTCAAACAAGGCCCCGAACCCCTCTCCCATGGGCAGCACAAGGTAGCGGCATACTTCGTCGTAGACATGGCGGATAAAGTCCTTAGGAGGAAAAGCCTCGGTCAGCCGCCGGCCAAGAGCAGCTTTGTCGCGCGAATTTGCAAGCAGCACTGCCAGCGACGGCTTGCCGTCGCGTCCGGCACGACCCGCCTCCTGGTAGTATTCCTCGAGCGTCGACGGCAAGTCGAAATGAATGACAAGGCGCACATCGGCCTTGTCGATGCCCATGCCAAAAGCCGTTGTAGCAACAATCACACGCTTCTCTCCGCTGTGCCATGCCTCCTGGTTCAGGTCCTTGAGATGGCGTTCCATGCCTGCATGATAATATGCAGCATCTATTCCGTTCTGCTGCAGCCATTCGGCCAGCTCGCGTGTTTTTTTTCGAGAGCGCACATAGACAATGGCCGAACCGGCGACATAGCGCAGCACTTTGAGCATTTTCTGAGGCTTGGTATCGGGGTGGCGGACAAGAAAGGAGATGTTTCCGCGCCGGAAACTGAGCGAGAAACGGGCTTCGTCTGCCATGTGCAGCTGTCGGGCAATATCGTCGACTACCTCGGGAGTAGCAGAGGCTGTGAGAGCGAGGATGGGAACTTGCGGGAACTCATCGCGCAACCGGCCTATTTTCAGATATGAGGGCCGGAAGTCGTAGCCCCATTGCGAAATGCAATGAGCTTCATCAACAACAAAAAGCGACGGATGCCAACTGCGCATCAGGCTCATAAAGCCCTGTGTCGATATTCTTTCGGGGGCTATGTAGAGCAGCTTGCTCCGTCCCTGGTGACAACACTCAATGGCATACTCGCGTTCGGCACGTGTCATTCCAAGATGAAGGCACGATGCCCTGATGCCGTGGCGGCGAAGGTTATCGATTTGGTCCTTCATCAGCGAAATCAATGGTGTGATGACCACCGTCAGCCCAGGCAGGAGCTGCGAGGGCACCTGGAAGCACACCGACTTGCCGCCACCGGTGGGAAGCAGGCCTATTGTGTCGCGGCCGGCAAGCACCGATTCGATGATTTCACGCTGGCAGGAACGGAAGCTGTCGTAGCCCCAGTATTTTTTGAGAATATCTTCGGGTGTTTTCATCACACCTCCGTAAGGCGTATCTGCTTGACGAGCAACTGCAGGGGCGACGAGGCGTTCTGATGTTTGTTCTCCTCTATGGTGTAACAGATGTTGAAAGGCCGTCCGGCATGTATTTGCTCAAAGTATGAGGCCATATTGAAGGCTATGCCGTTGATCACATGCCCCGAAGTGTCGTCGACAAGCTCGAGCTTGATGTGCTCGAGATTGCGCCCCACAAGTTTGCTCGTTCCGAAATCCTTGACGCGACGAGTGCAGAATGTGGGTTTGCGATTGCCCGGGCCGAAGGGATTGAACAGACGCAGCGTCGACACAAATTCAGGAGTGATGTCGGCAAACGACAGGAAAGCATCAATGTCGATTTGGGGTGTAAGTTGTTCCGGAAGGATGTTTTGAGCCACATATTCCTCGAATCGGCGTGTAAACTCGTCGATATTTTCCGGTTTGAGCGACAGCCCCACGGCATAGGTATGACCGCCGAAATTTTCTAGAAGGTCGCGGCACGTCTCCACTGCGCGATAGATGTCGAACCCTTGAACGGAACGCGACGAACCCGTTGCAAGGCCGTTCGACAAGGTGAGTACCACCGATGGCTTGTAGTAAAGCTCTGTAAGGCGCGAAGCCACAATGCCTATAATCCCTTTGTGCCAGTTTTGGTTGTAAATCACAATGGAGCGTTTGGGCGAATGTACTTCGCCGCGGGCCTCGAGAATGGCGTTAGCCTCCTCGGTGATTCGCTTGTCGAGCTCCTTGCGGTCTTTGTTATACTGGTCGATTTCGAGACTTTTGCGAGTGGCCTCCTTGGCATCGCGTGCCACAAGCAGCTCCACGGCCTCGCGGCCGCTCTGCATGCGGCCGCTGGCATTGATGCGCGGTCCAATTTTGAAAATAACGTCGTTGATGGTAATTTCCTTGCCAATGAGGCCGCACGTGCGGATAATGGCGCGAAGTCCCATGTTCGGGTTGCTGTTCAGGCGTTTGAGGCCCATATAGGCCAGCACACGGTTTTCGTCAATCATGGGCACAATATCGGCGGCAATGCTCACTGCCACCAAATCGAGCATGCACTCCAGTTCGGCAGTGGCAATACCATTGCTGATTGAAAAGGCTTGCATAAATTTATAGCCGACACCACAGCCCGAAAGGTGCGGACAGGGATAATTGCTGCCCTCAAGTTTGGGATTGAGGATGGCGGCTGCACGCGGCAACTCGGCATCGGGCATGTGATGGTCGCAGATAATGAAGTCTATGCCGCGCTCGGCAGCATAGTCAATTTCCTCTATGGCTTTTATGCCGCAGTCAAGAATGATGACGAGTTTCACACCCTGCTCCGCAATTAGGTCGATGCTCTGTCGCGATATGCCGTAGCCGTCGTCATAGCGTGTGGGGATGTAGAAATCAAGCTCCGAGTAGTAGTTCTGAAGATAGCGGTAGACAAGGGCTACGGCAGTGGTGCCGTCCACGTCGTAGTCGCCGTAAATCATAATCTTCTCCTTGCTGCCCATGGCACGGTTGAGGCGTTCGACGGCCTTGTCCATGTCATTCATCAGAAACGGATCGTGCAAGTCGCGCAGCGAGGGGTGAAAAAATTTCTCTGCTGCATCTATGGTGCTTATACCGCGCTGCACGAGCAAGTCGCTGATTGGTGTACAGTTAGCAAATCGACGAGCCAACTCGGCACCTATGCGTTGCTCTTCGCTCGAAAGTGAGGGATAATTCCATTTCCTTGTCATACTTCTGTCCTCGAAACCTAATCTTTGCAAAATTACTAAAAATATATCATTCGGTCAGCGGCCCATACGTTATTTTTTCGTAATTTTGTCGCCGACATATCTGTAAAACACTTTTTCCAACTATGAAAAAAATCCTTTTGCAACTGATTCTTGCTGTTTTCTGCTTCTATTCATGCACGCCAGACAAAGTGTATATGAGCGGCAACGAGCATAACGACCTCTACAGGCTCCTTCTTTCGCAAGATGTGCCCATCGCACTCTACCCCACCGCAGCAGAAGCCGTCGAAGCTGCTCCGCAAGGCTCTGCCGTGCTTTTGACAGCCACCGACTATCCGGCACAAGGGCTAAGCATCGATAAAGCCACAGCCGACGAGGCCGCCGACAAAGGTCTGCGCATCTTTGCCGAATTCATCAAATCATGGCCCGGTGTCGACATCGACACAACAGTTACAAAAGGCACCGTAGAACGTGCCGTGGTTATGACCGATTTCTTCGGTCCGGAGCTAAAACCAATGGACCTTCTCTCTGCCAATGACACTCACTTTTTCAAAGCCAAAAGCGACAGCATGCTTCTTGGATATGGCCGCCTCGCCGGTTTCGACACCGCTATATATGGTACCGACAGCACCGATATACACCCCTTGTTAATAAAATGCCCCCGGGGCGAGCTTATAGCCCTTTCGGCTCTTAGCAATTTCACCACCGCCCGCTATGCTCCGTCCGACAACTGGCAGGCACTCTGGACTGGCATTATGCGCCGGCTCACAGGCAACAACGACTTCGTTTTCAAATCATGGACATCCGACCCGCATCCCACCTACGACCGCAACAGTTCATTGCCGGCCGATGCCCGTCGTATGGCAGTGAGCCGCAGCGCACAGTGGCTCGAGAAAGGCCGTTTCATAATCAATCCTCAGTGGATGGACACTGTGCTAAAATATCAGGGCGACGGCCTTGTGCCTCTTGGACCTCCCGTGCCACGAGATTTTTCTGTTGGCGACGGCAGCATGGGGCTACTCGAAGGCCATGCTTCCAACATTTATGCCGACGGCTCGGAGCAATACCGTTTCTGGCTTCGTGCCGACGTGCAGGGCGAAGGGGCATTCCTCCTCGCATCAGCGGCCAAACTCCTTGACAATGAAAAATATGCCGACATTGCCCGCAATGTGCTCAAATATGCCTACGAAAGCTCCGACTTCCGCAAAAACAGCTACCGCGACCCCAAAAGTCCCACCTACGGTCTCATAGGCTGGTCTATGACACATCCATGGGTGTTCTACAACGATGACAACGCTCGTCTTCTGCTCGGCACCATAGGAGCTCAGAGTCTCCTTGGCACTGAAAAATGGAACAAGGACATAGTGGAGTGTATCTTTGCCAACTTCAGGCTTGCCAACGCCGGAGGGTTCCTCCCCGACAGATTCGAAGAACCCGACCTCCTTGCCAAAGGCCGCGACTTCTATGCCAAGAGCGACCTTGTGCTCCCCCACCCTCATTTTGAATCCTGGATGTGGGCATGCTATCTGTGGCTCTACGACAAGACAGGTTATAAACCTCTGCTCGACAAGGCAAAAGCTGGCATCTCCACCACAATGGAAAGCTATCCCGACGGCTGGCACTGGACAAACGGCATACAGCAGGAACGTGCACGCATGATTCTGCCACTTGCATGGCTTGTAAGGGTTGAAGACACGCCAAAACATCGTCAATGGCTCAACACAATTGTGGACAAACTGCTTGAAAATCAAGACAAGAGTGGTGCTATTCGAGAAGAACTCGGCGACCCTTCGAAGGGTATGTTCGGTTTCTCCCGCTCAAATGCCGACTATGGTGTCAACGAGGCTCCTCTCATTGCACAAAACGGCGACCCCGTGGCCGACATGCTCTATACAAACAACTTCGCATTCTTCGCCCTCAACGAGGCCGCTCATGCAACCGGCGACGAACGAATCCGCAATGCTGCCGACCTTCTGTCAGACTTCCTGCTTCGAATCCAGGCTTCAAGTGAAAATCACCCCGACATGGACGGAGCCTGGATGCGTGCTTTCGACTTCGAAAGATGGGACTACTATGCCTCGAACGCCGACCACGGCTGGGGCGCATGGAGCACCCTCACCGGCTGGATACAAGCCTGGATCACCGCCACGCAGGCCCTGATGGAAAACAACACCTCCTTCTGGGAACTCACCGGCGACAGCACCATCAAAAACGAAGCCGACCGAGCTATGTGGATGCTCCAATAAAAGCGGGGCAAAAGACAGAAGAGGCTGTGTTGTAATTTGAACACAGCCTCTTCTGTTTTTTTAATTTCTATAACAGTTTTATGCGGATGGTTTGCGGCGAAGCTACTGTATCGACCGTATGAATGTTATTTTCAAATGTGCACTCCACCGGGGCTGTAAGTTGGAACAGATTCATAATCTCACTTAGATTCTCTCCTTTGAGAATGAAACGGAAAGTGCGGTCTTTCAGCTTGGGATCGATTTCAAATCTTACATTATAAATCTGCTCAAGACGCTCACATAATGAGAAAATAGGCTCGTCGTCAAAAATCAGAATTCCATTTCGCCAGGAGCAGTACTTGTCGAGATTGATGCCTTTAACCACCGTGCCATGACCGTTCCTGATTGCATAATGCTCGCCCGGATGCATAAGCAATTTATTTCCCGAATCATCGATTTCAACTTTCCCCTCCGCAAGAGTTACCGCTACATTGGAACTATAAGCATTTACATTGAACTCTGTACCAACGGCAGTGACAGATATGCCCGGTGTATGGACAACGAATGGGTGTTCTTTGTCGGCATAGACATTGAAATAAGCCTCTCCTCGCAGATTCACATCGCGGCACTTGTCGCTCATATTGTCAGGATACACAAGTGTACTGTTGGCATTAAGCCACACAACTGTCCCATCTGGAAGAGTTGCTTTGCTTGTGCAACCATAATCTGTCGACAAAGTGATGTTCTGAATTTGCTCATTGCCTGATTTCACAAGAAAATAAATAGTTATGGCAAGCAATGGCAACACAGCCACTGCGGCAATCTTCGACCAAAATGCAATAAATTTTTTCAACACACCTATCACAGCAGGTTCGATGCCGGTTTTAACCAAAATTTTCTTAAGCGATTTTTCCAAATCATTATCCGTCACTTCAAAAGAAGGATTCAAGGCTTCCCACACATCCTGCTGTTCGAGGAAAAATTTCCTGTTCTCGGGAGAGAGCTCTATCCACTTACGGAGCACATCTGTTTCTTCCGGGCTTATGTTACCGCCGAAATAACGTGCGATGATAATCTCTATTTCATGATTTTCGTTCCCTATATGATTCATATCTTTATTCTAAAATATATTGTCAATATGTAAAATTAAGAATACCAAACCTTTGTACACCCTCAAATTTTGTTGGAGAAATTTGAGAGCTTTGCTTATTCGTGCTTCAACAGTTCGGACTGAAATATTGAGCCGCTTAGCTATTTCGGCATATTTGAGCTTCTCTTGCCTGCTTAACAAAAGTGTGTTGCGAACTTCAGGGTCAAGCATTTCCAATGCTGTTTCAAAAGCTTGAGAAAGTTCGGAATAAAACATGTGTTCATCCGGAGGAAGTGAATAAACCGTTTCATGAAACATCTCCAGATATGACATTTTCACTTTCCTATGCCGCAGTTCGTTGAGTGCAAGGTTCTGAACCAGCGAAATAAGATATGAACGGATAGAAGTGTCTGGCTCCAACTTCTTGCGGTTAGTCCATACTTTGATAAATGCCTCCTGTACAATATCCTCACAAATGCTTTTATCTAAGATAAAACGTGCTGTGAAGTGAACGAGATCGACATAATACTGACGAAAAATTTTGACAAAAGCTTCGTGGCTGTCAATTTTCAATGCAGCCACTAATAATGCCTCGTTATTAAATTCTCCGTTTGCCATGATATAGAAATTTCTGCAAAAGTATATATAATGTTTTTTTAAACCAAGTATAATTAACAAAATTTCCCTCTCTGAAATTTTTTCGGGTTTTTCGCATGTGGGTTTTTCGCTGTTAAGTGTTATTAAAACAAAGACCATTAAAAAGCAACAACAAACCTTAAACCAACACTTCGAAATCACCAATCATCATTATAATTTATGGAAACACCAAATCCTACCAAATGGCGGCCCCGATGGATTCGGGCTATGAGACCTCTATTGGTCTTAGCGTTGCTCATCATTGGAGCGACAGCCTATGCCGCCGACAACAAAGTGACTCTTGAAGTCAGCAAAAGTTCTCTCGAAAGCGTCCTGCACGCAATAGAGAAACAGACCGACTACCGTTTTTTCTATAGCAAAGAAACGATAAATGTCAAAGTCAGAGTAAGTGTCAAGGCAAAAAATGAAACAGTGCAGGCCGTACTTGACAAAATTTTGCCCGAACATGGAATCAACTATGTGATCGACGGCAAACGGATAGCACTGAAACACGCCAACACACAGTCGCAACCTTCCGGCAAAACCGAGACTAAAGGTAATAAAGCGGTTGTTTTCGGTTCTGTTACCGATTCTAAAGGCGAACCTCTGATAGGTGCCTCTATAACCATCGAAGGGCACAACACCGGTGTGGCTACCGACATCAACGGCAACTACAGCATAGAAGTGCCTCTGGGGTGCCGCTTAAATTTCTCTTATATAGGTTATACTCCCGAAAAAAAGAAAGTGAATAATGGAGGTAAACTTGATATAACCCTGCAAGAAGATTCGGAACTGCTTAGTGAGGTGGTAGTTATCGGTTATGGCACCATCGATAAGAAAGAGTTGACTTCGGCTGTGTCGCATGTCAGCGCAAAGGATTTTCAATCGGTTGCATCTACCGATGTTTCAATGCTTATCCAGGGCAAGGTGCCGGGTCTGTCGGTTGTAAACACAGCCGCTGCCGACCCTAACTCTGCCGCCAGCCTGCAGATTCGCGGCGTGTCGTCGCGCGAGGCTGGTCTTGGCCCTCTGATTGTTCTTGATGGTGTCCCGGGGGCAAGCCTGACCAATATCAACCCCAACGACATCGAATCGTTCGACGTGCTCAAGGACGGTGCCGCCTCGGCTATTTACGGCACACGCGGCTCAAACGGCGTTATTGTTATAACTACAAAAAAAGGAGCCCGCGACGGCAAGACACATACCACCTATACGGCAACTCTCTCGTTGGATAAGGCAAACCGTGACCTCGACATGATGACAGCAGACGACTACCGCAATCTGCGTATCCCTTCGGGCGATGTGGCTGTCGATTTGGGCGCGAGCGAAGACCTTTTCGAGCTTGTTCAGCAAACAGCTTTCAAGCAGCAGCACACACTCACTGTCAGCGGCGGCGGAACAAATTCCAACTACCGTGTGACTGTCGATTACCGCAATGCCGACGGCATCGAGAAAAGCGGTAACCGCGAGGAGTATGGAGCACGTGCCACTTTGAATCACACCACAAAGGGTGGATTGATATCAATCAACCTCAATATTGCTCCGCGTGTTGTTTACCGCACTCTCGCCGATAATGATGTGTTCCGTCGCGCACTGGAAGCCAACCCCACCACTCCGGTATGGAATCCCGACGAACCCGGACGCTATTATAATTTTACCGATCATAACGGTTTTGAGAATCCTCTCGAAACAATGGCCCTTGTAAAGAACAAAAGCCACGAAAAGATTATCGACTGGGACGGCACAGTGAAACTCAATCTGCTTCCGCTCTTCATGCCGAATGCCAAGCACAACCAAACCCTTAATACTCAGATTACATTCGCCGACCACCAATACAATAACGACGGCAGCTATTTCGAACCGTCGACAATGAACAAGCACCTGATGTCCAACACCAAAGGTTATGCCGCACGTTCAGCTAACAATGCACGCAACCACAGCCTTGAATGGCTTGGCAACTACAGCATAAGCCTTAATAAGCACAATATACGTGCAATGGTTGGTTATTCCTACCAATATTGGCAGAATTCAGGTTTCAGCAGTGAAAACAAAGACTTCGCCAACGACGGTCTCGGAGCTGACAATATTGGTTCCGGCGACTGGATGAAACAGGAAGGCGAAATAGGCATGAGCAGCTATAAGGAAGACAATAAGCTGATAGCCTTCTTCGGACGAATCAGCTACGACTATGCCGGACGCTACCTCTTCACGGCTTCGATGCGCCGCGAAGGCTCGTCCAAATTCGGAAAAAGCCACAAGTGGGGCAACTTCCCGGCCGTTTCTGCCGGATGGCGCATTTCAGAAGAAAACTTCATGGAAGGTACTCGTTCATGGCTGGATGACCTGAAAATTCGTGCCGACTTCGGTGTGACAGGCAATCAGGAATTCGGAAACTATCTGTCGCTCGACACCATGGGCCCGTTCGGCTACAGCTACTACAACGGTACTTGGATACGTGTGTGGGGCCCGGGGAAAAATGTCAACTCCGACCTCCATTGGGAACAAGGCAAGAACTGGAACGTGGGTCTTGATTTCTCGTTGTTAAAAAACCGAATTTACGGTTCGTTCAATTATTTCCGCCGCCGTCAACAAGACTTGCTGGGCAATTATAGAGTGCCGATGCCTCCCTATCTGTTCACTCACACCTACGTGAATGTAGGCACGATGGAAAATCAAGGCTTCGAATTCGATGTGACATTCAACGCCGTAAAAACCCGCGACTTCTCCTATACTATGAACTTCATCGGCACCGCCCAGACCAATAAGTTCGTCGACTTCAGCAATTCCGAATTTGTTGGTAACGACTATTACGATGTTGCATATACAGAAATTCCTTATCCCAACATCCCCATCCAACGTATAGAAAAAGGACGTTCTATCGGTAGCTTCCACATGTTCAAGTATGCCGGTGTCAGCACCGATGGCGAATGGCTCATCTACGACAAAGAAGGAGACATTATCAAAGGTATTCAAGGCACCGAGGCTGACCGTCAGTATGTTGGCAACGGTCTGCCCAAATTCACACTCTCGACAAACCACACTTTCCGCTACAAAGATTTCGATCTTTCGCTTTTCTTCCGCGGTGCGTTCGGTTTTGACATCTTCAATATCCACGATTTCTATTACGGCACGCGCAATTTCTCCGGAAACATGCTCCGCAAGGCTTACGGAAAGAATGAAAAGATTTCGTCAACACAAAATCCTATCGTAAGCGACTTCTTCCTGCAGCGAGGCGATTATTTCAAACTGGACCAAGTTACACTGGGCTATACATTGCCTTTGCACAAAACCAGATTCTTGGATTCGTTACGCATCTACGGAACTGTTCGCAACGTATTCACCATCACCAAATTCAGCGGCATGGATCCATCCAACTACCAAGTCAACGGCCTGACACCTGGAGCAACCGGCGCACGCAGCTACTATCCCACCACCCGTCAGTTTATACTTGGTGTGCAGCTTGATTTTTAATCAACAATAAACAAGAATTTACTCACAATGAAAGCATATAAATATTTGATGTGCCTGGCTTTGTCCTCACTGTCATTATCGTCATGCACCAACCTTGACGAGACAGTCTACAGCCAAGTCAGCTCCAACAACTATTTCAATACACGAGAAGATGTGGTTTCTATGGCATTCCGCTCATTCGAGCACGGCTACTGGACTATAGTTCCACGTTTCAGAATAAACGAGCTTCCCGCCGACCAGCTTATAATCCCGCGCCGCGACGGCAGCTGGGATGATGGCGGCGTGTGGCGCCAGTTCCACTACCACACCTGGACTCCCGACATCTCCCGTCATGTGCACGACGAATGGGATTCGCAGTTTGCCGGTATCGCGCAGGCGAATTTCGCTATCGACCGCTTCAACGAACTCGACCCGAAAGAATTCGGTTTTGAGCAGGACGAGTGGAACTCGCTCAGAACGCAGAACAAAGTTTTGCGCTGCTGGTACTATCTGCGCCTGCTGGATGCTTTCCGAAACGTTCCTTTCATCAAAAGCTATGACGACCAGTCCCAGAACACTCTGTCGCAGGTTCCGCCTGAACAAATCTTCAACTTCATAGAAAGTGAAATTAAAGAGGCTATTCCGCTGCTATATAAGAAAGAAAAACTCGGCGACGGCTCCAGATATGCCAACCTTTGGACACAGGCCGGTGCTGCTGCTCTGTTGGTCCGTCTATATCTGAACGCAAAGGAGTATATCGGGGTCGACCGTCTTGAAGACTGCGAAAAAGTGGCTCAGGACATCGTCGACGGGGTTTATGGCGCTTATCAGGTTGCCGATCGATGGGATGCTCCCTTCGATTCCGACAATGACCAATGCGACGAACTGGTATTCTTCTTCTCAGGCTCCTGCAACTATACATCATGGCACTACAACCAGTTATACAACTGGGGCGTTCCTTCTTATTCGTACTATTACTTCGAAGACGACAAAGTCAAGCATGGCGGCCATAACGGCGAATTCGTGTGCTCGCCGAGCCTTGACCCTACAGGCCAACCCTACGATTACCAGCTTGGCATGACTGTGCAGAAATTCCGCAAATACCCCGGCGACTATCGTCTGGACAAATATGTGAACCTCGGAGGCGGCAAGCGTAAAGGCATGTTCCTCTTCGGTTATCTCGAATATATGCAGAATGGTGTCAAGCGAAAACTGAAAGCTCCTGAGATGCCTTACGACCTGTGTATCCGCGATGCTGTCGGACAGTTCCACTATCTCAAAGAAGGCAAATGGCTTTCCTCGCCCGAAAGTAATATGACAACCGGTGACTATAACTCGGGATGGTACACTGTGAAGTATCCTATGTACAGCAACAACGATCCGGGAGCTGGCGAAAGCGATTTCGCAGAGATACGTCTGCCCGAAATCATCTACACCCTCGCTGAGTGCAAATTGCGCAAGGGTGATGCCCTGACAGCAGGCAAACTCCTCAACAGTGTGCGCCGCCGAAACTACCCCGCCGACGTGCACAAGGATGTGCTCTATAAGCCCGAAGGCAATGTCGACCTGGACATGGACGAGATGCTCGACGAGTGGGGCCGCGAGTTCTTGGCTGAAGGACGCCGCCGCATCGACCTCATACGTTTTGACAAGTTCAATAAAGGCACTTGGTGGGATAAAACGCCCGATGCCGACGACCACACAAAAATATATCCCGTGCCGCGAGTGCAGATGACCACCAATGCAGCTCTCGTACAGAATCCCGGTTACAATTGATTAACATTATTAAAAATATATCATAATGAAAATATACAAATTCATGGTTATGGCCGTAGTCCTCTTTATTGGACTTCTGGCGACAGGCTGCGAAGATGAAAAAGAGGTGCTTGTCATCGACAAAAACATCCCTATAAAAACTTCGACTCTCTATATTGTCGGTGATGCGACTCCGGCAGGTTGGGATGTGAACCACATGTATCTTCTGGATGTCAGCGAAGAAGACAATCTTGTTTTTATCTACGACGGCAATCTCTCGAAGGGTGAAATGAAAGCATACCTCACTCAGGGCAACTGGGATCTGGCTCCTTGTGTACGACCGCTGACTGCCGGCTCTCCTATAAGCAAGGCCAATAACGTCGAAACCTTCCAGCTATATACAGGTGGTGAAGACCTGAAATGGTCGGTGAAGGATGCCGGACACTACCGTCTGGTATTCGACCTGCGTAATTGGACACTTTCCACCACTTTCATAGGTTATTGATCAGTCAAATCTTTGATTAATCTGAATAATAGCTTCTAAATGTTTATAAAAGATTGATTTTAAGGTTAGTATGCGGTTCCCTTGCTCCGGATTGGAATCCGGAGCATAGGATACCCCGCACAAGGAACATAGAAAACGACAAAGATGACAAAACATTTGACTTCAAACATATTAATGGCAACTGCAATCTTCTGCACCACTGTTTTTTCTTCGGTAGCCTGCAGTGACAATAAAGCAGATGACCCCGGAAAAGACCCCGACCCTAAACCGGAGGTTCCCGAACTACCTGTTCTTCCGGTTCCCGGAGATATTCACAACTACAAGGCCCCTCTCTACTGGAGCATCTACGAATATGCCCGCGAAATGGAACTCGACGGCGTGCCATACGACCAGATGGATCTTAGTTCTGACCAATGGGATGCTGTCATTGACATGATGGCTACAAAATTCAAGCCTTACGGCTACGACATGATCTGCACCGACGGTTTCCTCCCTCAGAAGGCTCGCGACGGTGGCATATATATGTCGCACTACGGATCTATGCCGCTCAAGGAGCTCGTAAGGCGCGCCAAGGCAAAAGGTCTCAAAGTGGGTGTCTACGACAATCCTTTGTGGATAAAAGGCAATCTTAACAGCAAGGTTCCGGGCACAAACTATTCCCTGCGCTCACTAATCCGCAATCCTCAGGACAAGGTTCTGTATCCCGAAGTCACCGACCGCCCCGATTTTACATGGCTTGTAACCGATCATCCCGGTGCTCGCGAATATATCGACGGATGGTTCAAGCATTACCACGACCTCGGTATCGACTTCGTGCGCATGGACTTCATGTGCTGGTACGAAGACGGCGATCCGGGCCGTGATTATTACGTTACCTGCGGATATGGTCGCGAACGTTACGAGCGGGGGCTGGCCTATATCTGCGAATCAGCAGCTAAATATGGCATCTTCACCTCCATTGTTATGCCCGAGCTCTACAACGATGCCGAGCTTGAAAGGAAATACTGCAATATGACCCGCATCGTGCAGGATACCAATATCGGCGGGTGGCATCATTTCTCATCGTTCAACCGTGGTAAAATCTATGACCGCTGGCCTTATGCCGATAACCAGATGGACGGCTTCACGCACTGGAGCCATATCGGCGGTCGTGGAAAGATTATCCTCGACGGCGATTTCCTGCGTCTGAACAAATGCTCTTCCGATGACGAGCGTCGTGCACAGGTTTCCCTCCAGCTTATTGCCGGTGGTCCCGTGGCTATTGCCGACACACCCGAGACAATACGCAATTATGACAAATTCTATACCAACGAGGAGTTGTTGGCTCTCAATACTGACAGATTTATCGGCAAGCCTGTTTCTGATGTTGTCAATAGCGACGGCAGTTGCATATGGTGGGGCACTATGAGCAACGGCGATGTTGTCATTGCTATGTTCAACCGAGAGGAAACAGGTAAGAGAATGTCTGTAAACCTATCGGCTCTGGCTCTTGAAGGCGAATTCAAAGTCCGCGACTTATGGGAACATGCCGACGAGGGTACTGTCTCCGGTACTTTTGAGGCCCCCGTTCCTCGGCATGGCTGCAAAGTGGTGAAACTCACAAAATAAAATCACCGAAAAAACTATTAAACACCAACAAATATTCTAATCGGCGGTCCACCGATATTAGATATTCTAAAATAATTAATCCTTTAACCTTAACCTTAAAAAGTTATGAAAAAAAACTTACTTAAAGGGATTGTGTTTGGCAGCGCAATGCTGCTGGGTGCATCATCTCTTTCGGCTGCTATTCCCGAACATCTCTATATGGTCGGCGAAGCATCTCCGAGCTTGTGGCACATCGACCTTGCAGTCGAAATGACAAACGAAGGAAATGGTGTGTTCTCATACCGCGGAACCCTCTACAAACAGAATCTGCAGTTCATCGATGCCCGCAACTGGGATACCGGCGTGCGTTATGTCCCGGAGGTATCCGGATGGCATTTAACACATGCCGACGAAGCGACCATCGTAAGTGGCATTGGCAATGAAAACCGTTTCTGGATTCCTGAAAACGGTACCTACGAAGTAATGGTATGTTTCGGTGACGATGGCAACTCTGTCATGATTACCGGCAAGTGGGTGGACGAAATGGCTCCCATGGTAGTTCCTCTCGGCGGAGCATCGGGCCAGTGGGACTGCGCATCGGTTCCCTACACCTATAACATCTACCCGGAGGAAGGAACCGACGACACTTTCGTCTACAATTGTACGGTAAGACCGGGATGCGACAGCAAGCATCTGAAGTTTATCGAGGCTCCCAGCAACTATTGGGAAACGATGTTCTACGTGGCAGAAACTGTCGATGTTCCTAATGTGAAATACGTCAAAATCGGCGATAAGCTGCCTATTCACAGGGCTTGGAACGATGGCACTCTCGACCAGTTCTGGGGCTTCCGCGACGAAGACTGCACTCCCGAGCTGAATGTAAGGGTTGTTCTCAACCTCACCGACGATACCATTGAATTTCTGAAGCCTGAATCAGGTGTGGATTCGCCTTCGGTGAGCACAGCCGAACGCAGCGTTGCCGCTGTATATAATCTCACCGGTGCTCGCGTCGACAGCGACAACCTGAACAAAGGCATCTACATCGTACGCTACAGCGACGGCACCTCCGAAAAATTAATCAAATAATCTCCTTGTAATATTTCGAAAACAATAACTTTATAAATGAAATTGCGCTTCGCTTCAGCAGGAGCGAAGCGCAATTTTTATATCTTCAAACAATGAAACTTTTATCTCAATTATTCATAATCGGCATTGGGCTGTCTCTCTTTTCTTGTACACAGCGGACGGAGGAAGACCGTTTTATTGACAATTTAATGGACAAAATGACCCTTGAAGAAAAACTGGGGCAGCTTAATCTGCTGGTTGGCGGAGATATTGTTTCAGGAACAACAAAAGACCAAGGCAGCGACAGCCTTTTTATCTCCGGGAAAGTCGGCGGTGTTTTTAACGTGAAAGGTGTCGAGGCTGTTTCTCGTCTTCAGCATCTTGCTGTGGAGCATGGGCCGCACGGAATACCGCTGCTTATAGGAGCCGACGTTGTACACGGCTATGAAACAGTTTTTCCTATTCCGCTCGCTCTATCATGTTCGTGGGATACAACAGCCATCGAAAACATGGCCCGGATTTCAGCCATCGAAGCCACTGCCGACGGTGTGAACTGGAATTACAGCCCAATGGTGGATATATGCCGCGATCCGCGGTGGGGACGTATAGCCGAAGGTTCCGGAGAAGACCCATGGCTCGGAAGCGTCATTGCCAAAGCATACGTCCGCGGCTATCAGGGCAACAATATGAAATCCGACAGCACTATGATGGCATGCGTCAAGCATTTTGCCCTATATGGAGCTGCCGAGGGAGGACGCGACTATAACACGGTAGACATGAGCCTGCAGAGAATGTTCAACTACTACCTGCCGCCGTACAAAGCCGCCGTCGAAGCCGGTTGTGCTTCTCTGATGACTTCTTTCAATTTAATCAACGGCATGCACGCAACGGCAGACAAGTGGCTGATAGAAGACGTACTGCGAAAACAATGGGGATTCGAAGGAATGACAGTAACCGATTTTAATTCCATTCCCGAAATCTCGACATTCGGCATAACTGAAAAGGAGAACGCCGCCGCTCTTGCGCTAAAGGCCGGCTCTGATATGGACATGGTGTCGGGGCTATATATCAAAACTCTCAAAGACGCGATTCAGCGCGGCGAAGCAGACGAGGCTTTGGTCGACAAAGCTTGCCGGCGCGTTCTTCAAGCAAAGATGCGACTGGGCCTCTTTGAAAACCCTTACAAATACTGCAGGCCCGAACGCCTCGACCGTGACATGTACACCGATGCC
Source organism: uncultured Muribaculaceae bacterium (assembly GCA_910584495.1). Taxonomy (GTDB): domain Bacteria; phylum Bacteroidota; class Bacteroidia; order Bacteroidales; family Muribaculaceae; genus CAG-873. The sequence continues at coordinate 29,927 of CAJUAR010000020.1, forward strand.
CACCGCGCAACAGCACGTGAAATTGCCGCCGAAACTTTCGTGCTGCTAAAAAACGACAATTCACTGCTCCCTCTCGCCAAAAAGGGTAAGATAGCCTTAATCGGACCGTTGGCCAACGCAGGCAACAATATGTGCGGTTGCTGGAGCGGATACTGCCGCGCCGAAAAGCATGAATCACTGTTGCAAGCATTCAAAAATGCTGTCGGAAACAAAGCCGAGATAATCTATGCTCCCGGTTCAAACATATACTATGACGAAACTACCCAGCGCAATGCCGCCGGCATGCGACAACTCGAACGCGGCGACGACAACGCCATGCACCGCGAGGCACTGAATGCCGCTGCAAAAGCCGACATCATTGTAGCCGCGATGGGAGAAAGCGCCGATATGAGCGGAGAATCGGCATCTCGCGCAGAACTGACTATACCCGATACTCAGCGTGAGCTTCTGCGTAAGCTCGCAGCCACAGGAAAACCTGTCGTTCTTCTGCTGTTTACAGGACGACCTCTTGTCCTTGATTGGGAAAATGACAACATACCTACAATTCTAAACGTTTGGTTCGGTGGTTCGGAAGCCGCGGGTGCAATCGCCGACGTTGTTTTTGGAGAAAAGAATCCATGCGGAAAACTCACAACTACATTCCCTCGTTCTGTCGGACAGATTCCGTTGTACTACAATCATCTAATGTCCAGTCATCCCGACCCGCAGGACGGAGTTTTCAACCGCTATTGCAGCAATTATATCGACATGAGCAACGAACCACTCTATCCCTTTGGATTCGGACTTAGCTATACCTCTTTTGAATACGGAACAGCTGAAATAAAAAACAATGAAATCCGTGTAGACATCAAAAATAACGGAACTGTGGCCGGAACCGAAATCGTACAGCTGTATATACGCGACAAAGTCGCCAGGATTGCCCGTCCGGTAAAAGAACTCAAATCCTATCGGCATGTTTCGCTCAATCCCGGAGAAACAAAACAGATTTCCTTCACAATCACTCCAGACATGCTCGGATACTATGACGCACAGTTAGACTATATATGTGAGCCGGGAGTTTTTGAAATAATGGTTGGCCCGAACAGCCGCGACCTTCAGTACTTAGAATTTTCGCTGACAGAATAATTACGTCAAAATGAATCGCTTTATCAATCTTCAGGCCTCTTTAGGCTTTGTTTGCTCGTCGTTTGCGTTGTCTCTTGATGAAATAAACATTCGCGACCCGTTTATTCTCACCGACAATGCCAAACAACTCTACTACATGTACCGCACCTGCGATTCTATTACCGCCGATGGAAAAGTACGTGGCGGCGTTGAAGTATTCACAAGCCGGGACTTGAAAAACTGGCACGGACCTCAGACCGTGATGCGTATTCCGGACGGAAATGGTCTTACCGGCACGGTATGGGCACCCGAAGTACACAAATACAACGGAAAATACTACCTCTTCGCCACAATCAACAGCGACATCGCATGGAAAAAACGAAAAGAAGGCTGGCCCGACTACACATGGCGCGGAACTCAGATTTTCCATGCCGACAGCCCCGAGGGGCCTTTCTTGCCATTCAGCAGATTCTCCACTACTCCGTCGGACTGGATGGCCCTTGACGGCACTCTGTGGGTGGAAGACGACAAGCCCTATATGATATTCTGCCACGAATGGGTGCAGACCGAGGATGGCACGATGGAAGCTGTTGAACTGCTTCCCGACCTTTCGGCAATGGCAGCCCGGCCACAGACTCTGTTCTATGGCTCCGCTCCCGACTGGTCAACAGGCATAGAGCCTTCGCCGGGAGCGCCTAAGGGATATATTACCGACGGCTGCTTTCTCTACCGCACAAAAACAGGAAAACTGCTTATGATATGGTCGAGTTTCAGCAACGGCGACTATGCCATAGGCATTGCTGAATCTGTTACGGGAAGCGTCAAAGGTCCATGGCGTCAGCATGATAAGCCTCTATTTGAAAAAAACGGCGGCCACGGAATGATTTTCAAGTCTCTCGACGGCTCTCTGAAGCTTATTCTGCATCAGCCCAACAGCCCCCTCGGAGCCGAGCGGGCAAAAATCTTTGACATAAACGACAATGGTGATACACTGAAATTATGAAAACAACTTATTTCTATGCGCTTGCGCTAATGATGATGCCGCTGGTCGGCAGGGCCGATGAAAAAGAATACAGACTGCAATCTCCTTCCGGAAAAATTACCACGGCTATCGTCTGCAGTGACCAGCTGAATTTTTCAATATCCTACGACGGCAAGGAAGTGCTTTCAAAGTCTCCGGTTTCGATGTCTCTGGGCGACGAAACTGTCTGGGGCCCTAAAGCCAATGTTTCTAAAGCTGTACGCGGCTCAAACGAAAGTATTGTAGAAAGTCCTTTCTCTCAGTCTGCGACTATGCCGGACTGTTACAACTCGCTTACCTTACGCATGAAAGGAAACTGGAGCATAGAGTTCCGCGCATACGACGACGGCGTGGCCTACCGCTTTGCAAGCACACGCAAAAAGCCATATGAGATAGTATGCGAACAGACCGAATTCAATTTTCCTGCCGATTATACCGCCTCTGTGCCTTATGTGCGCACAGGCTCGGACGACGACATGCAGTCGCAGTTTTTCAACTCGTTTGAGAACCTCTACACCGTCGGCCCGCTGTCGGCTCTCAATCCTCGCCGTCTGGCATTTCTTCCGCTTTCAGTGGATGCCGGCGGTGTTACTGTGGCAATCACGGAAACCGACCTCAACGACTATCCCGGTCTTTATCTCTATAACCCCGACGGCACTCACTCACTCAAAGGAAAGCATGCGCCTTATCCGACAAAAATTGTCGATGGCGGATATAACAATATTGAAGGCGTAGTAACCGAGACAGCCGACTATATCGCCCGTGTCGACGGTGCTCGCACATTCCCTTGGCGCATCTTTATTATTGGCGATGACAAAGCGGTTGCATCAAGCAACCTGAGTTATCTTCTTGCAGAGCCTTCGCGCATTGCCGACACTTCGTGGATCAAGCCCGGCAAGGTGGCATGGGACTGGTGGAATAGCTGGAACATTACCGGTGTTGACTTCGAAGCCGGCATCAACACCCCGACTTACAAGCATTATATCGATTTTGCCGCCGACAACGGTATCGAATATGTGATTCTCGACGACGGTTGGGCTGCCGGCAAGGGTGAAGACCTGTTCATCCTCAACCCGGATATAGACCTCAAAGAAATAATCGCATATGCCGACAAGAAGAATGTCGGAATCATCCTGTGGGCTGGTTACCGCGCTTTCGAACGCGACCTCGAAAAGGTGTGCCGCCATTATTCGGAAATGGGTGTGAAAGGTTTCAAGGTAGATTTCGAAGACCGCGACGACCAGCTTATGACCGCCTTCAACCACCGTGCCGCCGAAACAGCTGCCCGCTACCACCTCGTGCTCGACCTGCACGGGGCATATAAACCCGCCGGAATCAACCGCACATGGCCCAATGTGCTCAACGTTGAGGGTGTCAACGGTCTCGAAAACGTGAAATGGACTGAACTGGCCGATTTCGACATCATTCAGTACGACACGATGCTCCCGTTTCTGCGTCAGTTGGCAGGCCCGATGGACTATACTCAAGGTGCGATGGTCAATGCCGCACGACACAATTTCCGCCCCATCCACAATCAGCCGATGGCCCCCGGAACACGCGCACACCAGCTGGCACTATATATGATTCTATATTCGCCGCTCAACATGCTTTGCGATTCGCCGAGCAACTACCGCCGCGAGCAGGAATGCACCGATTTCATCGCTTCCGTTCCTACTGTCTGGGACGAAACCATCGTTCTCGATGCCAAGATGGGCGAGTATATCGTTACAGCGCGCCGTAAAGGCTGCGAATGGTTTATCGGAGGCATAAGCAACTGGACTCCCCGCGACTTGACCGTCGACCTCGCTCCGCTCAACCTGACCGGTACCGCTCATATGAAACTTTTTACCGATGGAGCCAATGCCCATCGCAACGGCAACGACTACAAGAGCCGGACTGCGAATATCTCTCCTTCCGACAAGCTGAAAATACATCTCGCTCCAGGAGGCGGATTTGCAGCACATATCCGAAGCAAATAATCATTAATCAATATACTTAAGTTATGATAAACTTAAAGAAATCTGCCGTCCTGACGTTCCTGCTATTGTCAATGACAGCAACCGCTACAAACGACATCGCAAATTTCGGCAGATATGAGAAAGACAACAAGCGCTTAATGGACTTGCCAAACACGGGGACGCGTGTGGTATTCATGGGCAACTCCATTACTGATTTCTGGCCCACAAACCGTCCGGAATTCTTCGCTTTGAATGATTTTATAGGCAGAGGCATATCCGGTCAGACCTCTTATGAAATTCCGTGGTACGACGAAAAACAAAACTAAACATACATAATACTCAATGAAACGTTTACTGAATATCATCGCAGCCCTTTCTGCAACTGCCACTCTTATGGGTGCGGAGCTTGACCCGGTCGCTAATCCCGGAGCTATAGTTACCGAGGGCGTAGCGCGCTTTACTATTCTCACTCCTGAGATGATACGCGTGGAGTACAGCCCTTCGGAACAGTTCGAGGACCGCGCCACATTCACAGTTGTAAACCGTAATCTGCCGGTGCCGCACTTCACAAAATCGGAGGACGAAGAGTTCCTGTATATCAACACCGACAAGCTGAAACTGAAGTACCGGAAAGGCTCAAATCCATATTTCGAGCCAAATCCGCCGGGAAATCTCACTATAACGATGGACCTCAACGGACATCCAGTTACATGGTTCCCCGGACAGGGCGACGGCAAGAATCTCAAGGGAACATGCCGTACGCTCGACCGTTGCTTCGGCGACGGCTACCGCTCGCAGTTAGAGAACGGTCTTGTGTCACGCTCGGGATGGGCTGTAATCGATGACTCTCCGCAATGTGTGCGTGCCGACGGAAGCCGTTCGCTTGCCATCGTTCCTGATGAGACGGGCATCGGATGGGTAGCACCGCGCGACGACAAAGCATCTCTCGACCTGTATTTCCTCGGCTACGGCCACGACTACAAGCGTGCGCTGAACGATTATACGCTTATCGCGGGCAAGATGCCTCTCCCGCCCGACTATGCTTTCGGCTACTGGTACAGCAAATACGAGAACTATACTTCCGAAGACTACCGCAATATCATCAAAAACCTTAAAGAAAATGATATCAACACCGATGTGCTGATTCTCGACATGGACTGGCACTGGAACGGCGATCCGGCCCCCCAAAAGTCAAACGGTCGTGGCGGCTGGACAGGATGGAGCTGGAATACCAACCTTATTCCCGACCCTACAGACCTGCTCAAAGATATTCATGACAGCAACCTGCATCTTGCGCTCAATCTCCATCCCGCCATGGGCGTGGATTCGTCGGAAGATATATTCCCGGGCATGGCTGCCGACATGGGGCTGAATGCCGACACCACAAAGCTTATTCCCTGGAAACTTGAGGACAAGACGTTTTACAAGGCTTTCGCCAACAACTTCCTGCGCCCATTCGAGCGTCAGGGTGTGGACTTCTGGTGGCTCGACTGGCAGCAGCATCTCACAAGCCCCTATACCGACGGACTCGGCGAGACATTCTGGTGCAACCATGTTTTCTACAACGACATGAAGGTCAACCGCACCGACCGCCGCCCTATGATATTCCACCGCTGGGGCGGTCTGGGAAGCCACCGGTATCAGATTGGTTTTTCAGGCGACACTTTCATCAACTATGCCTCGCTTGCTTTCCAGCCCTATTTCACTGCCACGGCATCAAACGTGTGCTACGGATACTGGGGGCATGATATCGGAGGGCACATGTTTGACAGCAGTTACCCGGTGAACGATCCCGAACTTCTGCTCCGCTGGTTCCAGTTCGGTGTGTTCACTCCGATATTCCGCAGCCATGCCGCCATAGGCACATGGATCAACCGCCAGATATGGACATACGATAATTTTGCACAACTCAATGCAACAGTAAAACTGCGCTATGCTCTGTTTCCATATATCTATACAATGGCACGGAAGAGCTACGATACCGGCATCGGCCTCTGCCGCCCGATGTACTACGAATACCCCGAACAGGATGAAGCATATACTTTCGAAGGTCAGTATTTCTTCGGCGACGACATTCTTGTCGCTCCTGTTGTCGAACCGTCGGTCAACGGCATAAGCACCAAACGGATATGGTTCCCCGAGGGCAACTGGTGGTCTGTAGCAGGCAACAAAATAATCAAGGGCGGCGGCATCGAAACTCTCAATTTTACTCTCGACCAGACTCCGTATTTCTTTAGGGAGGGAGCTGTAATAATCAATAATCCTCCTGAAGTGAAAAGCACCACAGAGCGCCCCGAAAAGCTGATAGTGAACATCATTGCCGGAAAAGACGGCGAGACGACTCTCTACGAGGATTCAGGCGACTCCAATGACTACGACACAAATTATGCCAACACTCGCTTCTCTCACACGACAGAAGGCTCACTTGCAACATACACCATCGCAGCCCGCGAAGGTATGTGCGACCGACTGCCGTCGAAACGCGCTTATGAGTTCCGTATCTATAACACCGGGGCTCCAGCCGGCGACAAGGCGAAAGTCGACGGCAATACTGTAAAAGCTACCTACGATGCACAGGCACATTGCACCATTGTGAATGTCCCTGCAGCAAAATGCGATAAACCCCGTGTAATAACCATTGAATATAAATGATGAACCGATTTCTTTTAGCGGCTGTATCTTTCGCGGTGGCGATTGATTTCGCCTCGGCTTATGAACCTGCCGGGAACAAGATTATGACAACATGGGGCGAAAACATCAACCCTGCCGAAGTGTGGCAGGAATATCCCCGTCCCATCATGGAGCGCAAGGAATGGAAAAATCTCAACGGATTGTGGGATTATGCCATTGTTGGTGCCGACGACACTGCCCCGGCTCAGTATCAGGGCGAAATACTTGTGCCTTTCTGCGCCGAATCGGCTCTTTCTGGGCTGGGCAAAGAGGTGGGTGCCCAAAATGCCCTATGGTACAGACGTTGTTTCACCGTTCCTAAATCATGGCAAGGCCGTAACATCATGCTCAACTTCGGAGCTGTGGATTGGCAGGCCGATGTGTGGGTAAACGGTGCGAAAGTGGGAAGTCACACAGGTGGATATACTCCATTCAGTCTTGACATAACACCGGCTCTCAAAGCCCGTGGCGATAACGAGCTTGTCGTCCGCGTGTGGGATCCCACCGACAGTGGTCATCAGCCACGAGGCAAACAGGTAATGAAACCGGAGGTAATCTGGTACACATCCGTAACCGGCATCTGGCAGACAGTGTGGCTTGAACCGGTAAACGAAACTCATATCACCGGACTAAAAATCGTTCCCGACATAGACCTCAACACACTGACAGTAGACGTACAGACATCGAGTGCGAAGAAAGGATATCTGACCGACGTAAAAATAATAGACGGAGAAAAGACTGTCGCTTCGGGGCGCGCCGTAGCCGGAGAACAAATAGTTGTCTCTATGCCTGCCGATGTGAAACTCTGGTCGCCCGACAGTCCTAACCTATACAATCTCGAAGTGAGGATTACCGAGGGCGACAAAGTTCTCGACAAGGTAGACAGTTATGCTGCCATGCGCAAGTTCTCTACAAAGATGGGAGACAAGGGAATGGTCCGTCTCCAGCTCAACAACAAGGATCTTTTCCATTACGGACTTCTTGATCAAGGCTGGTGGCCCGACGGGCTATACACAGCTCCTTCATACGAGGCGATGATATATGACGTCGACAAAACTATTGACTGGGGCTACAACATGATACGCAAGCACATAAAAGTGGAGCCTGCCACATGGTACACATACTGCGACCGTAAAGGCATCATCGTGTGGCAAGATATGCCAAGCGGCGACAAAAATCCCGAATGGCAAGGACGTAATTATTTCGACGGCGAGGAGCTGGTGCGCACGCCCGAAAGCGAAGAGACATACCGCAAGGAGTGGAAAGAAATCATCGATGCGCTATACAACTACCCCTGCATCGCTGTGTGGGTGCCATTCAACGAAGCATGGGGACAGTTCAAGACCAAAGAAATAGCCGGCTGGACAAAAGCTTACGATCCTTCGCGCCTGGTCAATCCGGCCAGTGGAGGAAATCATTATCCTTGTGGCGATATGGTCGACGCACACAGCTATCCATCTCCTCCCATAACACATGTCTACGATGCCAAACGAGCCAACGTGCTTGGCGAGTATGGAGGTATAGGGATGATTATCGACGGGCATATCTGGGCTCCCGACCGGGAGTTCAGTTACATAAACTGCAAGACTCCGGCAGAGCTGACCGACCGTTATATAGGCTACGCAAACTTCCTCGACCAGCTTGCCAACGACTGGTTTGTGGGTGCTGTATATACACAGACAACCGATGTAGAGATTGAAGTAAACGGCCTGATGACCTACGACCGGAAAGTCATAAAAATTGATGAAGCCCGCATCAGGGAAACTAACCGACGCATCATCAAAAACCACAGCAAATGAGCAAATTATCGAGAACCGCATTCTTTGTGATATTGATTTCGATTACTTCGCTTACGTCATATGGCGAAGTCAGGCTTCCATCGTTTTTCTCCGACAACATGGTCGTACAACAGAACGCCGTTCTGACCGTTACCGGAGAGGCAACACCTCTGTCAACGGTGACTTTCCAAGCCGACTGGGATGGTGGCAACGGCAAAACACGCGCTGACAGCGACGGTCATTTCAAAATGAAAATTCCTACACCTCCGGCAGGCGGCCCATATACAGTCGTTATCGACGATGGTTCTGTCGGTCAGTGTAGGAAAGTGCTGCAGAATGTGCTGTCTGGCGAAGTGTGGCTTTGCTCCGGCCAGTCCAACATGGAGTTCCCAATAAAGGGAGACTGGGCTCAGCTGATGAATGCCGACGAAGTGGTTGCCACTATGCAGCGTCCGGCTCTGCGCCTGCTGCAAATCAAAAATACTACGTCTGTTATTCCGCTTGATGATGCATCGATTGAATTCGGATGGGTGGAATGTTCGCCCGCTGCTGCTTCTTTTTCAGCAATCGGCTACCTCTGCGGAAAAATACTTCAAGACTCGCTTAATGTGCCGGTCGGGGTGATTGATGCAAGCTGGGGCGGCACTCCTGTCGAAGCCTGGATGCCGCGAGAATCGCTTGACGGTGTTCAAGACATGGAATTCCACTATAATCTTTTAGGGTGTTCTTACGACGAATATACCCTGCGAGAGGCTGAAATATTGCGTGTTTATAAGGATTATGGAAGTCCGGGCAAGATAGCTTATCCTTATAACCGCAACGTGATGCACTACGAAAACGGCTGGGGAAAGATTCCGGTGCCCTCAATGTGGGAAACAAACGTATTGCCCGGATTCGATGGCATTGTGGCAATGCAGTACGAGCTTGTCCTGCCTCGCGAAGCCGAAGGAAAACCCCTGAGATTATGTCTTGGAGCTATAGATGACTGGGACACAACCTGGTTCAATGGAGAACGCGTTGGCAGCGGCATGATTTTCGACCAACAGAGAAATTACGATGTTGATGGCAGCCTTGTGAAAGCCGGCAAGAATATTATTACAGTTGAGGTCGTCGACAACGCAGGAGGAGGAGGTATCTGGAAATCATCCTGTGCCATTTCCGGGGACAAAAAATACAGCCTCGACGGAGATTGGAGCTATGCCGTAATTGCCGATTTTGCAAAAACAGAAAAACGATGCAAATGGCCTGAAAGCCCATATTATCCCACAGTCCTCTACAATGCGATGATCCATCCGCTGACTGTAATGCCAGTTGCCGGCATATTCTGGTATCAGGGTTGTGCAAATGTCGGCAATGCCGAATGTTATGAAACTTGCTTCAAACACATGATAAAGGGATGGAGAAAAGCATTTTGCAATTCATCAATGCCCTTCTATTTCGTTCAGCTTGCCGGATTTCTGCAGCCTTGCGCCGTACAGCCCGATTCGGAGTGGGCAGCCTTGCGTCATGCGCAGTCCAAGGCACTTGAGCTACCCTATACCGGAATGGCCACGGCCATAGACCTTGGGAACCCAGTCGACATACATCCTACTAATAAAGAAGAGGTTGCACGTCGTTTATCTCGTCTTGCTCTTCACAACACCTATGGACGGCCTTTGCTGTGTGAAGCTCCAAAGTACATGGAAATGCATACCGGAAAAGGCTACATCGATCTAACATTCGACAGCGATATAAAAGCCCCGGGAGGCACTTGTACAGGTTTTATCATCAAAGGCGATGACGGCACATGGGTATATGCCAATACCCGTTTTCTCTCTAAGCGAAAGATTAGGCTGACTTCTCCGCTCACAAACAAACCTGTGGCGGCAAGATATAACTGGGCCGATTATCCCGGTGGCAATTTAATAGGTACCTTATCGGGACTGCCAGTTGCTCCATTTGCCACCGACAAAGAGTAGAAACACAAAATATTGCCCGATGTAGTCATAGCATAACGACCACAGCAAACACCATCCTTAGCAACAAGTTCCCACCACTCTCTTACCCGAAGCAGCAAATACAGCAATCACCACCACTATAAAAAGCAATTCCAACGGCTAAGAACAGTTAAACGGCATAAGCAGGAACTCGAACTCTTATAAATAAAACTACCCAAGGCAGGAGACATAGCCATCTCCTGCCTTTAAATTTCACCGATACAATTGCCCTCAAAACGCAGTTGCAAAGTCATAAACATCGGACTTTCGGCTGGCGCACATACAAAAAAAAGCCCCGGCATCTTTCGATGTCGGGGCAGAGGGGGCGGTTACCTACTTT
>CAJUAR010000021.1 GCA_910584495.1 uncultured Muribaculaceae bacterium
TATGGCTGTGGTTTTGCTGCCGTGCGAGGTGAGGCTGTCGCCTTTTCATTGTTAATATTGCACTGACGTGCTTGGTCGCCTCTATAGCTTCGCGCTGCCGGTTTGCTGCCGGTGCGAGGTGAGGACACCTCGCCTCCATAATCGCCTCCATGGCCTCGCGCTTGCAGAGAGACTAATATAAGTCGAGGGTCAATTTAGAAGGTCTTTGCAAAGTAGAAATATATTCATTGCCATGACGGTCAGTTACTTTAATTTCTATGGGTGTGTTTTTTTTCTTGGCTTTAGCTTTGAAAAGATGCATGGTAAACACGGGCCTTACCGTTCCGATTAGTTTATTGCCTTGCTGTGTGTATGGTATTGGGCAGGAAAGAAGAAATAATGGGTCTTTATCTCTCACACGCTCAACAACAAGAGGCTTTCCATTCTCAAACATTTCCACATTCCATCCCGGACCAAATCCCCAGACATTTACTAAAACTTCGTTTGTTTTCTTTCGACCTACAGCATAGCTTGCTGCGAGTTCCGTATCTTCAAATTCTACTTCGTTTAAGTCGTATGCCCGGAATTGAACCTGCTTGGGAACACCGGTTCCTTTGTAAAAGTCAGTAAACTTTGCTCCATCCCATTGCCATACGGCATATCCAGACGGAGTTCCGTCGCGACATATATTATTGTCATTACCAAGGTCGACACGGGCATTGAGCCACCATGAGCCACATACGGCACCATAGTTGTTTTCGTATATTTTCCCGTCCTCTGACTTAGTGGCATAACTTACATGAGTATGACCCGAAAGCACCTTGACATTGCTGAAATCATTAAGGGTATCTATGAGCTCTTCTGCATTTTCGAGATAGAAGTTTTTTGACCCTCCCGGGAAATAGAACAAAGGAGCATGCATACACACAACCAGAGGTGCTGTTTTGTCCGAAACAGTCTCAAGGTCTTTTTTGAGCCAATCGAGTTGATAGCGAGTTATCCTATTTTTGTAGACGCACTCTCCATCCTTGCTAAGCATCGGACTGTTGTCTGCGACCTCAATATTATCGAGAATAACAAAATGTATGCCGCCTTTGTTAAATGAATAATAATTTGGACCGATGTGCCTTCGCCATTCTCCGGCAGCGTCGAAATCATTCATCGCCGTATTGTCATTATCATGATTTCCCATCACGCTGTATAATGGTCCATTGAGTTTTCGCAGGTCGGAGTATGCTTCCGGAAGGCCATAACGATTACTTCTCCAATAGCAGTCGTGGGCCTGATCTCCCAGCGCAATCAGAAATGGAGAAAGCCCGAGATTTTTTAAAGAATCGATGGTTGCATTGATGTCGGGAACCGTGGTTTTATTGAAACATGAAACCTCTCCATGCCGATTACTGATTTGATTATCGGCAAAAGCAATAAAGGCAAAACGAGAATCGTCGACTTTGCGCAGTGTGAAATTCACTTGTTCGTCTTCGTCTGAAGGACTTGTCACCAGCTTCCAAAACAAGGGAAGATTGACATTATACTCAGCACTTTCATACCCTGATGGAGACGAAATGAAAACAATACCGCTTGCTTTATCCGTATTCAAGCTAAAGTAACCGCTGTTGTTTGTGAGCACAATTTCCTTGCCATCGGAAACCGGAACGTTTGCAATACCGGTTCCTTCAGTGTCTTTTACATAACCATCGACCTCAGCAGCATTTGCCAATGCTGACACGAAGCCAAAAATAGGAATTATAAATTTTCTCATAGTAAAAGAAATAATGAGGAGGTCGCATCGCGGCCTCCTCTATTGAAAACGTAATTAAGTGTTCGTTTATTATTTCCAGCCATCGTTCTGAGTCAGAGCATCGTTGAGAGCAATCTGTCCGGATGGAATTGGGAACAGGTATTCGCGTTCGGAGAAAACACGAGTCTGAGCACCTGAGGCATCCATATAACCACCAACATTAGTTGGTTGTGATCCTTCAGGGAGAACCGAAACGTTTGCGCCAAGTGTAATGTTGGGATGCTTCTTGCTGTCGAGAAGTTCGAGCTGATGCCAGCGGATAAGGTCCCAGTAGCGGAGGTCCTTGTCATAGATAAGCTCGCAGCGGCGGCAACGACGGATTTCCCACAACAGGCTGCTTACGCCCATGTTGTTTGCAGGGTCATTCATTGCACTCAAACCGGCAACAGTTTGTGCCGGCAGGTCTGCACGTGCAAACATTTTGTTGATTGTCAGATCGAGATCGTCGTTGGTCAAAGTTCCGAGCTCGGCTTTTGCTTCGGCATAGTTCAGACCTACGAGAGCTCCCCAGTAGAGAGGTGCGCAGGTATAGTTCCAGATAGTGGTTGTATACTCGTAGGACATTTCAGGATTGACGTATTTCTTGACACCATAACCGGTGACAGATGTCATCTTCATCGAGTTGGGACGCTGGTACGTTGCACCGGTGTAATAAACTACATCGTCGATGGTCTGAGCCAGACGGCCGTCGCGAACAGCCAGGATCGCACTGATGTCTATGGTTTTGTCTTCGTTCACCGTTCCTGCGTCGCTTTTGTCTTCCGAGGTCAATGCAAGCGGTTTGCCATCTTTGAACAGATAAGCATCGAAAGCATCTTTGGTTATACCGCTGATAGGAGTCGACGAGCTTGTGTAGTCGCAAGTGGGGTGCATGAACACGTCTTTCTCATATTCCTTCATGAAGATTATCTCATTGTTGGCGCTGAGTTCTTTGAGGTAAGAATTGTATATTGCTTGGTAATTCTCGCCTATGGGATAAGCTTTGACAAGAGGCTCGGAGCATGCCACAACTTCCTGGAAGTATTTTTTAGCACGTTCTTCGTTCTTTTGGTGGTAACGTGCGTAAGAACCCTCAAAGAGGCAGACTTCAGACTTCATGGCAGCCGCCAGATCCTTGCTGAAGGCATTCTTGCTATTCTGAGCGGCTATATTTTCAACTGCAAAGCTAAGGTCTTCAAGCGCATAGTCCATAACTATGTTGCGGTCGGTACGCGGGCCGAACAATTCTTCGCGGTCGGTTGGTTGCAGTGCTTTCTTGATCAGAGGTACATCGCCATAGCAACGGACGAGCTGATAGTACTGGAAGCCGCGGATAAGACGAGCTATAGCTGTAAAGTTCTGCTTGTCTGCGTCTGTCAAAGTGCTTCCTTCAACGCCTTCGATAATAAGGTTGGCGCGACGGATATGTTTGTAGGGGTTGTCCCAGCTTGACGAGGATGTGGGAACGTTGATGTTCTTCCATGGGGCAAGCTGATTGCCACCGGTAGCGGATGTTTGGTTATCGTTAAGACCGGGGAAATAGAATTCACCGCCGCCGCTTCCGTTGCCATAGCCCGAAAACGTTTCATAAAAGTAGTTGCATTGTCCCTGAACATTTGATGGATTGCTCCAATATGCAGGGTTCGAAGTCTGAACCGACTCCGGATAGCGGTTGTCGTTAAGGAAGTCGTCGCAGCTTGTGAGCGATGCGGCAGCTATTGCGACAGCTCCAAATATATAGATTTTTTTCATTGTCTGCAATTGTTAGAAAGTTACCTGAAGACCAAAAGAATAGGTGCGCATCATGGGCACGGTACGGCCAAAGCCACCATAAGCATCATTAGCAAGGCCACCATATGACTGGGTGATTTCGGGGTCCATTCTTATGTCGCGAACGCCATTGTGGATGTCACACAGGTTATCTGCCGAGAAATAAACACGAGCTTTCTGAATAAGGGCCTTGGTTGTAATTTTTGCGGGCAATGTATAACCGAATGTCAATGACTTGATTCGCAGATAAGAGAGATTGAGCAGATAGCGCGACTGAGGATAGAAGTTGGCAGTACCACGGCCAATATTATTGATAGTACCGGCAACGTTACCTGAAGCACACACCATATTGGGATAGCGGTTGCTCTGGTCTACATTATATCCGATTACTTTATATGTTGGTTGGCCTTCTTCGTTGACACCTTCCTGAATATCATAGTGGTTATACGACTGCTGGTGTGTGAATGTTCCGAGATTGGAGGCTGCCATAGGAACCATCAGCGAGCCGGTGGCCCAATAGTTGCGTTTGCCTACGCCTTGGAAGAAAATATCGAGGTCGAATCCTTTATAAGCTCCGCCAAGACGGAAGGAGTATTCGAAACGAGGCAAAGCGTTGCCTATAACTTTGAGGTCACCATGGTTTTCATGTGAACCTACTGCCAGCTTTTTGGCATCAGGATTCAAAGCAGCTTCGTCATAACCTTCGTCGCCCGGATCATAAATTCTGCCATGAAGTTTGATACGACCGGCGATACCATTGTTGATTACACCATTGCCGTCGAGGTCTTTGTACTTCACGTCGCCGGGTCCATAGTGGAAGCCTTGCAGATTTTCAAGACCACTTTGGTTTGCAACACCTTCGGCGTAGTTCCACGAACCATCTTTATTTTGGCTTGTGAAGTCAGATTCTTCAAAATAGCGGTCGGTTTCAAAGCCCCAGATGTCACCGTAGTACTGGCCGGCGGTGAAGTTGGATGAACCGGGTTCATAGGTATAAAGGAGGCCATTAGGATTGTTCCACTTGGTTACTTTTGTGCGGGCATCGGAGATTGCAAAAGTTGCATATACATCCCAGTCGCCGAAGCTCTTGTTCCAACCCAGCGAGAGTTCCCAGCCGCGTGTCTGGAGTTCACCGGCGTTTTGATAAGGAGCTCCTTGACCGAGGACTGAAGGCAGAACTTCGCCGGGTGCGAGCATGTCTTTGGTTGTGCGCTGGTACCAGTCGAAACCAAATGTAAGAGAGTTGTCGAAGAAGCCAAGATCAAGACCTACATCGGTTGTTACGACGCGTTCCCATGTCAGGCTGTTCGATACGAGGGTAGGCATTCCGGCTTCGGTAATCTTTATGCCGTTCTGAAGCCAATGTACGTCGCCGGCCGTCACAGGAGTGATTGTTGAAATGAACATGTTGTCACCAACAGCTTCGTTGCCGATATGGCCATAAGAGAAACGGAGTTTACCGTTCGACCACCAGTCTTTGACAGGGGCAAAATAGCCTTCTTCAGAGAAGCGATAGCCCAAAGAGAACGAGGGGAAGAATGCCCATTGGTCATCAGCCGGGAAACGGCTCGAACCGTCATAACGACCATTTGCTTCGAAAAGGTAGATGCCCTTGTAGTCGTAGTTCACACGACCGAAGAAACCTGCCGTTGCACGGTTGGTCATGGTAGCCTTTGTCGAGTAGGTATTTCCGTCGGTCAGGTTGAGGCTGGGAAGACTATTGTCCAACAGACCGGAACGGCGGACATAGAACATGTCGTACTGGTTGCGTTCTGCTGTACCACCGACCATAATCTTTAAGTTGTGATCCTGTGCGATTGTCTTGTCGTATGTTGCAAAAACATTGACTGTAAACATATCGTTGCGGTAGCCTTGGCGGGTCGAAGTGGTTGCGCCTTGTGAAGGTGTGGTGAATAAGGTGAACGGTGTGGTTGTCCAGTTGTTCCAGACAGTTGCAGGCGTATAGGCTGAATTATAATTCATATTTCTTACCGCATAGGTGAAATCGGCCTGTACTGTAAGGTCTTTGATAATCTCGGCCTGAATCCATGTTTGCAGTCGAGTCTGGTTCACTTTGGTAACGTCTTGGTGAGCTCCGTCGCGCAATCCCATTTCGTTACGGAAATAGTAAGGTACACCTTTGTCATCTTTGACATAACCATATGTTTCATGGAACGACGGGAAACGCCACATATATTGATATGAATTACGGGTCCAGTTTGGCTCTTTGAACGTACGGTTAAAGAATGCCAGACGGCCGCCGGCTTTCAACCAGGGGAAAATCTCTGTTTGAACGGAAGCATTTGCCATGTAGCGGGACAGCTTCTCAGGGTTATATTTCATCAAACCCTCTTTTGTGTCATAACCAAAGCTGATGCGGTACGATGTTTTGCCGCTTGTTCCTTCAAGGCTGATGTTGTGTTTCTGCGAAGGAGCAGTCTGGAAAAGTGTTTTACCGGTATTCCAGTCGGCATAACGCACCCATTGGCCGTTATCCATAATAGCATAGTCACCGACATTATCCCAGCTTTCGAAAGGCTGGAGCTCTACAGCACTGGTATATTGTTTGCCACCGTGCTGTTCTTGCCAAGCCTTGGCATAGGGAAGAATATCCCAATAATTGGTGCCGAAAATTTCATTAGAGGGTTTGTTGGCAGCACGAGCATAACCCTGGAGTGCTGTTTCAAGGTCTGTGACAGTATTGGCAAATTCTGGGTAGTAGGATGCGTTGCTCCAGGCAAAGTTATTGACATACTTCAATGATACATGGTCGCGGCTTTGTCCGGTCTTGGTAGTAATCAAAATTACACCGAAAGCAGCACGTGTACCGTAGATTGAAGCGGATGCGGCATCTTTAAGAACAGAGATGTCGGCAATATCTTCGGGATTAAGATTGGACATGTCGTCGACAGGTACACCGTCAACTACAATAAGCGGTGATGAGTCCTGTTTGTTAGACAAGGTGCCCGTTCCACGAATCTTGATTGTTGGAGTGGCATTGAAGTCACCGTTAGATGTTGTAATGGTAAGACCAGGAACGGTTCCCTGCAGAGCACGTGTGACATCCTGAACAGGTCTGCTCTCCATAGTTCGTGCGACGTCGACGGTTGATACTGCACCGGTGAGGTTGGCACGTTTCTGGCTGCCGTAGCCGATTGCCACGAGTTCGTTGAGTACTTCTGTAGTGGGCTGCAGATAGACAGTCATGTCTTGAGCAGCAGCGATAGTCGAGGGTTTGTATCCAACGTAGCTCACTTCGAGCTGAGTTCCGGGAGCCACGCGGATTTTGAAATGTCCGAAAGCGTCGGTTGCAACTGCATTCCCTTTGACGCCTTTCTGAGCAACGCTCGCGCCGATAACGGCTTCGTTGTTCTCGTCAAGCACGGTGCCGTTGATAACGGTCACATTTTGACTTTGACTCTGAGGTTCGGGGGCCGCATAGGCAACAGAAGTACCCAGCATCGGCATTCCGGCCAACAGAAGCATTGTCAGGTAAAAATGCTTTCTCATAGAATTGTTGGTTTTGTTCGTCAGAATTGAAGTTCTGTTTTAAATAAGGTTTGTTTTATGTTTTTCTGGTTATCGTTTTGCAACGATTCAAGGTGTTTCTGTGTTTGATTTTATATCCGATTCTTTAAAATTGTTAAAGGTTAACTAAAAAATTGGTAGAAGAGGACAATTGAGTGTACTCTTCGGCCACAAATTTAAATAAAATTCTTTAACGTAGATATATTAGTCTAAATAATTAATGATGATTAACGTATGTAAATGCAATTTTAGATTGAGTGCTGAATGAGACAAGCGCGAAGCCATGGAAGCGAGGTGTCCTCACCTCGCCCCGCAGCTAAACCGGCAGCATTACATTTATTAAATGCTCGCCTCTGTGTAGCCGGGCAACCGTCCAACCGTGCGAGGTGAGGACACCTCGCCTCCATGGCTTCGCGCTGCCGGTTTGCTGTGCCGTGCGAGGTGGGGCTATCGCCCTTTCATTGATTATTTGGCACTAAAGTGCTTTGTCGCCTCCATGGCTTCGCGCTCGCATTATTGTTTGTGGGTGCTGAAGGCCAGGGCGTAGGCTCGCATTTGTTTAAGCATGGCCAGGAGACCGTTGCTGCGTGTTGGCGAAAGGTGTTCGGCCAGTCCAATTTCGCCGATGAAATGGAGTTTTGCATCGAGAATTTCCTGAGGCGTGTGTCCGGAAAGTATTTCCACAAGCATAGAAATTATCCCTTTGACGATAATTGCGTCGGAATCGGCGGCATAATGCACAGTTCCGTCGGGCTGAAGAGTGGCATCGAGCCACACGCGGCTCTGGCATCCTTCGATGAGACGGTCGGGAGTTTTGAGATTTTCGGGAAGCGGGTCGAGGGCGTTGCCCATGTCGATGATACAGGCATAGCGGTCCATCCAGTCGTCGATGTCGGCAAATTCGTTGACGAGTTCCTGTTGTTTTTCTTCTATAGTTTGCATAGCGTTGTCAGATGTTGAAAGTCGAAATTGGCTTCGCGCTCGCATTATGCATTCTGAATTATGCATTATAAATTATGTATTCTACATTCAGTATGCTTTTTCTTTGTAGACGATGTTGAGCACGGTTTGGCCAACGGCGAGGAGAGTGCGGGGCGAAATGTTTGAAAGATTGTCGTTGTGAGTATGCCAGCTGATGGGGAATGTGCTTGTTGCCTGGCTGTTGCACTCTATGATGTCGGTGGTCGGAATACCGGCACGCGACAGGAAAATATGGTCGTCGACAACGGCACCGCCCACTTTGGGAATGAATCGGTCGGCATGTCCGGCCCGTTGGGCTTCGCTCCACACTTTGTCGGTGATGGTTCGTGCATTTGTCTGGCTGAAAGCCTCCTGGTGAAAACGAGCATCTTTGCCTCCCACCATGTCGAGCAGAATGCCGTAGACTGGCAGGTTGTCGTGGGTGTAGGGTGTCATGTTCTTGACCCAATACTGAGTGCCGAGGCACCATGTTTCTTCATTGTTGTCGAAACCTGTCGATTTGCCATAGTCTTCGGCATCGGTAAAGAAAAGGTCGACACCTGCGTTGGGGTGTTCCATGGCGAGGTTGCGCGCAATTTCGAGGAGAACGGCCACGCCGCTGGCTCCATCGTTAGCACCCGGAATCGGTTCGTTTCTTCTTTCCGGATCGGGACATTCGTCGGCCCACGGACGAGTGTCCCAGTGGGCGACAAGGAGAATGCGCCGCTGCACCAGTTTGTTGAACTGCGCTATGATGTTGCTTATTGGCAGGCAGTCGCCGTTGAAGGCCGTCACCGTTGCGTTCTGCACAATGATGCTGTCGGCGCCATAGCTGCGCAGCTTGTCCACAATCCAGTCGCGGCAAGCAGTGTGTCCGGGAGTGCCGGGCACACGGGGTCCGAAGGCCACTTGTTGTGCCACAAAAGTATAGGCGCTGTCGGCATCGAATTTGCCAAGAATTTCGATTTGTGTCGATGGGGCATCGTCGGGAGAAGCTGTTTTTTCTCTGCTCTTGCATGCGGGCATGGTAGATAAGCCAAGAGCCAACGCCGTGACAAGCAATGTAGTGCAAGATTTCATAATTGTCGGTTTTGTTTGGCAAAGTTACAAAATTGCAACAATTTCCACAAATTTTTGTGGCAAAAAGTGAAATGCGATCGCGAAGCCATGGATGCGACCAAGTGCTTTAGCACCAAATAATCAATGAAAGGGCGCCAGCCTCACCTCGCCTCCATGGCTTCGCGCTCGCATTTAATAAATGTAATGCTGCCGAATTGCTGCTGTGCGAGGTGGGGTGCGTAGTGCAATACCGAGGATGTGAAATCGATTTACGGATATTTGTTTTCAAGATGAGAGATTACCAAATGTATGATAGGGGCGTGTGACCTGCGATAAAATACTCGGGCAAACGACTGATAGCCATCAGGCCCCACAATTATGTCCTTTGACTCAATGCCAAGTATTTTAAGCTTGTCTATGTTATGTTGATAGAAGTATTCAAATAGGTCCCAACGGTATTGCTCTGGAGCAATATTTCTATGATTTGTCTCCAATGAATCTGTAGAACAGATAAATGAAAACACCGTATTGGGAAACTGTAAAAACTGCTCAATTAGCCACTGACACATTCGATTGAAAGCACTTAAACCTAACGGGTGGTCAAGATACAGTTTTTCAATTGCTATGTCTGCTATTTCCAGATTTGTGAATTCAGATGGTATCTGAAATGTGTCAATCTTCTGGCCGTCGTCATAAAAATTGAGGACAACCACTAAATGATTGCCCTCATTATCGGAAATTAGAGTTTCTACAGATTCCATTATCCGTGAATTAGTTTGCGATATTTCTCACAGATTTTTTTCATGCGCTCCTTCTTTTCTTGCTGCGCTTCCTTTATGAAAGCGACCAACTCCTTCGAAGGATTGGGAATGTGGATTGTGTTTGTCGTTTTCATATCAATTTGACTTTTTGTTGTTTTGCAAAGTTACGATATTTTTTTTAGAAAGCAAATTTTCAAACACTGAATTTTGTTTTCTTCTAATTTCTAACGTTTGTACCCTTGCCAATGTTGAAAATTTTATGGAAGCGCATGCATTATGCAAGTCCTTCCGCTATTGCTAATATTCTTTTGCGGCGCGGGCGGCGAGATAGGGGCGAAGGTCGCTCCAGCGGTAGTAGTAGTTGTCGACTACGGGAAGTGGAAGGTGGGCGTTGCGCTCGTTGTGGTAGATGCGCACCAGTATGTCGTCGGCATTGCCGCCGTCTTTGCGGAAGAACACCAGCTGGATGTTGGAGCACATGGGCGACACTTTGAAGTCGGCATAGTCCTTTGCAAGGTCTTCGGGATGGATTGCGTTGCTGCTGCAGCCTTCAATGCCGAGAAGGGCGGTGAGAGGCACAATGTTGCCGTCGTGGCCGAAACGCAGAGTTGCACCGTGGCTTCCGTTTGCAATATAGTCGTCGGCGGTGTCGACCATGTGTTTTACGGTGAAAGAGGCGCGTTCAAGGAAAGCACCGTCGGCAAGCGGATAGCTCGAATTGGTGGCGTAGAACTGGAAGTTGAAGCATTGCCAAAGGCCGTAGAGCTCGTCGGTGGTGAAGAGGGGTAGAAGGTTAATTTTCGTTTCCATGTTCTGGAGGTCGACGGCCACCCAGTAGAGGTCCCACATAAATTCGGATTCGTTGAGCCATCGCTGTACCCATTCGGGTTTTGAGAAAATGGAGCTTACCAGACGTTCGGGGCGGGTGTTTTTTTCGCGGAAACGGCGCAGTTCCTGGTAGTATGGGCCTTCGTGGCTGCCCATCTGAGCGGAACGTTTAGTGCCGTGGTTGACAAATTCCATTGTCCGTTGTCCTGATTCCCTCGGGATTTCGAGTTGCGGATTGAGTTCCTTGAGCCCTTCGATGAACGAGAACATGGAGTGAGCGCAGCGCATTACCGTGGTCGAAGCTGCGGTCACCCTTGCATCGCCGGCAAACACCTGCGGATAGGCAGTGGCCATGCGACGTGCAATTCCTTTGTGCTGGCGGTTGCCCAGTGGCGAAAGTTCGCCACCGCGTCCGCGAGCCTCCTCCCAGATGGTGTCCATCTGTAGTCGCAGCAACTCGCCACGAGGTGTAAGAGCGCCGTTGTCGTGAGCTTTGTCGAGCACCTTCATCACCTTGGTGTAGTCGGCATCGTTGATGAGATACCGGCTTCCGTGACGGCCAAAATGGCTTACATAGAAAGGCTTGTATCCTTTAGGGGCTTTCGAGCCGTAGTCGGGGGCTATTTCATCGACCGGATAGGCATAGTATACACCTCCGGCACGTTCGGGTTTCTGTTCGATAAGTTGGCGGGCAGTCTGAGCAGCAGCACCAAAAGCAAGGGCCGTCGAAAGTACGGCGGCAAGCAATATGTGAAATTTCATGATTGGATTTGATGTATGGGTTATTTCTTTCGCAGGAGAGCGATGGTGCGGAAAATTTTGACGGCAAAGAGCACATATTCGGCAAGGGTAAATGCCGAGGCCACCCTTGAGAGCATCGACTTACCGTTTCCGTTTAGCAGAGGCGTGCTTTGACGGAAGCCGTCGACCTGGGCGCTGAGTTTGAACTTGGCTATTTCCATGCGAGCCTGCACCATTAGGCGCCGCATGCGGATTTCGTCGAGCGTCATACCCTGCCATTGCGGGGCTTCTTGTTTAGGAAATGGAGGTAGATTGAGCATCTTTTTCGGATTTTTCTTGAGGTGGATCGAGGAGGAGCACTGAAATGAAGCGGGCAATGGGGTTGACAAGAAGCGGCCGGCGGAAGATGATGAGCACCCCCAGCAGAACGATATAGAAAGCTGCCACGCAGAAGAATGCCCACAGCGGGCTGAAGGCATGCGACAATGCCAGCCCTACGGCGATGGAAATAAACACCAAGGCCACCGTCACAACGATGGTGAGCAGCGAGCACAAGGCCACTGCCGACAACAGGCGCGTGAGTTTTTCGGCAACATTGAGCTTTGTGTCCTCCACAAGGAGGCTCACATATTTGCTGATGCCCGAGGTGATGGACGAAAAAGTACCCGGATTCTCTGTGTTGTTCATAAATAATATAGAATTATCGTGCTGTAGGGGCGTGATACATCACGCCCACGGTGGTTGCTTGCCCGGCTTACGATCGCAATCAGCCGATGTTCCGCTCGCGATAAGCCGATGTGGGCGTGATGTATCACGCCCCTACAGACCGTTATTCTTTTTTTGATTCTTCCACCTGAGTGGCAATCATGTCGACGAGTTCGTCGATGTCGTCGGCGGCGATGATGCCTTTCTTCTGGAGGATGAGTTTGATGCGGGCGCGGAGTTCGTCGCCGGTGGTGGGGGTATAGAGAGCGGCTACGGCAGCACCTACGGCCGCCCCGGCCAAAAATGTCAGTAGTCCTTTCATAATTAACGAGATAGAGCTTGTGTAGTCCGTCGGGCACTCGATTGTGTCGGCATGCCCGACGGGTTATGAGGCCTGCGGCCTCCGGTTAATTTGCCAATGGAGTGAGCGGTGTATTTACTTCACGTCTCTGATTTCGTCGGCAATCTGGTCGGCGAGGCTTTCGAGCTCAGAGCTTTTGATGCCGGGGATGTGTGAGCGGATAAACGACTTGATGGCTTCGCGGGTGTCGCTGCCCTTCTGAGGGGCAAGCAGCAGAGCTGCGGCAGCGCCAACGAGGGCTCCGCCGAGAGCGGCTATTACAATGGGTAGTGCTTTCATTGTTGGTTTGTCTATTTTGGTTTGTATATATATATTAGGTGTAGGGCAGCGAGCCAAAGATACTCACCGCTCACAAAGTTAACATTTTATTTCGATTAATAGTTCAACCGCAGGGCAACTTTTTTGGAGGTTTTGGGCAGAGGGAATCAAAATGTCAAGGGGCGTGCTATTTTTTTCATTTTTTTAGACCGCCGAATAAAAAAAACTATTAACTTTGCCGTAGGAAACACACCAAAAAGCTCTATACCTAAAAGAACTAAAAAAACACTGAATTATGGACATCAAAAGTATCATGGCCGGCCTCGAGGCTAAACACCCCGGCGAGAAAGAATATCTTCAGGCTGTGCGCGAGGTGCTGATGTGTGTAGAAGACGTCTACAACCAGCATCCCGAATTTGAACGTAACAAAATACTCGAGCGCATGGTAGAGCCCGACCGTATTGTCACCTTCCGTGTGACATGGCTCGATGACAATGGCGAAGTGCAGAACAACATCGGCTACCGCGTGCAGTTCAACAACGCCATTGGCCCGTACAAGGGCGGCATCCGCTTCCACGCATCGGTGAACCTGTCCATCCTCAAGTTCCTGGGCTTCGAACAGACATTCAAAAACGCTCTCACAACCCTGCCTATGGGCGGTGCCAAGGGCGGCAGCGACTTCTCGCCCCGTGGCAAGAGCGACCGCGAGATTATGCGTTTCTGCCAGGCCTTCATGCTGGGTCTGTGGAAGAACCTCGGTCCCGACCGTGATGTTCCCGCCGGCGACATCGGCGTGGGCGGTCGTGAAGTGGGCTATATGTACGGCATGTACAAACGCCTTGTCAACCAGCACGACGGCACTTTCACCGGCAAGGCCATGGAGTTCGGCGGCAGCCGCATCCGTCCCGAGGCTACCGGTTTCGGCGCTCTCTACTTTGTGCAGAACATGCTCAAGCAGCGCAACGACAGCATCCAGGGCAAGACCATAGCCATCTCGGGCTTCGGCAATGTTGCCTGGGGCGCAGCTCTCAAGGCTACCGAGCTTGGCGCCAAAGTTGTTACCATCTCCGGCCCCGACGGCTATATCTATGACCCGGCAGGTCTCGATAGCGAGAAGATTGCCTATATGCTCGAACTCCGCGCCAGCGGCAACGACGTTGTGGCTCCCTATGCCGAACGTTTTGCCGGTTCGGAATTCTATGCCGGACGCAAGCCTTGGGAACGCAAAGTGGACATCGCCCTGCCATGCGCCACTCAGAACGAGCTCAACGGCGATGATGCCAAGGCTTTGATTGCCAACGGTGTCGAAATGGTTGCCGAAGTATCGAACATGGGTTGCACACCCGAAGCTATCGATGCTTTCATTGCCAGCCGCACAATCTATGCTCCCGGCAAGGCTGTGAACGCCGGCGGCGTGGCCACCTCAGGTCTGGAAATGAGCCAGAACGCCATGCACCTGCAGTGGCCGGCTCAGGAAGTGGATGAAAAACTCCACACAATTATGACCGACATCCACGAGCAGTGCCTCCGTTACGGTGTTGAACCCGACGGTTATATCAACTACATGAAGGGTGCCAACATTGCCGGTTTCATGAAGGTTGCCAACGCCATGATGGGTCTCGGCGTGTGCTGATCCATCCTCGCATCCATAAAAAAGCCCGGACCTCCGGGCTTTTTTTATGACAGCCTCACCTCGCCCCCGGTTGGATGGTTGCCCGGCTACACAGAGGCGAGCATTTTATACGAGCATTTTATAAATGTATGGCTGTGGTTTAGCTGCCGTGCGAGGTGAGGCTATCGCCCTTTCATTGATTATTTGGCACTAAAGTGCTTTGTCGCCTCCATGGCTTCGCGCTCGCATTTAATAAATGTATGGCTGCGGTTTTGCTGCCGGTGCGAGGTGAGGACACCTCGCCTCCATGGCTTCGCGCTCGCCATTATGCATTCTAAACTCTAAACTCTAAATTTTAAATTTTAAACTCTTTACTCTTTACTCTTCACTCTTTACTCTTCACTCTTAACTTTTAAAGGCGGAGGTCTTTGGCGCGGATGATGTTTCCTTTGATGAGGTAGATGGTGGGGGTGGCTCGAACCAGATATAACTCGCGGCGGTCGACGGTGCCGGCGGCATCGCGTGTCACTTCCCACGACGATGGCAGCGTGGCGGCATGCTTGCGCCAGGCGGCAATGTCATTGCCAAGATACAGAGCCACAATGCGCAGTGTGCCGTCGGCTATTCCTTGCGCCACGGTGTTGTCGGCGGCGAGGCGTGCCATAGTGTCGTGGCACACGTTGCAGTCGGGCTCGTAGAAGATCAGGAGGATTTCGGCATCATCGCCGCGCAGCAGGCGGCTGCGGTGGCCATCGGCATAGGTTAGCTCTATATCGGGAGCCTCGCTGCCGGGACGGTTTTTGAGGATGTCGGAGCGCAGCTCCTGCAGGGCCGTGGTGCTGCCGTTTCGGGCAATTTCATAATCGACAAAGTGAAGATATAGCTCTTCGTTGTATACGGGCGATTCGGGGTTGTAGAGATAGCGTTCGGCAATGTCGGCGAGAAAGTCGCGGGCTGCAGGCACAGCGGCTGCACGGTCCATCAGAGCAGCGACGGCGACTGTGCGCACACTGTCGGCAGTGAGAGCCAGCACCGTTGTGTAGTTGGCAAAACTTTGCTCCATATATGCCGTGTCGAGGCTCAGGGCCGTGTGGGCAAAATCGAGAGCGTCCCAGTAGTGAACTGCGAGCCATTGTGCACGTTCGTCCGGAGTGGTAAGCGAAGCCGGCACGGCAGGGAGAGCAATCTCCGCCGGCACACCGGTGGTTTCGTTGCTGCCCATAGCCTCGGTGGACGCGCCATGGCGCGTCCCTACATTTCCGCTGCAAGCCGCCAGGACAAGGAGGATGAGTGCTACAGCTGCGATATTTTTGATATTCATAATATTATGGCACGTCGCGGACACAACGGACACCAATTTTATCGTTTGGCACCCTGTCTGTTTTGACACCATCATCTTTATTTGTCGAAGCCTGTGTTCCCTGACCGGAATCAGTAGTGATTTTCAAAGAAAGGTGATTTTGGAAATTCACGGGGTTTGTTGCAGTAGCCGGAGCGCCGGAATTGTCAAAGAATGTGAAAGAGCAGCTAATCAGATATGACACTCCTGTGCCTTCGGCAGAATAATATGAATCATTCGAACCGGGCTTTTTGTAGGTCGACATAATCGACAGCTCTTTTTGGTTTGGCACACGCCATCCGTCTTTACCCATCTTGTTATTCAATTTTTCGCATGGATTATTCCGGCTCAGATAGTCGGAAAGATACATTGACGTATTACCCACAACATCCGAATTCAATACGATAACTTCGTCGGGATGAATTTCGAATTGTTTGAAACACCTGTTGTACACTTGGTCGTTAAGTACATGTGGCGGCATAGGATATTTGGAATCGCGGTAAGCCTCGACCCTGATTGCACGCTTGTCCATTCGGTCCATCAGTATTTTGTTTTCATTCTCCTTGTCGCGGTCGTATGGTGGATTGACGCGGGTATGGATGTTGAAATCGGCAATATCAGAGCCCATATACCTAACGCAGCGCACGTTCCACGGAGCCTGAGTTTTAGGGTTCCAACTCGGATACCACGCAGAGGTCGACAGACCTTCCATGGCCCAAAGAATTTTGCCGTTGGCACACGCAATGAGAAAACGGCTGTTCAGTTCGTTGGAAGGGTTGATATTGTTTGTTATACCGTCGTAGTCCATTACAGGCGATCTTAGGGCTTGACGGCCCAGAATGACACGAATCATCTGGAAGTCGGAAGGCACAAACCATCGAATTTCGTTTTTGTCGATATATCCATTGCCGTTATTGTCGCGGTTGCGGTTAAGGCATGCGGTGATCATCTCCATGTATTGCGGACTTTCGGTTTGGTCGACATCGTAGTCGGGGATGTAGGAAATATTTACAGACGTATTTTCCTGGCTGACATCATTTTTGCCTGTGAAATGATATGCAGGGACATGCTCGGTTCTCGCATCGCGTTTATAATTCTGGTTGTTGATAGCATTAACTTTAAGTAACTTGTTGACATAGAGATGCTCTGTCCAGGCGTATTGACCCCAATCTGTCTTTGCGCTGCCTCTTGGCGTAGCCCCCATGAGGTATTGCCCCAGATTGTAGCGGCCGGAAGTACCTTCGTACCCGGCTCCGGTCCGAATCATATCTTGACCGTTGTTCCAATTGTTACGTATGTTAATTCCAAGTGATTCGTTGACGTGTTCCACCCCAAGAGCTTCGAAATCCTGGCTTTTGTCGTAATATGTCTGAATAGAAGTCTGAGAGAATGCATATTTCGATGTATAGTATGAAGTATGTCCGTCGGCCGAAACCTGTGAGTTGATGTTGAACCACACACGGCGGTCAGGAGCACCGCAGTACCAATGCCAGTTGTTTTTGTCGGCTGGTTTAATCGAACCACTCTCATCGAAATCCTCATAGGTATATTCATTAATGAATATGGTGTACCATCCAGCCGGTTTTCCCTTCATCTCGTGGAGATAATAAGTTTTTCCATCGGCATAGTCGCCGGAGTGTGGCTTGTATTCTGCAATTATATCTTCCTTAGTGGTAGGGCGAAGTTCAATCCATGAGTAGAAACGGAAATCATCGTCGGAATCCAAGGGATGGTTGTCCTGGGTGTAGAATTTTCTTTCGCCGGCCGAACCGAACGCTTCGATGGCAAATTTGAATTCCTCGAGTTCTTTTTGAGTGAAATAAAGGTTTGTCACGTTATAGTGACAGTCAAGTTTGGTCGAAGCCTGATTACTGTCGGTAATGTCGCCGATTACCGAAGGAGTAGGCTCGCCTTCGCGCAAAGCTTCCACCATCATGCTGTTGACATTGTTGATGGTTAGATTATAGGTATATTTTGCATTACGGCGGCAGTTGAAGTCCATTGCCTGTTTTTTCTTGTCGGACTTGTTTTCGCAATAACCGAGGTGAACGGTGTACGTAGCTTTGACAATGCGCGACAACACATCGTCGGGGTTTAGTATATTACCGTTTTCGTCCACATTCATCTCCATTTCAACGTTGAAAGTGAGATAGGAAGCGTTATTGTTGTAGTCATCGGGGTCGTTAGTGGCTGTCAGACTTGAGAAAACGCGTGTATTTTCGCCGTTTTCTTCGTTTTTGTGCTCGCGTTCGCGGTAGGCGTAGTAGTCGCCTGCAGCCGATTTGTCGCTTTCGGCGGGCTCGAGGCCTGTGTGGAGGTTCTCGAGCTGCCAGTAATCGAAACTGATCACATTGTCTTTGGTCGTGAATGTGTTGAATTTTTCCGATTCGCTAACAGCAAGGCCGTTGATTGAATATACTTCGCCTGAATTGCGCTGGATGTCGTTTTCACCGTTTCGTTCACGCAACCACGAGGAATTAGGCACATTGTGAGCCTGCCATTCTATGATTTTGAAGCTCTTGATATTTTCTGTGTTGTAGGTGATGTTGAATTTGTTCTGAGAGATGAGGCGGCGAAGGTGTATACAGCCCGGAGCGGAGTAATTGCCGGGAGTAATGACGAAAGTGTTTTCTTCAGGAATTATGCCGTTGTGGGATTCTCCGTCGGAATAATGCTCTGAGTAGCGTCCTGTCATCAGCAAGGCATTGAGCGGTTCGGAAGTGGAAATTTCGGCACGTTCGTTGAATGTCACGGCCATGTTTTCGAAGTCTTCGAACGTTTCAATTGCATTTAGCGCCTCCGTGAGGCTTACAAGTTTCACCCCATCGCCATCTTTGACAACGGCAAAACGGTTTTCGAAGTTCGCCACCCCCACCACGCGTGTCACCCCCGAGGTAGTGCTGATATTCACATGCCGCCAGTTTTCTTCAAAAGTATCGTCGGTATCGTCGGAAAAACTGAAGAAATCTTTTTTAGCACCGGTGTGGGCATTGAACAGGCCAATCCAGAGCGATGTAATGCGTTGGTCGGGATTGGCGCCACGGACGTCGGCACGTGAAATGACGGCACGGTTCAGCAAGTCGACTTTCATCGACAGCGTCGCCGGCAATCCTTCGGGAACATTGCTATTTTCGGGGGCTTTTATTTCGTCGGAGCAAGCGGCTGCCGCCAAGGTGAGCAGCAGGAAGATGGGGAGGTATATGTAGTTACAGAGAAAAGATTTCATTTAGTTGTAGGGAGGTATGTCGGTTTCATAGTTCCACCATTCACACACGGTGTAGTTCATGGTGAGTGTAGCCGCTGTGGCACGGAAGGAGATGTCTCCGTTGATAATGACATTGGTGTTTCGAGGCAGAGTTGTCATTGGGGTAAACTTGGAAGGTTTTAAATTATCATCGTCGCCAACTGTTATGTCGTGCATCACGGGGCTTGTTGTATCGGCGTTTATGATTAGTCCTGTGCGATAGGGAACATCCTGCAATATGCCGGGTCCGATATTTTCTTGAGCAATCTTATTTGTTCCTTCAGGGAGGTATAGCACAAAATCGCGGGTTTCGTTATCGTCGATTCCCAAGTTGACTGTGTAAACGTTTTGCGTGCCGGTGTCGGACAGCGGGGTGTAGCTGCTGAAAGTTTGCTGGCTGTTATCGGTCCAAGTGATATGGGGGAAAAGATACTGAGACGGTGCCACATAGTTGACAGTGGCAGAGTTAACCACTACCGAGGCTTGCGATTTGTTGTTTGTCAGCCGATAGGTATATTTTGCGGCGGCGCGGTGGAGATAGAATGTGCGTGAGTAGGTTGGCTGGCGCGGTATGACAACATTCTCGTAGATCGCCGAAGCGGGCAGGGGGATGCGGTCGTGGAGCAGCTGGTCGGTTGAGAACACGGGATTGTCGGCGGTGCGCATGGCAATGTCCTGCAGGGTAGTCCATTTGTCTCCTGTGAGCGTGTTGCCCTCGGTGGCCGTTATGGTGGCGTAGAGGCTGTTGAAATATTCGGCCGCTCCTATGCTGGTGTCTGTGGAAGGGTCGACAACGGTAAAATGGTCTTCGTTGGCAATAAAAATAATTTTCTTTGCCTCGGCGTTAGGCACGGCAATGGTAATGGTATGCTGCACGGCGGGAGAAGAGAGGTCGTAGCGACCGTTATGCTCCACATGACCGTCGGCTGCGAGGATGATGATGCGCAGGGTGTGAATCAGCTCCCAGTCGCCGGCCGGAAGCCGGTCGGCGGCGCTTGCGGCACGCGATGCCGGTGTGCCGTTGACGCGCAGGTCGAGCACCAGGTTGGTGGTTGCCGGCAGCGGTTCGGGCACGGGAATGTCGGTTTTGTCGGCGCACGCAGCCACAAGCCACAGCATTGCCGCCGAGGCCATGATGAGAATTGTGTGCTTGAGTGTGCGCATGGGTTTTGAGGATGGTTTAGTCGAATTCTATATCGTTGACGCGTACCACGTAGCCGTTGACAATGATGCTCACGCTGTACCACTGCATGTTTCCGTCGAGGAAGAAAGTGAGGTTCCAGCGGCTTCCACGGTCCAGATATTCCTGGTCGGACCATTTGGAATCGTCGCTCTTGGTGGCGGCAAGGAACTTGTGCAAAGGTATCTGAGCGATAACATTGCCTGTTTCGTGGTAGGTGATGGTGAGTTGGGGCTTGGTGCGTTCGTAGATTCGCGAGGTGCTGATTTCGCCGTAGGCAAGCGAGCCAAACGAAAGTGCGCGACCATGGGGCTTGACGGCCTGGTCGTCGTCGACATCGGCCAGAGGCACGCTGCCGCTGGTCCATTGGGTATATGTAGTGGTCTCGGTGCCTTCCACGGGGGTATTGGTGTGGTCCAGAAGGCTGTTGCTGTCGGTAATAGCAAAGTCGAAATCCTTGCCGTCGAGGTCGGCACCGTCGAGCTGCTGCAGAAGGATTCGTATATTGTTGGTAGTCTTGCTCATGTGCAAGTCTACAGCTTGATAGTCCACAGTTCCGTCGGCCACGGTAAAATCGGCCGTGCCGTGGAAGTGGTCGTGGAGAGACTTGCCCACGTGATCGAGCTTGAGACGCATGCTAATTTCGGAGTAGAAGCTGCCGGGTGCCGGCTGGGCATCGTGAGCAAAAGAAGCTTCGGGACATGCAATGCCGCCGTAGGCCACGGCATGATAAGTGCCGGGAGCGAGGTCTACGGCCATGCGGTAGTTTTCGTCGGTGAGCTTGCCGCTTGTCTCCGTCAGGGTGCTGACATAGCGCCCCTCGCTGTCGTAGACATGGAGTGTGAGACAGTGCACCTGCGAGGGTAGTGCGTTTGCCGACTCCAGGTTGTAGTCGTAGAGAAAACGCAACTCAACGCCCACGCGGCAAGGGTCGAGGTCGTCGTTCACCATCGAACACGAAGCCAGCACGGCTATGGACGAAGCCGCAAAAAGCAGTATGTGTGGCGGTTTAATCACTGATAAAAAGGAGGTTATGTTGCCCGCGTGGGCAACGGGTTATGCCGGCGGTGCCGACGGGTTATATCGCTACGCGATGGGTTGAGCGCGAAGCCATGGAAGCGAGGTGTCCTCACCTCGCCAGGCTGGATGGTCGCCAGGCAAATGCGAGCGCGAAGCCATGGAAGCGAGGTGTCCTCACCTCGCCGGGCTGGCTGGTTGCCCGAATATTCAGAGGCGTACATTTTAATAAATGTATGGCTGTGGTTTTGCGTCCGGGCGAGGTGAGGACACCTCGCTTCCATGGCTTCGCGCTCGCATTATTCAATTAGAATTCGATGCCCTCATTCACGCGAACAACCCAGTCTTTGAGAACTACATCAAGAGTGAAGTAGATATCCCATGCTCCAGGATCCGGTTGAGTGAAATTGCCGAGGGAACGTACTGTTTTGATTGACAATTTATAAATGTTATTTCGAACTGTAGCAAATTCCATGTTGCCAATAGCTGCTGGGTCGTTGTCATTTATATGTTGATTGTAGTAGAAATAGTAGCAACGATATTTTCCATCAGCTGTGGGTTCGTAGGCAGTAAATCCATAATTATCTATGGTTTTATTTTCTTCTAGTGCTTTCGTGGTAACAGATATGATTTTGCCTGTTTCATCTTCTTCAGCAGTGAAGCACTGGTCGAAACGCTGAGCAAGTTCACTTGAAGGATTTTGTTTGGCTGCAATAGCCATCTGAATATCAGACTTGTAGAGCTGAGATTTGAAAAGGTACATTGTAGGATACTTTCCATTTTCGCCTTTCTCCGTAGTTACATTAATTTCAGCTTCGAAAACAATACCGGTTGTATTTGTTTTGGTTTCGTATGGATCTGCGGTTGCGTTTTTAGGAAAAGTATTTTCAGAAGCATAAGTCCAAATTTTATAACCCTCCCATTCGGGTTTCTTCGATGTTGATTCTCCTTCTTTTTGATTCCAAGAATTGTCGTTATCATCTTTATCTTTGATGGATTCAAGAGAAGTCCAAGTAAGACCCCCGGGATTATCAGCTGTAGGATCAAGTTTTGCATTTTCTGCGAGGGTCATGGAGTATGTGCGAGAAGTGGGAGACACGACAAAAGCACTTGTTAATTTATCTCCATTGTTGGGATCTGCAATATACTCCATGCCGATTGTGCCTGGGCAATATTTAGCAGAATTCATTGTTCCGTCTAAACTTGTGCGAGGTAGATAGTAAAACTGGTTGCTGACATTGAAGAGTGCAACACGGGTGTAGCTTACGGAAGCTACAACATCTTCATCGTTGTGCACATAGTCTTTATTTTCCCAGTCCACCCCATCTTTATAGACATAGTAAGTAAAATCCTTGCCATCTGCTTTAGGTGAGGCATCGCGAATATCGAAACGTGAAGCGGTGCGAACAACTTCAATAGGTGTTTCGATTGGCTTATCTGCTGTTCCAATATTGGGACATAGAGGGAATGCGTTGGTCTTGACACTGAATGTCTTAAGATAAGCTTCGTGTGTTGCTTTATATATCTTTTTTGCTTCTTCATCTGTTGGCATTCCCGAACCTTTTTCCTTTTCATCGCCAAGGAAGACTTTATGCAATGAAACACTTGTCATAAGGAATCCTTTTTCCATCCAGGTTGATGTTACGTCGGTATCGTCGTCTTCTCCGCCACATACGAGGTCTTTGAATGATGTTCCAGCAGCAAGACCGCCTACATAACCATCTGCAACAGGATTGCCTAGAACTTTGTTGCGAAGGGCTTGAGTTGGATTACAGTATGCGAAGACATATACTTCTTCACCGGCATGGGCTAGAAGTTCGTCACGGTTCTGGAAAACGATGGTATATTTGTCGTTTGAACCTGTGGCATCGTTAGCGGCACAAGTGATAAATTTGTAATCATTTGCAGTTTCATCATACGATGAAAGGATTACAAGAATTGAGCCTACATAGTTTTCGTAGTCTTTACCCACTTCTTCACCTTCATTAGCTTCACCGCTACGTGAACCGGTTGGCATTTTGAAAGAGATTGTTGAATAGAACGGTTCGCCTGGTTCGGTGGTTTCTCCACCGGGTGCCGTGGGCTCATCGGAGGAGCAAGCCGTCAGGCTGACGAGGAGAGCCCCTGCGAGTAATCTGCTAAGATACTTCATAGTTAGATTGATTTTAGAGGTTTATTAATTTGTAATTTCTTATTTTTTCTTAGTGAAGATATTTTGATGGTTATCTGGAATATATTCAATTTTGCGGTCTTGCTTGTCGAGTATTTTGTTGACATTTTCGAGCGGAGCGGCAGCTTCGTCGATGCCAGCCTTGTCGGCATTTATGAGCCAAGCCTTCGCCTCGCTGAACTTACCTTGGTTTGCCATTGCAACACCTCTTATATATGCCGCCTCGGGGCGGTCGGCACAACGGGCCAGGAACCGTTCGGCTCCGAGGAAGTCGCCCTTGTTCACAGCCACTGCAGCAGCATTGAGGTTGCTTACAGGGTCGTTGGGATAGACACGCACAGCGGTGTCGAACACTCGGTTATATTCGTCGCTGCCGGGGGTGTAGGAGTGGGCGAGGAGGTAGAACTCGTTGAGGCTCAGGTTGCCCGGCCGTTCTTCCATGATGCGCCGAATCTCTTCGATGTCGGTATATGTTCGTATGGTGTAGTTCACCTTATAGTCGGAATGACGCAGACCGGGATAGACGTTGTCGAGCAGGAATTTATAGTCGGCGGGGAAACGTCGGCGCATGGTGTTGTCCTTTTCGTCGGGGCTAAGTTTGCTGTTGTTGGCAATGTCGAGCAACTCGTTTCGCGCCTGGAGCGCAGACTTTTGAAGAAAACGGCGCAGACCGTCCCAGTCCTCGGGCTCGAAGGAAGTGTCGAAGATTGAAGGTTCGAATCCGTAGGTCTTGATTACATACTCTTTGAGGGCCTTGGTGCGTCCTTTGGCCAGACGTTCGTTGTTTGAGTATTTTCCCTCTGGCGAAGCGAATCCTTTGATTTCTATGCGGTTGATGGTAGCGTCGGGGTTTCCTACAACTGTGTCGATTGTCACCAGTATGGCTGCCAGTTCCTCGGGGTTTCGGCGGTAGGACGGGTCGATTTCTGTTCGGTTTACACGGAAGTCGATATATGCGCTGCCGCTGAGCTCTGTGGTTTTGTTGTCGGATGCGGCAGGGGCCTTGACAGAATAGTCGGGTGGAACCATGAACGAAGCCGGACGTAGGTCGAGCTGAGCCACGGACACGCGGTCGTTACGTTCGGGAGCACCGCAGCATCCGCTTTCGTCGGCTTTGATTTCGACTTTGCTCTGTAGCATCCATTGCTTCATGGGCAAAGCCTCGTTGTAGCTAAAATGTTCTTTTTTGCCCGAACGGATGAGAACAGCCCCTTGAGGCATTGCTTCGGGCCGGCGCAGCAAATGGTAGTAGCGGTTATAGCCGGCTATTACCACCGGATGCATTGCGGCGATGCTGTCGCCGGAGGTGACAACGGGTGTGAGTGTGAGCTGGCGGTTGGAGCCTATGTTATAGCTTGAAGGGTCGAGGATAAACGACAACTCGAGAGTGGCATCATCGGTGCAAATTTCAGCATTGTCGATGGCCAGCGAGGGCATGGTGTGTGCCCAAGCAGTGCAGGTCAGGACGGCAGCGGCAAGAGCGG
Organism: uncultured Muribaculaceae bacterium; assembly: GCA_910584495.1. Lineage (GTDB taxonomy): Bacteria > Bacteroidota > Bacteroidia > Bacteroidales > Muribaculaceae > CAG-873. The sequence goes on from CAJUAR010000021.1 coordinate 24,777, forward strand.
CGGCAGTTCTTCGATAGTTGATTTTTAACATCGTTGTCATGGCTCAGAACACATAAATGAGGTTGATGGCCGCCTTTGTAGGGCCGAAATAATTGTGGGAACGGTCGCTTTCAATCTTTGTGCCGCATTTTGCGCATGGGTAAACATCGTAGCGTGTGTATATCCATCCGAGAGCAATTTCGGCTTCGACACTCCAATGTTTTGCCAAAGGCCAGGAGTAGCCATAACCCACTCCGAGGCCTGCCCCCCAGCCCTGGTAGCGACGGTCGCGCAACTGCCCCAGGTCGTTGTTGAGGAATTTGTGCCATGGCAGCTTGCCGAAGTTATAGGCCCCTCCTATGGCATGAGCGGCAAGGAAATGTCCACCGAAGGATTCGCAAAACCAGTAGCGTACTTCAGGCTGCACGAGCCAGTGTTTCCAACGGCGTCCGCCGTTGAGGGTCCATGCGTTGAGCTGTGCCGACAAGTCAAGGCTCCATCGCGGGGCAAGAACAACTTCGGCTCCGATGTTAGGACTGAGTGCGGCATCCCACAGCAAGTTGGTCTTCAGTGCAAGGTTGTTGCCGGCCTTCGCGGACGTAGCCCCTAAAGCGAGCACAACTATTGCAGCAAGACGCAATAGGACGGTTCTCATATTTTTTGTCATAGACGGTTGTTTTATTGCAAGAGCCTTGGCATGGAAGCCGCGGGCATGGGGGTTATTCAAGTTGGAAAGGTTGATAAAAGACCTGCTAAATAGTGAGCTAAAAGCATAAAGCGCTGAAAACCAGCAAGTTAAAATAGAGGGGGGTACAAGCAAGCTCTCCGCAGGATGCAGAGTTTTAGTGTGTGTAGTTTTCAAATACTGAAGAGACATTGCTATGTAGATAAATATTCCTTAAGATAGTCGGATGGTTCCTGATGCAAAATTAGCATTTCTGTGGCATCTATGCAACGATTTTAGGTATAAATCAGTCTCAAAAGGTAATAAAATCACATTTGAGACAGGAATATTGAATGTGGGAGCGCAAAGCCATGGCTTCGCGCTCCCACTATGCATTATAAATTATGCATTATGCATTACAAATTATGCATTCTAAATTAAGCATTAGTCATTGCCTCATAGAGGGAGTGGAGAGGGAGGCCCATCACGTTGTAGAAGCATCCTGTGATGCCGGTTATGCCGACGGCACCGATCCATTCCTGGATGCCGTAGGCCCCGGCTTTGTCGAATGGCGCAAAACGAGCGATGTATTGGTCGATCTGTTCAAGTGTGAGCGGAGCAAAATGTACTTGTGTATGTTCGGAAAATGTCTTGCATCCTTTGGCCGTTGATATGCACACACCGGTGACAACCGTATGTGTGCGGCCGGCGAGCATGGCCAGCATCCGTTGTGCTTCATCGGCATTGTGAGGTTTGCCCATGATGCAGTCCTGGCATATCACCACCGTATCGGCAGTAATCAGAACTGTGTCGGGAGTAATCAAGTCGCTGTAAGCCTTGGCCTTTAATTGAGCAAGGAAAACAGGTACTTCGTCGGCCGGAAGAGCGGCGGAATATGTCTCGTCGACGTTACGGGAAGGGGCAATGTCGAAATGAGGCAGAATCATAGACAACAATTCGCGGCGGCGCGGTGAATTGCTGGCGAGAATAAAGTGTTTGCCTTCGAGCACGGGCGAAGGCAGCGGCGGCATTGCTGCAAGTGTGCTGTGGATTGGTGTGCTCATAAGCCGAATGAAGCTGCCGTTACCGGCCAAAGGTCTTGAGCTTTAAGAACTTGCTCTACTACTTCGCGAGCCACGCCCCTGCCTCCGTCGGCCGCGGTGATGTAGCGTGCAATTGCTCGTACCTCGATAGCCGCATCGCGCGGTGCCACGGGCAAGCCCACGGCAAGCATAGGAGCGAGGTCGGGTATGTCGTCGCCGAGATAGGCCACTTCGTCGGGTTTTAAACCGCTGTCATTGAGCCATTTTTTGAGAGCTTCGAGTTTGTCCATGCCTGCGCCGAGGAATATGTCGGTAATGCCGAGCTTCATAAAGCGATTGCGCACCTGCTGCACATCGGCACCAGAGATAATGGCGAAGCGAATACCTTTTTTCACTGCCAACTGCATAGCGTAACCGTCTTTGAGATTTGCCATGCGCTGTGGCACGCCGTTTGCATCCATGGGCACTACGGTTGGGGAGAGCACTCCGTCGACATCACAAACGATGCCTTTGATTTTGAGAAGATTGTAGTCGATTTTACTCATTGGCCTTTGTCAGATTTGTGAGTGTTGACAATGTACTCCGAAAGGATGTGGTAGATTTGCGCCAGTTCGGGAGGCAATGCCTCCTCGTGGCTGCGCATCACCTGAAGGTCGCCACGGCGGGCAGGACCTGTCTGTGCGTCATGCGGCCCCATGTCGAAAGCCTTGGCAGTCATTGCTTCGACAAGCGGACGCACCGTGTCGAGCGGATAACCGGCATCGGCAAGTATCTTTCCTGTGATTTCGTAGAGAATATTTGGGAAATTTGAGGCGAATACGCCGGCAATGTGCAGCCGGCGGCGGTGTGCTTCGTCGGCATGGTGCACGGTCGATGAAACCGATGCGGCAAGGGCTTCGACAAGAGGAAGGTCGGCCTCGGCTGCTGTCTCGGTGAAGAAAGGCACGCGGCACATGTCCACGTATTTATCTTTGGAAAATGTCTGGAGAGGGTAGAGCACGCCGGTGCGCGGTGACAAGGTGGACAGAGCATCTTTGGTCACCGTCCCCGAGGTGTGGAGTACCAAGGGATGGCCCGGGAGTGTGCCTATGGCGGCAGCTGTGGCGGCAAGGGCGTTGTCGGCCAAGCTGAAAATGATAATAGAGGCCTGCAAGGAAGGCAATAATTGCGGAGTACCCCAGACTACGTCGGGGCCGATGCTCTGCGCAAGGTCTCTGGCATGCTTTTCGTTGCGGCTGAGCACAGCGCGAAGGCGCGGGGCAAAAGCACGAGCCAGATGTGTGGCCACGTTGCCGGCTCCAACAATAATTATATCGGGAACTATTTCGGGCTTTGTTTGAGCATTTTCCATTACAGCTGGCCGTCCTCCGCTTCGTGGCGCCATGTGCCGAGATGGACTTTTTCCCAAAGCAGCTTCGAGGGGTCGACCGGACGGCGTTTTTCGTCGGGGTAGCCAAAAGTCATCACGCACTCAACCACCATGTTGTGAGGAATATCGAGAAGGTCGCGTACCACATCTTCCGAGCTTTCGCCATCTGCGGCAAAACGGCCTCGCACCTGTACCCAGCAAGAGCCTATACCCAAGTCTGCAGCCTGAAGGTGCATCAAAATTGCAGCAGCTGTTGCATCTTCGATGTAGGCCTCGCTTTTTTCGGGGTCGACAACGACCACCACAGCCATTCGGCAGCCTTTTACTGAAGCCTGGTATTGAGGTTTAAACTCCGAGAGACGAGCAAGAGCATCGGGGTCTTCGACAACGACAAACTGCCAGCAACGGGCGTTCTTCGACGAAGGAGCCAGCAGGCCGGCTTCGAGAATAGTTTTGACATCTTCGGGGTTGAGAGGCTGCTCGGTGTAGCGGCGTATGCTGTGACGGGTGAGGAGTAGTTCGTGGAGCGACATTTCTGAAGAATTAATAATTAATAAAGTGCTATTCCGGATACAGGAGACAAGCTATCTGACCGGATTATTTATCGCTGCGGCAAATCCATGCCGAGGGGAAAGTGGCGTAGACATTTTCCTTTTGTGCTAACGTCTGAAGTGCTTCGAAAGTTTCGGCATTGAGGGTATATACGCGGAAACGACCGTCTTTTTCAAGAATATGCATGTCCGGACGACCATTTATAAAAATCAAGGCATCGGCTTTAGAGGCCAGCGAGGCTACAACGAGGCAATATTTGCCGGGCTTTGCCGGAATGCTTTCGGCCATGTCGACAGCGGCAGTGCCGTCGGAGGGAGTGTTGAACACCAGCATGATTGGTGCCCGTTCGGCATCTCCGGTCTGAGAGGTGATACCGACATTCACAGCAGTGTCGTTGTGGTAGAGCGAAGCCGAACGAGCTACGGTGTTACGCTGTGGAAGTTGTGAGGCTATGAAGGCTACAAGGGCAAAACCGGCAATGGCGGCGGCTCCCGATGCCGTGCGTCGCAGCGAGCGCAGGAAGGTTTCGCGGCGTTCATCTTCGTCGGGAACGACAATTTCGGACTTGACGCTCTGAGTGTCAAGCGGTTGGAGGACAAAATCGTTGAAGCTCCATCCCGGCAAGTTCCATGCGGCATCTTGTTCGAAAACTATAGTGCCGTTGTCGAATTTTAGCGTGCCTATCAAACCTATTTCAGCCGAGCCTTCAGAGGCAAGCTGTGCCTTTATACGGTTGACATCAGTTGTCAGTATTTTGGTGGCTGCATCGTTGGAACAAGCTTCGCGCAAGGCTATGGAACGGCACAGAGCGTCGTCGGACCCCGTTCTGGCAGCTGCGTCGAAGCTTATGGACCAACGCGGCGCCAACAGCAAGCCGTCCTGCTGCAGCACCGAGGGCTGACGGTGGAGCATGAACACACCCAAGGCAGGCACAGCGACCCAGCCGTTGCGCTCAAGCAAAAATGAGATGTGAAGCTCTGTGATATTCAATGCATTATGTATTGTGCGCCACGCGGGTGCCGCTATTTCTTATGCAAAGATACAATTTCTTGTCGAAACCGACAAATTATTCTTTGTACTGGCTGGGGGTGGTACCGTAGTGCTCGGTGAAGCACTTGGTGAAGTAGGAGGGTGACTTGAAGCCCACCATATAGCCCACTTCGGCCACAGTGAAACGCTGCTGGCTCAGAAGCATGGCGGCTTTCTGCAGACGCACGTTGCGGATATAGTCGCCGGGCGACACACCCATATATTTCTTGATGATACGGTAGAGCTGCTTGCTGCCCAAGCCTGTTTTCTCGCTGAGGAAGGCTACGCTCATCTCGGGCTCGGCTATGTTCTCCTCTATGGTTTTGGCAATCATGGCGAGCTGTTTCTCCGACTGCGATTCGGCCTCTATTGGTTTGGGCTCGGTGATGGTGGCTATGCGGGCGTCGTTGCGGAGCATCGCGCGTGTCTCAATCAGGTTTCTGACGCGCAGCAGCAGTGCCGCCGGATCAAAAGGCTTGCTCATGAACACATCCACTCCAAGCCTGGTGCTTTCGTTCTCGGTGCCGACATCGTCCTTGGCGGTGAGCATGATGATGGGAGTGAGAGCAAGACGCTTGTTCTGCTTGATTCGTTTCACCATCTCCGTGCCGCTCATCAGCGGCATCATCTGGTCCACTATAATCAGATCCGGTTCGAACGAAGCCGCCAAAGCCAGTCCGGCGCGTCCGTTGGCCGCAGTCATGCACTTGTAGTTGGTGCGGAGAAGGTCTTTGAGGAAGCCGGCTATCTGGCTGTTATCCTCCACAATGAGTATTTTCTGCTTTCCGGCGGCCGCATCGTCGGCAGCCTCGCCGTCGGGAACAGATGTCTGTTCGCTCATCGGCAGGGTGATGACAAAGGACGAGCCTTCGCCCGTACGGCTGAAAAGGTCGATGGTGCCGCCCATCAGTTCGAGATAGTGCTTGATGAGGTAGAGCCCCAGGCCTGTGCCCTCGCGCAGCGAAGCTGTCGACGGCGAGCGGAACATGCGCTGGAAGACAAGGCTCTGGTCTTTTTCGGGTATGCCCATGCCGTCGTCCGACACCACCATCCTCACCTTGCCGTCGGCGGTGGCCAGACCCATGGATATTGTTGCACCGTCGTCGGAGTATTTGCAGGCGTTGGAGAGCAGGTTTGTCACCACCGACTCCATCTTTACCGCGTCGGCTTCTATCATAATCTGCTCGGCCTCGGTGTGGAAGACAAATTTCTTCGAGCTGTTGTTCTCGTTGAAAGCCTCGAAAATCGTGCGGCAGAAGTCGACAAGGTCGAACGTTGACATAATCAGCAGATTCTCGCCGTTGTCCTCCAGTTGTTTCAATTCGAGGGTGCGATGAATCATGTTGTTGAGTTTCACCGCGTTGTCGTAGATGTTTTCAAGTATGTGCCGGTTCTGGGGGTCGGCAGCTTTTTCCTTGAGGACACTCACCGGACCCATAATCATTGAAAGAGGCGTTTTTAGATCGTGCGAAATATCGGAGAGGAATGTTAGCTTGCGCTCCACATTTTCCAGGGCCCGGCGGCGCTCCTGCTCGTGCATTGCGCGGAGGTTACGGCGCCGGAAGTATAGAATTACAATCAGGGCTATGGCTGTGACAATGAGGGTGTAGAGCGCCAAAGCCCACCACTGTAGATGCCAGGGTTGTGCCACATGCACCGGCAGGCTAAGAATGTTTCCGGCCATGCCGGCATCCTTCACCAACAAGATGTAATTGCCGGCCGACAGACCGCTGAGCGCAATTTCGTTGGCTCCGTGTGGCAGGTAGGTCCAGCCGCTTATGCTGTCGGCGGCGTTTTTGGTGAGTTTGTAGGCATATTGCCTCACTATGTCGGGCGAAAAGTCCACGGAGCCGGCAAGAAGTTTGATTCCTCCTCCCGAGGGGAGTGAAATTCCGCGGAGCAACTGAGAGTTGGCCGAGCGGCTGAAAGGAGTACCATTGTCGACCGCCACACTGATGCTTCCCAAGTTGGATGAGGGACCCAGTCTTTTCGGCTCGGCCACAGTGATTTCGTCGGCACTGCCAAGGTACACTTTGCCGGTGGCCTTGTCGTCGTAGATGGACATGTAGCGTTTAGGCGGCAGGGCCACAATAGATGTCTCGAGGGTGTTGCCGTCGATTCGCCACACATTGTTGACCGTCGAGACCCACAAGTCGTTGCCTACCGGGCCCATTGCCAGCACGCCTTTGTCCATCTCGGGCGACACAGCAAAACGGCAGATGCGTGGCTTTTCGGTCCTGTCGAAGAGCACCACCCCTCCGTCGACAGCGCACCACAGGCGCCCGGCATTGTCGGTGCAGATATTGGAGGGATAGGAACCGGTCATTTCCAGAATGTCGAAGTAGTCTGCTTTACCGTCGGGGGCTATGACGGTGAGGTTGCGGTCGCGGAAAAGCAAAATCCAAACACGTCCTTCGTTGTCGAGCACCACATTGTTCACAAGTTCGTTTGCAAGATTAACCTTGTTGTTTTTGAACTGATGCGAGTCGGCATTGATGGAAAAATCGGCTGTGACAGTACCTCCGTTGGCAGCAAATTTCGACTTGTCGACATAATGAATTCCCCCTAAGTAACTGCCCACCCAGAAGTGATCCTTGTCCTCGACCATGGCGTATACCCAGTGGCTGTTATGCGTGCCTTGGCTGTCGGCAATGTGAAAATTGTCGAAGCTGTCGGACGCAGGGTTGAAACGTTCAATACCCCCGTCGGAAGAAATCCACAAATTACCGTCGCTGTCCTCCATTATGGAGCGGATGCGGTTGTGATGAAGAGCGTGGCGGGAATCGTTGTGACGGTACCAATGGCTTGTGCCGTCGTTATCGATGCGTATCAGACCGCCGGTGCCTCCGAGCCATAGGCGTCCGCTGCGGTCGCGGTAGATGTTTGATATATCGTTTCCCTCGCCCGAATCGGTGAAGGCTGCCAGGCCAGCGGAGTACATTGTGCGTGTGTCCGATGCTATTGAGAAACCGCGTTCGTGGCCGGCCCACACCTGAGAGCCGTCGAAATCGACACACCATATCTCATTGTCGCTAAGAGAATTGTCCTTTCGCGAATCGTGCTTGTAGTGTTGCAGCGAGCCGTTGGCATTTAGAGAGAATACACCATTGTCGGTGCCCACAATAATGTTGTCGTTAAGTCTTCGCGACAGGCTTTTGATGTTGTTGCCGTCGAAACTTTCGACTTCTGCCCACCGGTCGGTTGAGGGAAGGTAGGTATAGAGAGCACCCTCGGTGCCTACGTAGATGGTGCTTCCATCGTCCGATTCGAGAAGACTGTTGACAAACACGATGTCGCGCCTGGGCATGTTGGCCGGCAGCTCTACGGCTTCGAATAGTCCTTTGGCCTCGTTGAAGCGGGCAAGGCCGTTGTAGGTTCCTGCATAAATCACTCCTCGGCGGTCGCGGAGCAGCGAGTAGGTTGAGCGGTGAGGCAGTCCCTGCGATTTGTTGGAAACCTGTCCGCTTTCCATGTCGAAGGAGTATATGCCGTCGAGGCTGGCAATCCACAGAGTGCCGCCGACAGCAAGGATATTGCGGATTTCTTTTGGCGTGCCTTCGATTGTCACAGCCTCGCTGCCGTTGCTTATGTCGTAGACCAACAGCCCGTTGTTGGAGCCGGCATAGAGCTTGCCTTGTCGCTCCACAATGGAGTAGATTTGGAAAGGAGGGTTGTGGTTGCCACCTGCCGGGCGCGTGGTAGTGCCATCGTAGAAATATAGGCCGCCGTTGGTGCCCAGCCACACAAGGCCGTGGCTGTCGCGGAAAATGGTGAATACAGTGTGGTTGTTGTTGACTTCAACATTTCGCCATGCCGGCCCCATTTGCGGAAGCATAGCTATAGATGCTGCCGTAGCGGCGACATATGCGGCAAGGAAGCTGAGGATTATGAGTATACGTTTTTTTGGCATTGATCGAGGCGAAATCACAATAAAGGAAAAGCTTGCAAAAAAATGCAAAAGCCTTTGCCGGGCTGTAAAATGTTGACTAAATTTGCGTTGTTAACACAAGTGCAAAGATACAGAACTTTGCGAGCACTACCAAAAATATATTTAACCAGCCATGAAATTTAAACTAAATCTCCTCGCCCGCATTGCAATAGCCATAGTTGCCGGTATTGTTGCCGGTTCCTTTTTCCCCGACGGATTGGCCCGTGTGTTCATTACATTCAACGGCCTGTTTTCTAATTTTTTAGGTTTTGTAATACCGCTCATCATCATAGGATTTGTAACACCATCGATTGCCGATGTGGGCTCTCGTGCCGGCAAGTTGCTGGTGTTCACTGTTATGCTTGCCTATGGGGCCACACTTCTTGCCGGCTTCCTGTCGTACTTCACCGGCGTGCTCGCCTTCCCTTCGCTTTTGGGTGGCGAAAGTCTCGACACCGTCGAGGCCTCGGTCTCGCTCCAGCCCTATTTCACCATGGAAATGCCGCCGCTCATGTCGGTGAACACATCGCTTATTACGGCCTTTGTGCTTGGGCTTGGCATAGCTTTCCATCACGGCGAAGTGCTGCGCAAGGGATTCTATGAATTCCGCACAATCGTTGCCAAGACCATCGATGTGGCTGTCATTCCTCTGCTGCCCGTCTATATTTTCGGTATCTTTCTGTCAATGACCGTCGAGGGCCAGGTGGGTATGATTCTCACTACCTTTGCCAAGGTGATAATGGTCATTTTTGTGCTTCATGTCTTCATCCTTATGCTTCAGTATACTGTGGCAGCCTTCTTCTGTCGCGGCAACCCCCTGCGTATGCTGCGCACCATGCTGCCGGCCTATATGACTGCCCTTGGCACGCAGTCGTCGGCGGCTACAATTCCGGTGACGCTGCGTCAGGCCGTAAAGATGGGAGTAAACCCCGACATTGCCGGATTTGTAGTGCCGCTGTGCGCCACCATCCATCTGTCGGGGAGTACGCTCAAAATAGTAGCTTGTGCATTGGCCCTCATCATCATGCACGGCCAAGCCTATGATGTTGCCACCTTCGGCTATTTCATTGCCATGCTTGGTGTTACCATGGTTGCCGCACCTGGCATCCCCGGCGGAGCCATCATGGCTTCGCTGGGGCTCCTGAGTTCGGTGTTGGGCTTTGACCAGCAGATGATTGCTCTGATGATTGCCCTCTATATTGCAATGGATAACTTTGGCACGGCCTGCAACGTTACCGGCGATGGTGCCCTTGCAGTGATTGTGAACCGTGTGTTCGCATCTGCAAAGGACACTGCCGGCAACGAAGAAAGCGAGCCTGTGGCAACGGCTTAGCGGTAGACCACACTCGAATGTGTGCCGCCGGCACCGGTGGCTACGCGGATATAAATGCCGGGCTTATCGCCGCTTGCCGGAAGGCCCTCAAGGGTGTAGTAGCGATATTCTGTGGCAGGAGCTTCTACAGAGCCTATGCCTGAATGGTCTTCGACCAAAGCTTTGGCTGCATTGAGCACAGCCCCTGTATGGTTGTCAATCACTGCGCACACCACACATAGCTTGTCCTTGTTCTGTACTAACGGCGCGTCGGCCATGTCGATGATGTGTTTGTGCTCGCATACCTGTTCCATGTCAATGTCGGAAGGCAGCGAGGCTTCCAAACCTTCATAAAGCGTTGAATATACAGCCACATGGTCATAGACAGTGTCGACTTTTGTCGGCAGCAGTGTCCAAGGCTCCATTGCCGTGCCTTCGTAGGCTTTGCCGCCCGAGAAGTAGTTGGACTGCCACGACTTGCTGTCATATTTCAAACCATCGGCAGCGAGGGTGAACCACAGACGCAGGTCGGCATCCTTAAACTGGCGGACAAAAGCAGCCGAGGCTGTGCATTCGATTGCCGTGCGCTCTTCGTCGGTCCATTGTGCGGTGAGCGAAAGGTCGACGGGGGCTATATGGCTGCGCACTTCGTTCCACAGCACGCCGAAACCATCAAGTGGCGAAGGTTGGAAGTCTTCGTGTTCGGCAGCACCTTTGTAGGGATGAGCCCATACACGGCGGTCGATAAAAGCAGCCGGTGCACCGGGGTATTCTCTGGGTTCGGTGAAGACTGGAAGAGACATCACATCGTCGTGATGCACTGCAATGGCTACGAAGTCGTCGGGGTAGGTTTGTCCCATCACCTCCATGCTCACCGTGCCGGCCGGGCACCAGCCGCACCAAGTGGCTGTATAATCCTCGACAAGCGGCCGGTGGACCGGCAGATATGGATAGGAGTAGAGCATTCCTTCAGCCTCGGTGCGTTGCGAATTGTTTGGCTTGTCGTTAACCATGGTGCATACCACGGAACTCGGATATGCCCCGGCCGTAGCTATACCGTCGATGCAGAGGTCGAAGTGTTGTTCTGCGTCGAACTGCGCCGGAAGGGGTTCTTCGAAAATAAGCTTGCCGTCGGAGGTCGCACCATTGACTGTGTAGGAATATTCCATGGAACTTACAGCTTCTGTGCCGGTGTTGCGGAAAGGTACGGAGACAATCATATTCTCGCCTTTGAGGGCTCCGCTTTCTGGCATAGGCAACATCTCAACTGCGTTTTCGGCAAATTCGCCACTGAGGATGACCCGGATATTTGCAGCATAACCAAGGTCGTAATTCCCCCATTTCATATATGTGCGCGATGTGTGGATGAAGAAAGCGTCGGGGTTGATGCTCTCGCTCACTCTCAGCGGAAGACGCGACACATCGTTCAAGGCATCTACTTTGAAAGACAGACCCACATATACACCCTCTTCGCCTATGGTATATGCCTCGGGCAGGGCGATGCTCACTGTTGCACGTCCGTCTTCGGAGGTGGCGATTTCGGGCGTGTAAGTTGCTATGTCGGGCTGGTTGACATTCTTGCTCAGCTTCAAATCTTTGCTGAGCCACAAGCTGAAGGCCGATGTGCCTTCGACAGCCAATGCCGGCACCTCGATAGAGCAGATGCGGGACCCGACAAGAATCGGGTCCCGAAGAAGAATTGCTATATCATAGGCTTCGGTACGCTGTGTTCCCCAGTCGGAGAGCTCGCCCGCAGCATAGTTGACTGAGCGGGAGGCTGCGGAAGCCGAGAGAGAACAAGCGGCTAAAAGCGCGATGATCAGAGCTTTGTTCATGCTGTTTATTTCTTGATTACTTTTGAGCTGCGCACACTGCCGTCGGAGAAGATGGTGCGGCGGATGTACATGCCATTTGCGGCATTCTCGACGCGGCGACCGGCGAGGTCGAAGTATTCAATTTGCACGGGTATGGCGGCAGCTTCGACAGAGCCAACGCCCGTAGATTCGTAGCCGGGAGCATAGGCGGTTTCGGAGTAGGTCACAGTGCCGTCGGCATTTCTGTATCCGGCTCGTACGCCAATGCTTTCAAATCCCTGGCGGAAAATGACAGCTTCCCAGACATCGCCCCAGTAATATATATATGTGTCTTCATAGTCGTAGGGTATGTCGGTCATTTCGCTTTCGAGGTCGGTGTATTCGTCGGGATAGAGCACCATCACTTCGTCGTCGATGATAAAGTTGTAGAAATAGTTGCTTGTCTTGAGCAGACGACCATCTGTGCTGTTTGCTTCGAGCGCGAACGAAATGCCTCCGAATCCCATGCCGTCATAAGATTCATAATAGTCTACATATGGCGTGCCCGGGGTCATAGGGCTTGTTTCGTCCTGCCATCTCAGAGCAGGACTGTCAAAAGCTGCCAGACCGATCATCGTAGTGGGCGATGTGGTGATGTAGATAGCTCCATTATTGGCGGCTTTCAGGGTCTTGGCTTCGGAATTATAGGTAAATTCGAGAGTTGCGGCAAGTGTATAGATGGTTTCGCCGAAGTCGTCGGTGCTTCCGTCGAAGGTGGCCGGACGGAAGTAGGAAAAGTGGTCGTAACGGTTGTATGCACCCAGGAACTGGCCATCGGCGAATACGACCTTGTCATCGGCCACTGTGCCTTTGATTGTGGCCGCAGGGAAGTCGGAGATAAAGTTGGTGAGATACACATCATTGCCGTCGAAAGCGACATCGGCGAAAGTTGCCTGCTTGTTTCCGCACTCAAACACCCAGCTTTCGGTCTTGACCCCATCGGGAACAGCCACTGGTTTTTCGGTGACTGTGGCAAACGACAGACGCGAATCGGCAAAGCCCGAGAACGACAGGGCTTCATCTTCGCCTTCGGCCTTGACAAGGCCCATGAATGCGTCGCCAACTTGCTCGAAGCCGTTGGCAGTCTTCTTGAAGCGTATTTGCGGGTCGGCAAGGTCGAGGTCGAATTTCGAGGTCGAGCCGGTGTCGGTATATGTCATTTTGAAGAGATAGTGGTTCTCTTCCACGGTGATTTCCGTTCCGTCGTCGAGCCACCAGGGGTAGACCTCGGTGTTGATTTTCTGCGGGAAGTTCACAACGATTTCGTCGCCTTCGAGCGTGCCCACGAGGTAGCCGTTGCAGGGATATTCGGCAACGGGGTTCTTAAGATAGACTGTAGTGCCGCTGTAGGACACGTCGGCAATCATGCCGGCATCTTCCATCATATACATCTGACCGTAATAGTCCAGGGCAAAGTAGATCGACGAGCGCGAATAGCGTTCGGTAGTGGCATCGGCGGGGACTTCGGACACCAGTGGCAGGTCGCTCAGATGTTCGGGCAAAGCAGGAGCTGAAAGGGTCACGGATTTCGGCACGATTGTGGCAGCCTGTTTGCGGCCGGGCGCATTTTGGAAAGGTACGGTTACGGCGGCCATCGAGCATATGGCAACCGAAGCACTGATAAGGAGTAGACTTAGTTTTTTCATAGTTTATTTTTTTTGTGAGTTGTTCTGCGAGCGAAATTAGTGCAAAATGTCGGAATATAACCATGAAAACGAACATTTATGTTCTGATTTCGCGAAATTGTAACCACTTTTTCGTGTTTCTGACCTTCGATTGGCTGTTTGGGGCAAACACGATGCAAAGAGTTGTGTTTGAAATGTGTGGGCTTTTATCGAAAAAAATTATACCTTTGTACGAACTTTAAGACATGCAACGCCTACTACTAAATATCATTGTTCTTTTTCTGACGTGCTTTGCCGGACAGTCTGTGGTGTGCGAAGTATCTTTCGATATGGCTCGAACACTTGCCATGTTGCACGACAAACCCGACAGTCGCGAGTATGCACATCTGCTCGACAGCTGCGGCAAGGCAAATTTTGGCCGCAGTGCCTATTCAACGGCCATGGACTATTATCTCAAGGCCCTCGATGTGGCAGAGAAAAACAGCTACCACGACATTGAAGCCTCCATCTATTCCAACATAGGCAACATCTATGCCAGCAGCCAGGATTACGCCACGGCCATATCTTTCTACAAAAGGAGCATCGATGTTGCCGACAGTGATACCGACCCCTATATGCTTGCCAGGTCGATGTTCAATATTTTTGCAGCTTTCTATTTTGAACAAGAGACAGATTCAGCTGCATTATACCTCGAAATGTACCGCCGAGAGTCTCCCCATAACCCTCGCCGTGATTTCGACCTCGCCCTGGGCAACGCCATGCTTCTCGAGAAAAAAGGGCGTGCCGATTCGGCAGTGGCTGTCTACCGCTCGGCGGCACGTTTTTCCGAAGCCTCGGGCTTGTCTTCCGCTTGCACGGCATCTGCTTTCAATTCTGCCGGACGTTGTTTCGAAAGCATGGGGCGTATCGATTCTGCACTCCATTATGTGAGGCTTACCGAAAAAGCTGCCGGACGGAACTACAATTATCGTCAAACGCTCAAGCTCAAGTGGGACAAAGCTCGGCTTTTCAAAAAGATGGGCGACACCGATTCGGCCCTCTTCTACCGTGCCGCATACCTGAGTATTTCCGATTCGCTGGCCTTCTTCGACGAAATGGGTAAAATCAAAAACCTTCAGATGCAATATGAACAAAGCCGCTCGGCCGACAAAATTGAGGGTCTCAGTGCTCAGCGTCGTATGCAGCGTCAATGGATAGTGTCTCTGACGGTGGCTATCATAGTCTTTGCCGCTCTTGTCGTGGCTTTGTTCCGCCGTACAAAAAAACTCAAAAAAGTGCGTGACGACCTATATCTGCGAAATTCGCGGCACCTCGACGAGGAAATTGCCTATAAACAAAGAATTAAGGCCCTGGAAGCTGAGATTGACATGCTCAAACAGCCCGCTGTCGATGAGCCGGCGGAATCTTTGCACGACGAATCGCCGGCACGTAGGCTGAGCCTTTCGCCCGAGTTGTGCCAAAAGCTGAAAAAACAGATTGCACATGTGATGGACGACGAAGAGGTGTTTTGTTCGCCTGAGTTCAACATCGAACGTCTGGCGGCAATCATTGGCTCCAAGTCAAGGTATGTGTCGGAGGTTATTAACGATGAGTTTGGCAAGACGTTCCGAGATCTCCTCAACGAGAGCCGTGTGAAAACAGCTATGTTGCGCATCAAAGACACGGAGCATTACGGTCGCCTGACAATCAAAGCCATAGGCGAAAGTGTAGGCTATAAATCACAAGCGACCTTCATCACCGCCTTCACCCGCTTTACAGGCCTAAAGCCATCTCTCTACCAAAAACTCGCCCAAGATAACAACGAAGGATAATCTATTCAAGTTTCGCAAGCTTCACTTGAAGGTTATGTTGCTAAAGCAACGGGTTAT
>CAJUAR010000022.1 GCA_910584495.1 uncultured Muribaculaceae bacterium
ACCCGTTGCTTTAGCAACATAACCTTCAAGTGAAGCTTGCGAAACTTGAATAATTTGATTTTAACATTTTTCCCCTGCAATTTTTTTGTTGATTTTTTTGTAGTTCTTGAAATGTTGTGTAATTTTGCAACACATAATCCAGGTAGTGCCTATTACACACCATCAATTATTATCTTAATTCTACAGATTCTAAAAGGTATCATATTTTTTGCTATGCATATTTGTTCTAAATATTATGCAGAAGTTGCATGCATTTCAATGTGGCAGGGTAGGTTAACTTTTACCCCCCCCCATTTTGGAATGTGCTGATATACAGCCTTTTAGATGTAAAAAATCATAAATATTCTTCAGCCGCTGTCCCCGCTTCAGGGATGGGCGGCTTGTGGCGTTTATACGCTTCAGAAACAGCAATTTTATCTATCTAAGGCTATGATCGGACATCTTAGACACAAAATATTGCGGCTTGCGGCCGCCGTCGCCCTCGCCATCTTCTCGGCTTCGAGCGTCGGGGCGCAGGAACGAGTCGCCATCAAGAGCAACCTGCTCTATGATGCCGGCCTCACTCCCAATCTCGGCATAGAGCTGGGCCTTGCTCCTAAATGGAGTGCCGACATCAGCGGCCAGATCAACGACTGGGCAGTTGGTGGCCGTCTGTGGAAGCAATGGCTGGTGCAACCTGAGTTGCGCTATTGGTTCTGCCGCCGATTCTCGGGACACTTTGTCGGAGCCCACGCGCTCGGCGGCCAGTACAACTTCGGGCATGTCGACCTTCCCTTCACCTTCTTGGGCACCAATTTCAGCGAGCTCAAGGACCACCGCCGCCAGGGCTGGATGGGCGGCCTCGGCGTGGCCTACGGCTATGCGTGGATCCTCGACCGCCACTGGAACCTCGAGGCCGAAATCGGCCTGGGGTGGATATATACCGTCTACGATACCTACCGCTGCGCCAACTGCGGCAAGAAAATCAAGGAGAACTCCCACCACAACTATTTCGGCCCCACCAAGGCGGCAATCAACATTGTATATATCTTCTAAACGACACGCATCATGAAATTCCTACGATACTACCTCATAGCAGCCCTTGCCCTGGGCTGCAGCATGACAGCCGGAGCCTACGACATGCGTGCCGACAGCACCGACATAAACCTGTATAATATAGATGTGACAGTCGATCAGGCCGCGCGTCAGATACGTCTGCGCATAGGCCTCGACATAAGCCGCTTCAAAGTCCCTTCGGAGCGCGAGGTCGTCCTCACGCCCAAGCTGTTCTCGGAAGATGGGCGCGACAGCCTGGCATTCGAGCCCATTGTGGTGTGCGGTCGCAACCGATACTACCACTACCTCCGAAGCGGAGAACTCGACAAGACAGAGAAACCCGTCTACCGCGCCGGGGCTCCGCGTCAGGCTGTCTACAACC
The DNA here is from genome assembly GCA_910584495.1 of uncultured Muribaculaceae bacterium. Taxonomy (GTDB): domain Bacteria; phylum Bacteroidota; class Bacteroidia; order Bacteroidales; family Muribaculaceae; genus CAG-873. The sequence goes on from CAJUAR010000022.1 coordinate 1,418, forward strand.
GGACCGTCGCCTTCGAGCCATGGATGGGCCACTCCAACTTGGAGATGGAGGCCCTCACCGCCAACTGCTGCGATAAGGCGCGGATGATGGAGGGCACCTCGACCCGGGGCAACATACCCCTTGCCGACATCAACACCAAGCGTCCGGCGGCCATGCTCGACTTTGTTTTCGCCCCGCCGATGGACGAAGGCCCCGTAATCAAGCACATCAGCGGCTCGGCATTCATCACCTTCGTGGTGAACCGCACCGAGCTTAAGCCCGACTACATGGTCAACCGACGAGAGCTCGACAAGATTGTCCGCTCCATCGACTATGTGCGCAACGACACCGACGCCACCATTACCCACGTGCACATCAAGGGCTTCGCATCGCCCGAAGGTCCATACGACAACAACGTGCGGCTGGCAAAGGGGCGCACCGAGACCCTCCGCCGCTATGTGCGCGACCTCTACAGCTTCGCCGACACCACCGTCACCAAGAGCTTCGAACCCGAGGACTGGGGAGGCTTGCGCACCTATGTGACCGATTCCATGCAGTTCGACATTGCCAACCGCCGGGGAATCCTCGAAATCATCGACGGACCTCTTGGTCTGGACGAGAAAAACCGCTCCATACAGCGGCTATATCCTGCCGACTACCGCGTGTTGCTAAAGGAAATATACCCCTGGCTGCGCCACTCCGACTACACTGTGACATATAAAATACGAGTATACACCGACATAAACGAGATACGCCGCGTCTACGATGCCGACCCTTCGCGTCTGCGCCCCGTCGACTTCTACACTCTGGCGCAGACCTATGCCGAAGGATCGTCCGAGTACTGCGCTGTGTTCGAGAAAGCCGTGGAAGTATATCCCGACGATCCAATGCTCAACCTCAACGCCGCCAACATAGCCCTGCAGCGAGGACTGCTCGACGATGCCCAGAGCTGCCTGCTCAAAGCCGGCAACACACCCCAGGCCAACTATGCCCGGGGCATACTCGCCGTGCGACGCGACGACCTGCGCGAAGCCGTCAAACGATTCGAGGCTGCCGGCAAACAAGGCCTTCCGCAAGCCGTCGGAGCCATCGAGGCTGTACGCCGAATGGAAGCATATCACCCCGTAACCTACAGAATTACACCCATCAGAATCAAAGAGGCTAATAGATAAATAATCCTTATAAATCTTGATGGAGGCCTTTGTGAAAATCCCTCCATTTTTCTAAGAAAACTCACCTAAACACAACATATAGAATCAAATAAAAACAATAACAAAATAAACCGAACAAAATGAAAAAATTCAAATCAATCCTCATGGGCTGCGCCGCCATGCTCGCCTTCTCGGCATGCTCCAGCGACGAACCCACACCGGGCACAGACCCGAAACCCGATCCGGGCGAAAGCGAAGAAGGTGCCTATCTTACCGTGACCATCACTTCCAGTGATGTCCTCAGCAAATCGACGGAAGACGGCGGTTTCGAGCAAAGCATTGCAGGTGAACACGAAGTTACCGATGCTCGTTTCTACTTCTTCGACAAAGACGGTGTCTACATGAAACTTACATGCCGTATGACAAACCCCGCTATCATTGAAGGCAATGTCGATAGCACCCCCAGCATCGAATTCAAGGCTGAAAAAAATATCCTTGTTCTTGAAGGTCTCGAAGGTAAAGACTACCCCAGCTACATGCTCACTGTGCTCAATGCCCCTGACTTCACACCCGGCGAGACACTTGCCTCAACCCAGACACTGCTATCAGACTATTATAACAAACTGACTGGTTCTGCGGGTAGTAAACGTTACTTTGTGATGACTACCACCAGCTTTTTTAATGGTGGTACCAACCCGGCTGTTCCATATCATAAAGATTGGGCTGACGAAGGCGAAACTATCCCGGCTTACTTTACTACCGCACTCTCTGCTTCCGATTTCAAAACAAATGCTCAAGACGCAGTCGATGAGACCAACCCAATCTTGGTCTATGTGGAACGTCTGGCTGCTAAGGTTCAGCTTAATATCGTTATGGAGAAAACCGTGATAGCCGGTAAGGATGGTAATTTCTACAAACTTCCAACCCAGTCAATTTCGGGTAAACCAAATGACAACAACGAGGGTGTTGGAGAAGGCGGCGTGACAGCCAATACTGAGGTATATTTCAAAGCCATTGGTTGGTACCTCAATAACACAGCTAACCGAAGCAAAATTTCGAAAGAAATCGATGATGCATGGACAGGTTCAGGTAGTAGCTTATGGAATCCTAACGGAGGATGGAATGATGCTGCTAACCGCCGTAGCTATTGGGGTAAGTCGATAGCTTATGGCCAAAATGCTACAGCTGGCGACGGCGAACAAGAGCTGAAGCGCATCAGCAACGATGTGTTCAAAGCAGGAGGCGATTACAAGCAAGTCGGGCCTGCAGAAGCTATCTACTGTAACGAGAATACCAATACGGCAGATTTTGCGCTCAGTAACACAGGAACAGAGGCTGATCCACGATATACTGTCAATACCGAGAATGTCACCTATGCTGTTCTCTACGGTCAGATATGCGACAGTGAAGGCAACCCTCTCAGTCTGATTAAAGCCGGCGGTACTTTCTATACCACTGATGGATATATGGGCTATATTCTCAACCGTGTAAACCAAAGCTCTAACAAAATTAACATCTACACCTACGAAACAAGAACTACGAGCGAAAGTGATGGCACTTCCGTTGAAAAAACAGATTACTACCAAATTGGTGGTGAATATTTCGACTATGTCATCGATTCTTCAAAAGGTACCGGTCTCACTCATATTGAACTGAAAAAAGAAGGTGAAAAAACCAAACTTGAAGCCGATGCAGCAAAAGCTGAAAATCCGGTAAAATTCTTCTATAAAGATGGTGAGGCATGGTATGAATATGACGGAACTCACAAAGTCGGAGATGCTGATGTTGATAATCTTAAACTCGCTGATGCTGTAGCAAAGCTGGCATCTGACCTTCAGAGTGCTCAACCAAGCAGTAATTATGCTTCGATGTATGAAAACGGCAAGTGTATCTATAATATCCCCGTTGAACACCTTGGAGCTACTCCTGCCAACGAAGGCAAAAAAACTGAAGGGTATTACGGCGTTGTCCGCAACCACTGGTATACCATTAACGTGAGCTCGTTCTCGCGCATTGGTTTCGGCATGTGGGATCCCGATAATGGACACACTGAAACCATCAATCCTCCATCGAGCGGAAATCCTCTCTACTACCTCGGGGCTCACATTAACATTCTTTCGTGGAAGCTGGTAAACCAGACCACTCCGCTCTGATTAGTTAATTATTGAACGCGAAGCCATGGTGGGACGATTTCCAAATCGTTCCTTCGGCTGGACGGTTGCCCTGCTACCCATAGCGAGGATTTGACAAATGACCGCCTCTGTGTAGCCGGGAAAAGGAACGATTTGGAAATCGTCCCTCCATGGCTTCGCGCTCCACATATTCAAAATTCAAAATTATTCTTCCCAAAAGCTTTAAGGAACAATGACAAAAACATAGCCCCAAACTCCCGTGAGTTTGACCAATCATTAATTTAATTAGTAATCAGCAATTTGCGTATATACGCAAACTATATGAATGAAGAATTGAAAATTCAACATTCAAAATCCTACATTAAAAATTATTCATGCATCTCTTCACAAAATATTTCAAACGTGCAGCAGCCCTGCTTATAGGGGCGGCAAGCTTGGCGGCTTGCTCCGACAGCTTCATCTACGACGAAGAGGGCGACTGCGACCCTCACTACAAGGCACGTTTCGTCTTCGACTACAACATGCTCTATGCCGACGCGTTCTCCCGCGAGGTCAATGCCGTTACACTCTACCTCATAGACCCTGCTACAGGCAACATTGTTTGGCAGAATAGCGAGAGCGGCGATGCCTTGAGCGCCGACGGGTACCTCATGGATATTGACGTAGCCCCAGGAACATACCGTCTCATGGCATGGTGTGGAGAGGGCGTGGGCGAACATTTCAGCGTGCCGCAAGCCGAACATCACACCGGTTTGAAGTGCACTCTCAAACGTGCATACGAGAATGACATTGCCGTGGTTCGAAACGATATAAAACGTCTCTATCACGGTGCAGTTCGCAATTCCGACGGCACATTGACCGATGTTGTATTCCCTGACGACGAGGGTGTGTACACCTTTACTATCCCACTTGTTAAAGACACAAACGATGTGAATATAGTACTACAAAACCTTTCCGGTGAAGAGATTGACCCCGAAGACTTCACATTTACTCTTGTTGAAGCCAACGGCAACCTCGAATGGGACAACAGTATGCTCGATGGTGAAAATATAACCTACTATCCACACCACACATCCTCCGGTTCTGCGGGGCTCGTCAAACCCGAAGATGTGGCAGGACGTGCCACAATCTCCACACTCAGTGCATGCTTGGCAGAGCATACGGTGAGCCGATTGATGCAAGACCAAAAGATGAACATTCGCATCTTCAATAAAACAGGCAAAAAAATTGTGGACATACCATTGACCGACTATGCGCTAATGCTCAAAACGAGTCACTATGCCGACATGGACAATCAGGAGTTCCTCGACCGTCAAGATAAATACGATGTTGTCTTCTTCCTTGACGAAAAAGGTAGCTGGGTGCATGCAAACATTCAAATCCTTAGCTGGAAACTTGTCATACAGAATAGCCACGTGTGATAAAAATGCATTATTATATATTCGACATACGTGTAGTCTTGGCATGTGTCATGTTTTGGGCCGCTGCCGCTTGTTCTCCTGAAGACAGTGCTGTCCTGCCCGATCCTGATAAACCTCAGGCCGAAGGCGATTGGCTGTCTCTGTCGCTGCATATGCCGGCAGCGGAGAGTCGTTCTGACAGTCATCCCGAAGAGCCGGCTGTCAACCAGGAGTCGGATGTTGATAATCTCACATTATTCATATATACTTCGAACATCGATGGTCTCAATGCGGCAGATACCACCTCGTTCCACGAAACAAGATATATCACTAAAGATCAGTTTGAATCTGACCAAACAATAGGCAACGAACGTGTGATTACCGTAAAATTCCAGACCGTGAAATACAGTCTGAAATGGGAGGACCGCATAGCCGTGGTGGCCAACATGGGCGACTTATCATCGTTTACAACCCTCGGACAACTCCAGCAACATATACCGACACGGACTTGGACATCAGGAGCCGCCATAGCCGATTACAAAGACTTCACCATGGCCTCAGCTTGTAACGAGTACCCCGACGGATTTGTGATTTCACCAACAGGTACGGGCGAGCCGGGAAGTGAAGCCAATCCCTTCTCGGCCTCGATGACCATCGAGCGCACGGCGGCACGTATCGACCTGGACCCTGCAGGGGCCTCGTGGAATGACAAAGAGCAACTTCTCGTCTATCCGGCCACAGACAAAGCCGGCAACACTGTGGGCACGGTCTACATCTCGCATGTGCTGCCCTTCAATGTCATGCAGCTGTCGTCCTATGCTCTGAAACGCATCAGTGCCGCTGCCACAACCGATATGAGCTGCATCTACAGCTGGACTTATACCGGCACACTGCCCAAAGATGTCAGCGGCAAGCCCGTGCATTATGTAGTCGAGCCGCAGACCACGGCCAAAGCATCGGCTAAAGCCAATGCCGAAGCATGGTTCGGCAACACCCGCGCCGCCCTCATCGCAGAGCAGGGCAAGGACTATTTCGCTGACAAACCGCGATTCGTAAAAGACAAAACCAGGAGCTACACCATCCTCGGCTATGCCAACGAGAACACCGCGCACACCAACCATATCACCGCCGATGCCCTTACCGGCATTGTAATACGTGCCCTGTATGTGCCCGCGCAGCTGCACACCGACATAGACCTTGCCAACCCACAGACAAATGTGGCCCGCGGCACCGACCTGTGGCGCTACATGCCGCGTAACACCAGCACAGAAGAGGCTGGAGTAATCTATTTTGCCACCAAGGAAGTTGCCGAGGCCTATTGTGCAGCCCATCCCGAGGAAATGGCTACTATCACCAAGTTCGAAGGCGGCGAGTGCTACTACCACCTGTGGCTCAAACACACCGTGATGCCTAAAACCGACACCCCGCGCCCAACATTCCCCATGGAATATGGAATTGTGCGCAACCACATCTACCGTGTAGCCCTCACTTTCAGCGGCATAGGCCGCGAAGGCACCACAGTGGAGGCCCCCCACAACGTGACGATGACCATTTTTGTCCGTCCCTGGCGCTTTTTCACCCACGACCCCATAATAATGTAATGAAACGCATCTCTCTATATATCACACTGCTGCTCTGCACCTCGCTCACATTCACATCCTGCACCGGCAATGAAGGGCCGGACAGAGAAAGCAATGAGAGCTCTAACCTTGTGACGATGAGCATCGCCTCGCGAGCTACCGCGGGCACGCATGCCGCCGACGGCGACAACGAACTCATCAATTCGTGGTGGATGGCCTTTGTGGCCCCCGACGGCACGGTGGTCGAAACCCTCGACCGCACCGAGGCCTACGACCCCGCAGGCCAAAAACTGCCAAACTCCGCCGTGGAGCGCGAAACTTTCAATGTGAGTCTCTCAGAGGGTACATACACCGTCTATGCATTTGCCAACTTCGACGGCAGCAGCCCTTCTTCAAACATATGGGGCATTAAAGAAGGTGAAAAAATGCCTGACCTCTCTGCAAAAACTTGGGCTACAGCCATAGAAAACGATTCCAAGATTCCCATGACCGGCTTTTGCTCCTTCTCAGTTCCCTCGCCCGAAAGCCAAAACCTTATGGTGGAAGTCGTGCGCATGTTTGCCAAGCTGGAATTTCAATTTTCAACAACGTCAGGCACGCAAAAAACTCTGAAGCGCATCAAGATGCACAACGCCGCCACATCGGCCATCAAGCTGCTGCCCGACTACTCCCTGCTCGAAGGCTCCACTCCCTCGCTTCCGGACGATGCTGTCAATTCCGATTTGGAATACGAAGTGGATATACCTCTTTCCGGGGATGCTGCGAGCTACAGGCGATACATCTTCGAAAGCACAGCCGCAGCGCACCCCACCGGTCATTATGTGCTGGAATTCGACATTGATAATCACGACGGCTCGTCGCCCGAAACCATCACAGCCCTGGCCTACCAGCTCGACCACATTACGCGCAACGACTGGGTGCGGATTCCCGTTACTTTCACCGACTGGACCCTGCGCCTCGACGTGCGCTTCTATCCCCCAATCGGCGGCTATCCTGCGGTGGTGGTCGACAGCAAGGGCCACGAATTCTACGCCAAGTTTGGTTCGTCGGGCTATTTCGAAATCATTCCCGAAGTGAGCGACAGCAACAGCACGCTGACTGCCGATAAATATACCGTGGCAGTCACTCTCGATTCGGGCAGCGAATTATTCTCGCGGACACCAGCTTGGGAAAACGGCGAAATCGTTGGCGAACTCGCCGAAGGCCGAACCGGCACAGCCGTCGTAAACCTCGCAATTACAGTCAACGACGACGCTCTAAGGCAAACGTTTACTCGCAAACTATACATCATTAGAAGCTGATGAAAAAGATTCTAACATTTCTCCTTGTCGCCATATACACTCTTCAGCTGCACGCCGAGCCGGTAAAGCTTATTACTAATGCAAGCCAGCTGTGGAGCGACTGCGGATATACCGGCGACACCCCGGGCACCGGCGATTCGCAGCCCCTGTCGGTGCTCCTCGACGGCAATGTCGCCACACATTGGCATTCAGATTATAGCGACAGAGTCAAAAATGAGCATTATCTCGACGTAATATTTCCGGACGGCCTGACATTGACCGACGGCGAGAGTATAATAATAAAAATTCAGCGAAGAGATGCCGGCCACGCCCAGCCCACAGCTTTCGAGCTCAGAGGCTCCGACGACCCCGCGAGTGTATCCCAGGTCCCTACGGCATGGACCGAAGGTTTCCGCTATGCCTTCTTCACCTACCGAGGCCCGAAAACCATAGAGTATTCAGCCCGCATACCGCTGATTACGGGCAAAACCTACTACCGTATCCGTTTCATACTCAAGGCAAACAACTCCAAGACCTTCTCAACAGCCCACTACAGATTTATGAACATGTCCGAGTTTCAAATTTATAAACTCGGCCAAGATGATTCATATCCCGACGGAATGGCCGACCGCTTCCATCTGAAAAGCGACATGTTTTTCGATTATGACGACTATAAACTGCTGCGCACCGGCGGCATCCTCGACCCGGAAGTGAGAAAAGCCACAGAAAACCTTAATGCATGGATCGGCAACAATCCCGGTATGGACAGCAACGGCAAATGGACGCAGAACCTCGACTTCTTCGAAAAATATAAAGACCGCCTTACACCTCCCGATTATACGCAGGTAAGCCGTGAGAACGATGCCCGGATAAAAACCGATGTCAAATACCAGCCTACACACGTCACCGAACACGAGCTCTATGCTATTGCCGGCGATGCCGTGGCTCTCTATCCTTTCTATCGCTTTAACGAAGAGGCAGTAAATCAGTATGCGGAAAAATTCTCACACTGGTATAATTACGAAACAGGCGGCAATGTGCTCGACACCAAGGGTAATCGTGTGCTCGACTTCCTGGTCGATCCTTCAGGTATAGCCAAAAGCGACAATTACGGCTGGTATGGCGGTGAATCCATGAGATACGCTTCTAAAATTGAAGAAAGCGAAACTTTCGAAATCAACTCCGTCGACGACTACAAGGCCTTCGCTGCCGCATGCAACGGCGGAGCAAGAGATGCTGTCGGTATCCTCAATACGGACCTCGATTTTACCGGCGTTACGGATATTGTCCCGATAGGAACTATCGAGCAGCCTTTTATGGGGTGTTTCAACGGTAACGGACACACCATCAGCAATCTCACCATCGATGGTGGCACCTCCATCAGAGGCGTGGGCCTCTTCGGCTTTATTTCCGAAGGAGCCGTAATCGAAAATATTGTGCTCGACAATTCGTGCACTATTTCCGGTTCTAATTGGGTGGGGGTAATAGGAGCTTCATTCATAAGTGCCGGCTTCAAAGGTCACAAAAAAGTTGAAATTGCCAATATCATCAACCACGGAACGATTATCGGCAACGGTGAGTGTACGGGAGGCATTTTTGGTTCTGCCCGAAACGGCGATGCCGCCAATCCGTTGACAATTACATTCAGCAACTGTGCCTTTACCGGAACTTTGCAAGGCAAAAAGTCCGACGGTCTCTTTTGCGGAGGGATGGATGGTTCTACAAAAATCTTTTTCAAGAATTGTTTCTGCACCGGCAGCGGGAAGACTAATGACACACCGCTCGATCGCTTCGTACATTCAGGGAATGCTACATATCAAAACTGCTATACAACCAGCGGATGGAACGGTGTCAATGCCATGACAGCCGGCGAGGAGACAACCGAAGACTTCATTGTCAAAATAGGCGGCAACTGGCGGTATAACTCCGGTGCTTTTCCAACCACCGCTGCTGTCGAGCTTTTCACCCAGGACAGTCGTCCACTGACTATATCCGGCAATCGTGTATATGGCACCGTTGCCACATTCTTCTATCCTCGCGATGTTACACAGCTTCAGCTGCAGGAGCTTGACAAAGACTATTATATTGCAGCTGACTTCTGCCAGGATTTTAATTTCGGTGCAAGTTTCAATTTCGCTGACAAAACGATACGCGAGCCGTTGATCAACTTCCGCCATATTTTCCACATCAAGGACGGCAAGAAGTTTGCCGATGACAATTGCTCGACCAAAGAGAAAAACGAGGCCTACATACGCAAAAACCGGCGCCATATCACAGCCGAGGCCGGCAAATACTTTCAGATCCGCCTCAATTCGCCCATTCCGGCAGAAAATACCACACGCTCGCGCCTCTACTACAAAGTGACAGCCGACGGCACCGACTACCGCCGTGTGTGCTCCATGCGCATACGTGTCAAGGATTCCCATGGTAATATTCTCAAGGATATTGACGACGCAAACAATCTTACCGACACAAAGAGCTTTTTTGCTTCGGAACAATTCGATGGCTACGGCAGCCGAACAATCGACGGCATAACATATAATGCTTGTGGAGGCGGCGGTTCCTACTACCGTATGCTGGCATGTAATGCCAAGCAGGCCACAGAAGGAACATATATTGTCCAAATCGTCGGTCTGGACTATAACGGCGATAAAATCATCATTCCCGATGGCTCCGGTGCGGAACTTCTCATCCAGGAGTTAGAAATCTCATTCCTGCCTAAAACAGCGGCTGTGCTTGTGCCCGAAGCCGAACTGAAAAAGGATGAATACCGCCGTGTGACCAACGAATGGCTCTCCACAAATTTTGGAGCTCCCCGCGACAAGATTGACTACGACCAATATATGCTCTTCTCCGAGCTTGGCGATGAACGTCAACGATATATCGACGGAGGTAATTCCTCGCAAAAATTCCGCTCTAAGTGGCCTGTCGAATGGTCATTCTCAAACTACTCCTTCGCTTATTATAATCTCCACGACTATAATATGTACCAGATTGTGAACCACTCCGGCCGAGTAGCATATAATGGCAAACCTTCACAAAACATGACGGCCGACAAAAACTTCGGGGCAGGAACCAATGGCCTCTTCGACCGTCGCTTTTATGAAACTCAAGGTGCGCAGCGTGGGTTCTACTATTGGGTCAATGCTTCGGCCGACCCCGGTGTGATGGGCTATCTGAAACTTGGCGATTTTTGCGCCGGTTCCACTGTGCATGTGTCGGGTTGGGTTTCAGAATTTTCCGGCGGAGAAAGAGCAAACCTCACCCTCAACTTCATTGCTGTGATGAAAAATGGCGATCGCGTGCCCTTGCACAGCCACACCACCGGATATGTGCCGGATGACGAAACTTTGGGCACCTGGCTATACTTTTATGCCAGTTTCGTGCCTATCTTCACCGATAAAGACTTCGACCCGGGCGATGTCGACCACTACGAAATTGAACTTGACAACAACTGTAAAAACTCCGGAGGCGCCGACTATGCCATCGACGACATTCGCGTCTACCTTGTAAAGCCAGTGGTATATGCCGACCAAGCAGAACCTATATGCACACGCGGGAACAAGGCCGAAATTAAAATTTCGGCCCCTTTCGACGTGCTGATGCAGAGCCTGGGCAAAGCCGCCGCCACCGATGCCGCACACAACGAGACACTCAATCTCTACTATTCCTTTGTCGACTACCCCAAATTTTCCCGGCTGCTGGGCGAGGGAAAGACCGCCGACGAAGCTTTCCAGGAAGCTGTGCTGGTATATAACTACCGTGGAGGAGACACCGAGACCTATTTCGGCAAAATTTCGTTCAACACCTTCTTTGAAAATAACGAGGAGTACCACCCGGCCGGCGAGACACTCTCGGACCATGCCTTCCGCGAGACTGTCAACGGCACCAATCTGATTGCCTTCAATACTCGTCCTCAAGACGATGCAATGATCAGCGGCAAGGAATATATGGTGGTGCTCTATCTGCCTAATGCCGACGAAACTTTCGAGGATGGCAAAGGCCCATCTGCCGCGCAGTACCAGATTGGTTCTATCGGCACCGACAACGACTGCTCAAAATCATGCACTTTCCGCGTGATGGCGGCACACAGCATCAAGATTGACGGCGAGGTGAAGAATCCCGATGAAATCATCGAATCCTGCCGAAACCAGTCGCCCGTGGTTCAGGTCGACCTCTACGGTCTGTTCGACGGCAAACTCGACCTTGTGGAACAAAACGCCCGTTTCGACTGGTTTACCGGCTCGATGGAAGAGTTTTCAATGATTGAGGAAAACGGTGTCTTCCTGTGGGATGCAATGAGCCACTTCCGCCAGTATTATTCGGCGGCTGCGGGCCTCGAAGGATGCACGCCGACCGGAAGCGGCGAGTCTGCTTTCACACAGGCTGACTACGATATCATCGACAAATATTCGCGCATCGACCCCGCCGGGGCCACGAAGCCGCGACTGCTGTTGGGCCAGACTTCCTACGTGTTCCCGCCCCTGGTGCTCGGACCCGGCGAATCTGAACGCAAGGACTATGTTCTCGCAGTGCCTATACCTTTGATTAAAGAAGGCGAGGAAGAGCAATATCTGATATGCACCCAGCCCACCGAGGTGCGTGTGACAGTGCGCCAGCGTGCTCCGCGCATCAAGCATGGTTTTGAAGAAATCACCTATCCTGCCGCCATCGACGATGTGCCCATGCGTGTGAGCCTGGCCGAATTGAAAAAAGTCTCTACAGGCACTACCGACAAAACGGAGATTGCAGACCACTCCTATCGCCTCGAAATTCCCATCTATGAAGTGATTTCTGTCACCGAGGGTGTTACGGCCATGCGTATGCCCGGAGGCGGATCGCCAATTTTCATTGCTCAGACCGACGACCCAGCTTATAAGAATTTGAACTTCGAAGAGCCTGTGGGCGAGCTTCGCATCCTTGATGCCGACAAGAACAATGCCAACAATCGTTTCTGCGCACTTTTCTACGGCAACCATATCTCTTTCCACGAAGGTTATACCTACCGCTTCCGTTTCACTTTCGAAGAGAACAATCCCAATGCGGGTGCGACCGGCGAAGTGGTGTGCACCGGACAGGATGTCTTCACCATCAAGGTGGTGCCCGAATATCAGAAATGGACAGGGGCTGCTAACAATCTCAACTGGAACAACGACCGCAACTGGAGCCGTGTGTCCTCGGGCGAATTGCATGCCGCAGCCGGTTCGGAATTTACCACCGACGGTGCCGGCGACAAACTTAACGCCAACACAGGCAGCTTCGCACCCCTCGATTTCACCAAGGTGATAATTCCCGACGGTAGCGAAACTGTGCCTTATCTCTTCGATGAGACAACCCAAAAAGTGAATGCATACGACTGGGCCTGCCAGCCTTCGGAGGATAGCTCCGCCGGCGATGCCACCGTGCTTGTGCAGTACGACATGGCGCAGCTGCTCAAAGAAGGGCAGGAAGGCATATTCTGCCGTCCATGGTATGCCCACACCTGCGATCAAATTCACTTTGAACCCCGCACGCAGATTGCCGGACAGCAATTCCTGCACTACAACAGCGCATCGGTCGACATGGAAATGAAACCCTCCATATGGCTAACGGCCTCGTCGCCCCTCAGGGACGTTGTGGCCGGCGACATGTATCTGCCCACCGACGGTGCACGTCAGCTCACAGAGTATTTTAAGCCCATAACTTACGATGCCTTCGGCAACAACCGCTTCAAGCCCGCTGTGTTCCAGCGCTCATGGAACCAGGCCTCGGCAACGGTCTATAAATACCCTGGTGACAATAACACCGAGAACGCTCGCGTAGAGACTTCCTGGAGCCACGTATTCAACGATGTGCGTGTGCCATACTCTGGCGGCCATGGTTTCTCTGTGCGCACCGACCTGAGCAAGTATGGCGACAGCAAGCCTGAAACTGTGCTATTCCGTCTGCCAAAAGCCGATACATTCTATGACTACTATACCGAAGGCGGTGCCACGGGCGATAATACTACGATTACCCGCGCCAATCCCGGCCGTCTGTGCTTCGACGAGAAAACAGGGGCTGCGCTGACGGCTACCGTAACAGCAGCCACCGACGATAACAAGCTCTTCCTTGTAGGCAATCCGTTTATGGCCCACATCGATATGCCCAAGTTCTTCGAAGGCAATCCCGGCATTGAGGCCAAGTACTGGATTCTGACCGGCGCGCTACAGGGGGCGGCAGTAATGTCGCCAGAAGGAACGATGCTGGGTTCGACCGACGGCAATCCCAATTATCTGCCGCCGCTCTATGGCTTCTTTGTCGAGGCCAAGACCCCGGGCAAGTCTTTGACCTTGAACTTCACCGCCGACATGATGGCCGTGCCTGCTTTTGTTGCCGACACCCGCACTGCTGACGATGCTCCTTCCGGTTTGCGTATCACCGCTCTCGAAAGCGGCTCCACGGCATTGCTCATTGCCGACCCGTTGGCTGATGCTGCTTATGCCGCAAGCGAGGACGCTCTATTTGTCAACGATAACACGCTCGAAGCCGGCTCGGCAGTCTTTACCGCCGCCGCAGGTGCCGCAATGACTGTCAATGTCTGCCCCGACATCGTGGGTGCGGAAGTGGGCGTATTGGCCGATGATACAGCCGTCACCACTCTGCGCTTCGAGGGTGTTGACGAGGCCGACGGCCTGATGCTCTACGATGCTGCCGAAGAGGTCTATCATCCCCTTGCCAACGGTGCCGAGGTGGCTGTCAGGGGAGCTGCAAAAGGGCGTCTCTTCCTTGTCGCCGACCGCATGGCAGACCCCGGCCGCAGCATTGTCATGACGCTCAACAAGCGCAAGCTCACTCTAAGCTCTCTGGCCGGAGGATTAAGCGCAAGGGTCTACAACACCTCCGGTTCCTTGGTTGATGCCTATACCGACGGAGATTCCTCGGTCGTATTTTCCCTGCCGCAGGGCATATTTATCGTAGAGGCTGTCGACAACGAAGGAACGCTAACACGAAAGTTCATTGTGAAATGAAAAAATTTTTCCTTTCATTATTTTGTCAAGCTGCGGTTCTCGCCGGTATTGCCTCGGGGCCGCAGCTTGAACTGGCTCATCGAGAAATAGACCTCGGGGTTTTCGATGCCGATTCCGTACAGTCGGCACAGTTCTCCGTGCGTAACACAGGGACCGACACACTGCACATTTTCCGTGTGCACACCGATTGCCGCTGCACTCGTCCCTCGGGGTATGACCACACAGTAGCCCCCGGCGATTCAACAACTATCTGCATTAGCTATAATGGCGCCGGGCATAGCCCCGGGCGCATCCGTCAGGCTGTGCGCTTGCGTACAAATGCCCCCGAGCCTTACATCACCTGCTACATCACCGGTCAGATACGCCGTCCGGACCGCCGCTAAGAAGGGTGAAGAGTGAAGGGTGAAGAATTTGCGAGCGCGAAGCCATGGAGGCGAGGTGTCCACACCTCGCCCGGCAGCAAAACCGCAGCCATACATCCAAAAAAATGTAAGCGTAGCCGGGCAACCAGCTTGTCGGGCGAGGTGAGGACACCTCGCCTCCATATTTTTCGGTGGTGTGGGGGATTTTTTGTAACTTTGTGGTTCAAAATGATTGTAACGATGTCTTTTCAAAGCAGAATTCAACGTTTTAAGCCATGGATGATGCCCATTGCGATATTGGGCGGTTTTCTGTTCCATGGTCCTATTGCCCGGATGCAGTGGGTGATTCCATATTTGATTTTCTCCATGCTCTTCATCACTTTTTGCCGTGTGAAGCCTCGCGATTTCCGAGTCGACGGCATGATATGGAAGCTCTTGGCAGTACAGCTTTTTGGGGCGCTTATTCTTCTCTACGTTCTCCGTCCGTTGAGCCTGACTTTTGCCCAAAGTATGATGGTTTGCATCCTTTGTCCCACGGCCACGGCTGCTCCGGTTGTCACCGGTATGCTCGGAGGAAGCATAGCTCGTGTGGCCGCTTATTCCATAGTGAGCAACCTTGCCACGGCTTTGCTTGCGCCTCTGTTCTTTGTCTTTGCCGCTCCGGGACTCGAAATTGACTTCTTCCGCGAGTTTTCGGCCATTGCTCTTCATGTTGCTCCGATGATAGTGTTTCCGCTGGGACTTGCTCTGTTGCTCTATTTCATTGCCCCGCGTGCCCATAATGCAGTGGCCGCAGTACAGGGCGTGTCGTTCTATCTTTGGTCTGTGTCGCTTTTCCTTGTTGTGGGACGAGCTGTTAGTTTCGCTCTTGAAGAGCCGGCATCGGCAGTCCCTCTGATGCTACTCATGGCTTTGGGGGCCTTGTTGCTATGCTTGTTTCAGTTCTATGTGGGGCGACGTGTCGGTCGTGCATATGGCGACCCTGTGTCGGCAGCTCAAGGATTGGGACAGAAAAACACGGTGCTGGCAATATGGATGTCGCTGAGCTATCTCAACCCCTTGTCGTCTATAGGCCCTGCAGCCTATATTGTGTGGCAGAACACAATTAATTCGCTTCAGTTATATTTCAAAGTGAAGCGCGATTCGGTTAAAGACGGCGAACAATAGCCCTCTGAAGTATGTTGAAAATAGTATAACTATTAAAATGCTTTTGTATAATGGCGAGCATGTTTGAATTGCTTTTGGATCTGCCTCTCTTCAGGGGTGCCACTCATAATAAACTTGCCGAGATTGTCGGTGAGACAAAATTTCATTTTCTCAAATACCCCGATGGCGAGACCGTGATACGCAGCGGCGAACCCTGTACACATCTCACCTTCGTCATTTCCGGTTCGGTGCGTTCTACTATTGTAAATGCCAACGGTCGCTTTGCCGTTTCCCAGACCCTCGAGGCTCCGGCAGCTGTGGCGCCCGACTTTTTTTTCGGGCGTCTCACCAACTATCCTTGCGACGTTACGGCAATAGGCGATGTATCGGTGCTCAAGATTTCGAAGGCTGACTTCATAAGAATCCTCAACTCCGACACAGTATTTCTTTTCAATTATCTGAACTATCTTTCGGTAAATGCCCAGAAGGCACAGCAGGGCGTGCTTGCTCTTACAACGGGCGACATCGATGAGCGCATTGCTTTCTGGATTGTGGCTCTTTCCCAGCCCGAAGGAAAGGATATTGTCCTTTCATGCCGAAAACGCGACCTGTGCTCTCTTTTCGGAATGCAGCGTGCTGCTTTCGAGGCGGGTCTTAATTCGATGAAAGAACGTGGCCTTCTCGATTTCAACAACACCGAGCTTTTCATCCTCGACCGTGCAGCATTGAGAAATGTGCTGCTCCACAATCACGAGGCTTCCGAGTAATTCCCCTATAAAATTGAATTAGCCGAAGATTCCCATCTTCGGCTATCCCTTTCTAACACTAAATACCTAAAACCATTTTATCCTTTTCACATTATAAAATCTAATCCTAAAAACCTTGATCTTAGACCATCTTAATTATTATCTACATCGCAAAGTTAGCACCAAAATTTTGGCCGGCAATATTAGTATGATGCAAATATAAATAATCTAAGACGATAAAATTTTGAAATAAGCTGATATACAGCTTAATAGGCAGATGCCGCTTATCGCGTAATATAAATAATAATTCAACATTTCAGCGGCAAATTTTGCAGATTCTTTTCAAAAGAATACCTGTCCAAAGCACGTCCCTTGAGCCTGTTGCGGTAGGTGTAGATGGTGTTGAGCGACAAGCCCAGCATTTTGGAAATTTTGCTGCTCTCGTGGATGCCCAATCTCACTAATACTGCTATTCTCAGTTCGGGCGACAGACTTCCGTTGGGCATAAGAGACAGTTGCTTGTCGGGCTCGAGTAGTGTGTTGAGACGGTCGATAAAATCGGGGTGCGCCTTAAGAATTGATTCGTCGAATGTTTCGAAAAATTTGGCAGTGAGCCCCTGCATATATTTGCCACTTTCTATTTCTTTTGTTAGGTCGGCAATCTGATGTGCTTTTATTTTTCTGATAACAAACAAGTTGTACTCTTGCAGCAGATCGGTGCTCAGAAGTGCAAGCAATATGATGTTGGCATTGATTGAGGACATTTCCTTTTGGAATTTGAGCTTTTCCTTTTCAATAATAGCAAGTTGGCTTTCCTTGCTGCGTATTTTTTCGTTTTTGCGCCGAACCAAAAAGAACAGCACGAAGCAAAGCACACTTATGCAGCAAATAATGCTGATGAATGTGATCGAAGTGCGCTTTGAGCTCTTGTTCAGATGTGTGGCGTATTTCGAACGGTCGAACGAAGGATACGATCTTGCGCTTGCTTCCTTTATGCTAAGTGCTGTGGCCATCAGTTCGCGTCCTATTTGCTCTTTGCCTTCGTCAGACAGAATTAGTCCGGTTTCGGCCATGATGTACGGCTGAGGCAGACCCTTTTGCATGGTGTTGAGGCACAGACGCAACATATAGTTGATGTAGAGCTGACGATAGTCGGGACGGTCTTTGTAGTACTTGGCCACACACCACAGTGCTGTGTTGATGTATTCGGAGTTGTATTCAAGTTCGGGCATAAGTTCCATAAAATCAGCGGCAGCAAGGTTCTCTTCGCCACGCAGCATGTTGTTTTGAGCTTTGATATAGCGGCGCATGGGATTGTCGCGAGGGTAGAAAGTGCTGAGCGAATCGAGGGCATCTCTCACATGCCGAAGGTAGTTTTCCTTGTAGTCTCCGGGCGGATAGTCTAACTGTATGTAATAGTAGAGGTCGGCAGAGCGGCGCCAGTATTCCTTGCGCTCGTCGGAGGTCATGGAGCTTGGGTCTAATTTTTTGAATTTTTCGATGGCTTCTATATCAATGCCGTTTCGGGGCATAGACGAGAGAATGCGCATCCGGAGCAATAGTTTTTCGTGTTCAAAACCGAGAGCATCCGCTTCGCCTATTGCTAAATGCCAGTAAGTCAGGGAGGAATCGATGTCTTGGCTCAAAAAGGAATCGCCTATGTGCATCCCTGCAAGAACGCGTTCCGGCGATGGTTCCATCGACAGACGCAGCTGCTTTAAGCTGTCGATATGTGATTTCTGCTTGTCCATCAGTTCCTTAAGCATGTCTTCTGCCTGCGCGAGGCTGTCGAGCAGCAGCAGGTTCTCTTTGCTTAGAGATCCGCGGGCAGTGCCTGCGACTGTTGCGAGCAGTAGAAGAATGAAGAGTGTTTTTTTCATTGGTATAAATTGTATTTTGATTGGACAAAGTTACTATTTTGGAACGATATAAGCAAATATGAATTTATATTTCATCTTATATTCGGCAAGGTTAAACCCATTGAACTACAGAAATATAGCAAAAATGAGTTATCATATTTTGAAGAGTTTGTCTATATGCCCGAGCTCCAACACGGAATATTGCCTAATTTTGCAATACGAAATAGGAATATTAAGGAATAATGATAGTGACTTTTTTTAGGTGAATGATTTTTTAGGTTTTAACGGTTTTGGTTCCGTAAAATGGCAAGAGCCGCATCGCGACGATGTGGCTCTTGTTAAATTTTTAAGCTTGCTGTTGTGTCCTTAGTCCTTTCGGCTGCGTTCTTTCGCCCACTTCCATTCCCATGCCTTGATGTGGCGCAGGAATGTCTCAAAGTCCAACTCTTCGCCACGAGCTATAGCATCGATGGCTGCGAGGGTGAATCTTCGCCAACGCTCGCGGTAGAATGTGCCTGTCAGACCGGCCATGTCGCGATTGGCATAGTCGTTCAGGCCAATACCTTCCTCGCCCCATGTGGTGAGCAGACGCAGGGCGTTTTCACGATAGTATTCTTCCTCGTCCTTGTCCGTGGCCATGTCCCGGGCATCTTTCAGCCATTTGTCGAGGCTGAATGCATGGTTTGTGGCAAGCAGGCTGTCGAGGCTTGCAATCATGTTGTCCATTTGTGCCGCTATTTCTTTCATGCGCGGAAGCTTGCGTTGGCGGTAAGCGGCAGTGAAACTGTCGCGGACAGCAGCAAAGCTGTTGCCGATCACTTGTCGGCCTATGTTGACAACATCGTAGCGGTGAGCGTCGTTGTCGGCTTTCGATTCTTTCAACTTCTGCCAAATTTCGGCCAGACGTTTGTTGTCATAGTTATATCGGTTGTTTGTCGACCATCCTCCGTGCCCTTCGAAGCAGGGGCGTGCGTTGACAAGAGTGCCCTGGCTTTTTGTTGTGCTGTTGTAGATTTCGCTGTTCAGAGCATGCCAGGCTTCGACTATTTGCGGATCTTCGTTTCCTCCGCGGGCCATGGCCCATCGTTCGATCCATTGCTCAGGTAGTTGTGAGGCCCCTTCGTGCTTCCATGCCCGGTCGAGTGTGTAGCAGTGCATGTGCGGGTTCGCATCGAGGCCTTCGAGGGTGCCCCCTATGCCCAGGAGCCCTTTCCCGGCGTGGGCAAAGGCATTTTCGGTACGGTCGTAGACTTTTTGCATGTCGCCGACAAGGAATGTGTTGCCGCCGAAATTGCCAAGATAGCACCAGATGAAAGGCCGGCCGTGGAAAGATTCGGTTTCGGGCCATAATTCCTTGAAATCGCAGTAATAGTCGAGCATTATCAGCTGTTGGGGGGCTACACCGGTGAGGAATGCGCGTATGCGTTCCGGCGTCCACTGCTTGCGCATGTAGTAGAACATCCATGCCATCTGGAGCCATTTGGCCTGTGGGTCGGCAGCGGTGAGCGAGCTGCAGATGCGTGCCGAGGCCGAATGTAGATAATCTTCTTCCCACGAGGGTGCTTCGATTTCGTTGAAGGGGTCGAGGCCGTAGATGTGGTCGGTGCCGAAGGTGCGCTGCTGTTCGGCCAGAAAGCGGCTCTGGATGGTGTCGAAAACGGCTTCGGAAGGCTCTATGAAATAGCTGCGGTATTTGTCGGGATTCATTCCTCCCCACTTGCTCATGGGGTGGATTTTCACACCGGGATAAACCTTCGCCAGTTCAGGCGGCACATGACCTGCAAAAGCGGGCAGCACGGGCCGCATGCCAAGGCTTCGTTCGCGCTCCAGAATTTTGTGTTGCAGTTCTTCTTGATTGTCGATGTAGCTTTGCGGCAGCGGGCCGTCCCAGCGGTCGATGTTGAGCATGCGGTGCCAAGGCAGGTGAGCAGGTCCGGTGAAATATGCGCGGATGCTGTCGGAGTCGAGGCCGAACGACTGCCAGACACGCTGCCACACGGCCTCTTGCCCCGTAAGGGCCAATGGGGTGTTGACTCCGTTGAGGGCCATCCAGTCGATGAGGCGTTGCCAGTCGTGCCACTTCCAATAGGGCATGCTGTAGCCGTATGTGCAATAGTTGAGGAAAAAGCGCACAGGCACCCTTGCGTGGCCGCGAAGCCGGCTTTCGGGTCGTGGCAGTGTGGCTGGCAGTTTGATGCTGTCGGCGGCGTACCACGAAACATAGGCGTGGCACAGGTCGCGAAGATAGCGGTTGAAGGCAACTGCCATGGCCGAGGGCGTGCTGCCTTCGATGCTTATTTTGCCTGTGGCTTCATTGTAGCTGATGGAATAGTGTTCGATGCTGTCGGGCGGTAGTGCCACAAACTCAAATTCACTTGCCCGGAGTCCTACAAGTCGCTGTGCCAGTTCTGTCAAGGCCTTGTTGGCATGGCTTGCCAACGCAGTAGCCCCAAAAAGAAAAATGAGAAAATATTTTTTCATAATCAATAGTTTATGCCCATGAATACCGAGCATTGTGAGATTACCTAAGAACCTGGCCGGAGGCCTGTTTATAACGAGGTGGGGACACCTCGCTTCCATGGCTTCGCGCTGCCGGAAGGCTCGGATTTGCTGCCGGGCGAGGTGAGGACACCTCTCTTCCATGGCTTCGCGCTTCCGGAAGGCTCGGATTTGCTGCCGGGCGAGGTGAGGACACCTCGCTTCCATGGCTTCGCGCTCGCAAATTCTTCACTTTTCACTTTTCACTCTTCGCTGACTACGATTGTCGAGATGACGGGCAGGTGGTCGGAGGCGGCGGTGGGCGATGCGGGGCCTTCGGAGGTGGTGAGCAGACGGAAGTCGGCAGAGGGGAAGCCGAAGATATAGTCGAGTTTCACCCTTGGGCTGTCGCTGGGATATGTGGGTGCGAGGCCGCAGAGAGTACGCCCTTTCTGTTCAAACACTTTGACAGCTTCGCTGCCGGGCTCGGCATTGAAGTCGCCGCACACTATCGCCGCAAGCGGCTGTGCCGTAATCTTTTCGATAATGGTCTGAGCCTGGAGCGTGCGTGTTTCGGCCTTTTTTACATCGAGGTGGGTCGATGCAAAAACTATGGGCTTTTTGCCATTGAGCAAGAACCGCCCAATAAGCAGCACCCGTGGTTCGACGCCTTCGGGGTTGGGAAGCTCTATAGTCTCGATAGCTTCAACTGGATGGCGGCTCAGAATGCCCACGCCGTAGTACCCGTCGGGGATGCTGAAGTTGAGGGTACGGCCAAAGTGACCGAACATGCCGGTGTGGTAGGCAAGCTCGTTGATGAAGTTGAGGTAGTTGTTGGCCTTGGCCATGGTGCGTGCCGAGTTTACATCCACTTCCTGCAGGGCGACGAAGTCGGGGTTTTGCGCTTTGATTTCTTCGGAAATGCGGCGCATGGAGGCGCACTCGCCGAAGCGGAGGTTATAGGTCATTATCCGCAGTGTGTCCTGGGCGTTGGCAGCGATGGCTATTGCAAGAGCTGTGAGAGCAAGGATGATATGTTTCATGGTATGAGTGTGATGATTGTTGTTCCGTCGGGATTGACAGTAAAGAGGGCTGGGCGGCTTCCGAGGCGGCCGATATAGGCAAAAGTGCCCGGCTCCCGGCGGCAGTTGTCGGCAAAAGGTGTCTCAAACCAGGAGTAAACACCGTGCCAGTGCGTGGTGTCGCCGGCTTTCAGCGGCTTGCCGCCTATGGTTTTGTGGTAGGATTTGGTCCAGGAATTGCCTATGAACACAAGGTCGCCGGCTTCGACAAGGTGACGGTCGCCTATGCCTGTTGCGGGGTTGAGCCACGCCGCCTGGTAGCCGGCCGGCGAATGTTCGACGAATGTGGTGAAGTGCGGTGCCGATGCTTTGGTGAAGCGGTTCACCTCGGCAATAGGTGTCCAGCGGCCATAGGCCCCGCCGGGAGTGAGCATTTCGGTTTCGTCGATGAACATCGACTGCATGCCGTAGTAGCGGTCGACAGTCACCGTCACGGCGTTGTGGAAGGTGTGGCGGGCATTAACTTCGATGCTGTTGCCACACACAGTGTAGCGGATATGTTCGGTGGCGAATATTGCGGTGTCGGCGGGCATAAGCAGAGTGTTTGTTACTTCCACCACCATCGAATCGCAACTCGCCATAGTTTCGGCATCGATGTCGAGTTGCCTGCCGTCGGCAAACACACGCACATTTTCGGTCCGTGCCGACCGCATGTTGCTGTTCAGATGATTGCCTCCGCTCCAACCGCCTCCGGTCAGGCCGAAGGGACCGATATTGTCCGACACTGTACGGTTGACAACAGTGCCGTTGAGTTTAACCTCGCTGAAGGTGAAAAGCTCGTTGGCCATACAGGGGGCGAAGGTGATTTCTATCTTCCCGGCCATGGGCACGCTGTCGGCGAACGACACAGTGCCGCCGGCGGTATGAACAGATGCTGCCGGCAGCGAAAAAGCTGCCGACAGCATTATTATGGATATGTAATATTTGAGTTTCATCACATCGAGGGCACGGCCACTTTGCATGCGTTGCCATAGTCGTCGGCAACAATGTAGATGCCGGGCTGGCACTGCACGCGTCCGTTGCCTTTGAAGATTGTGGTACCGGCAATGTCGTAGACACTGGCACTGTCGGCGGCAATAAAGATTTCGCACGGCCCGGTGTAGGCAATCTTCACATGCTTGTCGGCTTTCACATCGCTGATGCCGGCAAAAGCGCTCTGACGTTTTGCCACAAAGCTTGCCAGACGGTCCATTGTGGCTTGGTTTACGGGGTCGGAGCTGGCGGCCATGTCGACGAACCCTTTCGATCCGCCGTAGTGGGCCACGCCGCTTTCGTCCCACACGCCGTATTTTTCGAAGGCATCGATATAGTCAATCAGTCTCTGGTGCATTTTCTCCGACACTTCGTGCATTCCGTTGCTCTTGTCCTGGGTTTCGAATTCGAGCTCCAGGCCGAGACCCCATTTCTTGCTGCTTTCGATGCAGTCTACCAGCTGCTGGTAGTCGGGCAGGTCGTAGGAGCCTGTTTTGTAGAAGAAATAGTTGGGCTGTCTCCACACCATGTCGAATCCATATTTGTCCATGCCGCTGAGTGCGTATTGGTCGTTGTTTTCCCAGTAGGGAATCCAGTAGGAGCGAAGGCCTATGGACTTGATGTGGGCATTGACAGCCGGAAGGATGTCGGAGTTGCTGAAGAGGCTTTCCTCAATCCAGTAGATGCCGGCAAGGTCGATGTTTTCGAAGTGCTCGTCTTCGAAGCGCTTCTTGATTTGGTCTATGTGCCAGTTTGTGGCAATAATGCGATGCTGCTTGCGGGCTAAGTTGATTTTTGTGCCGTTGATTTCGCCCCAGTTTATGTCGGCCCACACGGCACCGCCGCCGCTGCCGTCCTTGCAGGGGGCGCATGCGCTGATAATCACCTTGTGGCGCATGCGCGGCTCGCCGAGTTCTTTTTTATATTTGCCTATTAGCTTGTCGAGGGCGTGGAGGTCGTGGTCGGGTGCGAAAACATGGTCCACCCACCATTCCCAGTCCTCTTTCACCGAGGGCACCTGCCCGGCCGAAGCGTTGCCGAGCACCACGTTTCCACGGTCGGGCGTGCTGCGTATGGTTTCGTTGAAGATGAAAGAATCGAAGAACCAGTCGCGATGTCCGTCGGCATAGAGATGTGTTACATACGGGCGCAGGTTCTGCTCGTTCCATGTGGGTCGTTTTGCCAGGCCGCCTGAGTAGATGAGCACCGGGTCGCACACTTCGGTGTCGCGGGCAAATTTATTGACTTCTGTTGCCGCAAAAGCCTCTGAGGCAAAAGCCATGGCAATACCGGCAGCTAAGAGCTGTAGTTGTTTCATTTCTGTTTGAGTAAGGGCTTTATTATTGGAATAAGAGTATCGCTATAATATCGGAATGCCGTGTCGGTATAGTGTATGCCGTCGGAAAATCCTTCGTAGTCTTGTGGCACGATTTGGGCCTGCGTCAGGAAGTATGTGTTTTTCATGCCCTTGGCCACCATTTTGTCATATGTTTTTCGGAGAGCGGCGTTTTTGTTGTCCACTTCCTGACGGTAGCGTTTGTCAAACTGGCAGAACGACCAGTAGGGGTCTTCCATGAATATCAGGGGAACATCGGGATGGCGGTCGCGTAGTATTTTGACGAAATTCTCGGTTTTTTCTTCGATTTCCGACACCCATGCGTTGGGCATGAAGTCGAGCACATAGACCGAAGCGTCGACATCGGCCATCATGAGTGCTATTTCGTAGTCTATATGGGCGTTGGCACTGAAGCCCAGGTTGATAACGTCCACATCCAATTCGCGGCGCAGCATGTTGGTCGCTGCCATGCCGGGGCGCGAGGCTGTGGCTCCGTGCTGGATGGAACTGCCGTAGACCACAACGGGTTTCATTGTCGAGCGCGGACTGTCGGTAACAGGGGCTTCGATAGTCGAACCGTAGGCAATGCCTATTTCGAGGCTGTTGAGACTGTCGTAGAGCGGCAGGTGGAGCATATATTCGCGCATTGCCGGCTCCATGTTTTCCACCATCATCCACGTCGTGGGGTTGCCCATGGGGCGGCCGGGACCGAGGAAGCGCCATTTGCCGTCGTCGGCACGGTAGTAGAGGTCGGCTCCTCGCGAGCCCAGCGACGACATGTGGGTCATGTCGTTGCCGTATTTGTTTTCCCAGCGCAGGGCAAATTTTGGCGAGTTGCTGCAGAAGCGTATGGCCATGCCGGCGGTGTGCTGCCCCAGGTTGTAGAGCTCCTCCCGGGTCTCTTTTTTCAGAAATGCCGGGATGCGTGAGTATACAGGCAGTGAATCGGGATAGACGCGGCCGAGGATTGGAAAGTCGGTGCCTGCGTGCCATGTCATATCTTTGTAGGGCGATGGGGCCGGAGTGATGGTCTTCACAGGTACTATGGGCGCAAGAATGTCGTTCACAGGGCGCACAAGGGGCTTTTTAATGAAGAAAGGCAGCGAAACGATATAGTCGCCGGCGCTGCGCCCGAGGCGTGCGGCATAGTAGCCGGCATCTGTCTCCCACTGCGAAGTCTTGTCGTTGAACGATGCAAGCTCGTTGTCGCTTACTGTCAGGCTCATGCGCTGGCTCTCGCCGGGCTGCAGCTCGCGGGTCTTGCCGAAGGCGCGGAGCTCGGCAAGCGGTTTGGACAGTTTGCGCTCGGGAGCGCTCACATAGAGCTGCACCACTTCGCGGCCCGGCATGCTTCCGGTGTTGGTAATCGTAACCGACACCGTTGTTCTGTTGCCTTTGCGAGTTATTTGGGGTTTGCTATAGTCGAAAGTGGTGTACGACAGACCGTAGCCGAAGGGGTATGCCACCTCGCGGTCGGTTTTGTCGAAATATCGGTATCCCACCCAGATGTCTTCGGCATAGTTTGTGTAGTCGTGGTTGCGGCCTTCGGTCTGTCCTACATAGGGATAGTTTGCCGCCGACGGAATGTCGGCATAGTGTAATGGCAGCGTCATAGGAAGTCGTCCCGAGGGGTTGACACGTCCGCCGAGCACATCGGCCACGGCGTTGCCACATTCCTGTCCGGGAAACCATGCCATTACAATGGCATCGGGCTTGTCGCGCCACGAAGCGGTGTTGATAGAACCGCACACATTCAGGACCACTACAACAGGCTTCCCTTTGGCATGGAAGGCTGTGCACACCCGGTCGATCAGGCCTTTTTCGGCTTCGCTCAGGTTGAAATCGTTTTCCACCACGCGGTCGGATGTTTCGCCGCTTTTCCGGCCTATCACCACCACGGCGGCCTCGTTCTTTGCCGCTTGCTTGTCGAGGTATGTCTCGGCATTTTTCAGCGGCATTTCGTCGATGACGGGGCGGTGGTACGAAATTTTCTGCCACGATGGACAGCCGGGATGTTTGTCGGTGAGCAGGGCCTGCGTGGCGTTGTATTGGCGGTAGAGGGCCGCTGTCTCTTTGTCCACAAGATACCCGGCATTGATCAGACCGCTGTCGATGTCCACCACGTATGGCTTGTTGACGTTCGACGAACCTGTCCCGCCGGCAATGGACTGATAGGCCGAGGTGCCGAAGAGTGCGATGCGGGCCCCGCCTTTTATGGGCAGGGTGCTGTTGTTGTTTTTGAGAAGCACCATCGCTTCGGCTCCCAGGCGGCGCGAGACTGCGGCATGGCTTTTGAGGTCGGGCTGCCTGAACTGCCAGCCCTTGGCAGTGAGCGAGCGGTCGACAAGGCGCAGCACGTCGGCCACGCAGCTGTCGAGCTGTTCCATAGGAATCAGGCCGTCGTTCACTCCTGAAATTATTTCTTGCACCACATTCTCGTTGCCGGGCATAATGAGGCCGCAGCGTGCGGCGATAAGGTCCTTTGCCGGACGCCACACAGTCCAGTCGGTGAGCATCAAACCTTTATATCCCCACTCGTCGCGCAGAAGGGTCTGCATCAGCTCGCGGTTGGTCTGTGTCGGCCGGCCTGAAATGTAATTGTATGAGCCCATTATGGTCCATGGTTGCGCTGTGCGCACCACACGCTCGAAAGCCGGGAGGTAGATTTCGCGCAGCGCACGTTGGCTCATTCGTGCGTCGTTATATTTTTTGCCTGTCTGCTGGTTATTGGCCACAAAATGTTTCAGGCTCGTGCCAATGCCCTTGCTCTGTGTGCCTTTAACCACTTCTGCGGCCATTACGCCTGTCAGAAGGGGATCTTCGGAGTAATATTCGAAATTGCGCCCGCACAGTGGGTTGCGCATGATGTTCACGCCAGGGTTGAGCAGAATGTCCACTCCATAGGCCGCACATTCGTCGCCCATAATTTCGCCTTGAAGGCGTGCCGCCTCGGCATCGAAAGTAGCTGCCAGGGCCGTTGTGCTGGGAAAAGCCGTGCACCATTGGGAGCGCATGTTGCTGCCGGCCTTGCTGTCGGCAACGGTAACATCGTGTGGCAATCCGTGCTCGTCATATACCACGCGTGTCTGTATCCACGGCATGGGGTTGATGCGGGGACCTACAGGGCCGTCGGCAAGGTTGACGGACGGTATGCCAAGTTCGGGAATGTCGTAGGTCCAGCCGGCCGCACCGGGGGTGATGTGGCTGGGAGCTTTGTCGCTTCCGGGTGTACCCACAAGCAGACGTGCTTTTTGCTCCAGTGTGAGTTTAGGGAGTACTTTGTGTATATCGATGCGGGCTGATGCCGTCAGGGCGACAGCCGCTATGGTTGCGGAAAAAAGTAATGGTCGCAGAAGACGCATGGCTGGTTTTTGAAGGAAGGGCTTTGGAAAAGAAACAGTCCCCGCCCGGCGGGGGCGGGGACCGGAAGATTCTTCAATTAGAGAACGATTTTGCTGGAGTTGTGGCCTTTGCGGCGGATGAAGATGCCGTTGGCGGGATTTTCAACGCGGATGCCCTGGAGGTTGTAGTATTCAACGGGAGCGTTTTCGTCTTCGACGAGGAGGTCTTCGATACCGCTGTTGTCAACCGTGAATTTGGTTACGACCATGGCGCCCTGCTGAGCGAAAGAATAGATGTAGACAGAGTTGGGGTCGCCGTCAACGGGTTCTACGTTGAAGCTCATGTAGTTGGCTTTTGCGGGATTGAGGATGCCGCCTGCATCGTTGGTCTGGCCGTAGAGACGGGCTGCAAGCACTTTTTCGCGCTGGTCGGCAGCCGATTTGGGGGTGTCGGCATAGGTAACTTCAGCAATGCCGAAAGCGTCGCTGGAGTTTACGCCTCCGCTTTCACCGGCGGGATAAAC
This sequence comes from uncultured Muribaculaceae bacterium, assembly GCA_910584495.1. Lineage (GTDB taxonomy): Bacteria > Bacteroidota > Bacteroidia > Bacteroidales > Muribaculaceae > CAG-873. The sequence goes on from CAJUAR010000022.1 coordinate 29,775, forward strand.
CACCCACTGTTTGCCGGCGAGCTCGAACACCATGAAGCCGTTGATGCTGGAGTGGTCGGGGGTGATGAAGTATTCCTGTTCGGGATTCCATGTGAAGGTGATGTCGCCTGTAGCTTCCTGACCGATGGTGCATGTGTAGTGGCGGATGCCGTTGCCGAAGCCGCCAGCAGTGCCGGTCAGGCCCAAATAGTTGTTGGCGAATACGGCGAGGTCAAGGAACTGACCATTCTCTTCGTCGAAGCGGCCGAAGGGCTGGGCGATGCCGAGGGTCTGGCCTTTAGCAGCATTTGTACCTTTGAATTCTTCACCAATCTTAATCGGATAGCTGGACGAACCTGTGCAGCTTTCAGTACCGTTGAACATGATTTCGGCAAAAGCTGTCTCGAAGCAGTGGTAGAGAATCCAGAAGTCGTTGGCGACATCAAAATTGATGTGGCCGAAAGCGTCGCCACGACCGGCGGGACGGTTGGGGCAGACGAGCTGCTTGGAAATCACTTCGTCGGTCTTGCTGTCGATTACATAGAAGGCGGTAGCGGTTGTAGCACCTGCACCTGCGTAGCTTGTTGATCCGGGCCATTTTTCAGTATCGGCGCGGGCGATGATGTGGCCGGCGTTGTCGGCGTTGTTCGATACCCAGATGAAGTCGGCCACTTTGATGTCTTTCACAAAACCGGTTTCGTCATACACTTTGACTGTACCGTTGGCATAGTCGTTAAGGTAGAACTTGTTGTTTGTACCTGTGCCCACACGGCAGCCTGCAAGTGTCTTTGCATCGTTGGCGTTAGCCCATACGAGTTCGAGTTTCAGGCCCGGTTTGAAGGTTTGCACGCCGTAATCCCCTGCATTGGCAGAGAACGAACCTGTTGCCATTGCGGCAGCGAGGCCAAGGAGGAAAAGTTTTTTCATACCTTTTAGAATTAGGGTTAATAATTAGGTTTGTTTATTTGATTAAAATCTTTTTTGATTCGGAACCGCGGGTCTCGATGTACATTCCAGGGCTCGGGTTTTTGACTGCTGTTCCGTCGAGCTTGTGATAGCGCACGTTAGCGGCGGGTACATCTATGGCGTTCACCGATGAGTTGAAGTCGCCGGCACGAACGGCCATCGTGGCTGTCTTGCCCTGCCACTGCGCGGTGACGATGAAGGTGCCGTCGGCGGTGACGGTGGCTGTGGTGCCGTCGAACGTGCCCATCGCGGCGGGAATATCGAAGACGGCGTCCTTGATGTCGGTGGCCACGGGAAGACCTGCGGCATTGTAGCCGTAGACAAGGGGCTCGAAGCTCTCTCCCTTGGCGAATGTGCGGCGGGGATTGACAAACTCTATGCGGTCGACAGTTGTGTCGCCCTTGTCGGGGGTGGTGAGGAACCATGCGTTGCACACCTTACGTTCATGGCCGTCGCTGGGACGGTTGTGGACGCCGAATGTGCTGGTGTACATGGTCGACGAGCCTCCGCCGTCGAAGTTGAGAGCGTCGGTGCAGCCTATGGCGCGGAGCATGTCTACGAGGTCGAGAGCATCGACACCGGCCGAAATGCCGTTATTGAATTTATCGCCGTCCACCACAAGGAGCATCATGCGGCGGCGGCTTGCATCGGTGCCTATGGCTGTGCGGGGGCGTCGGATGTCGTTGTTCGGCATGGAGGCATAGCGGCCTGTGGGTTCGCCGTTTTCGAGCAGCAGGGGAGCGCCGCCGCAGAGCTCGGTGATGGAGCTGAACGAGTGGTTGACGCCGAAACCCTGTCCTGTCACGGAGATGGACGATGGGGTGAGAGTGTAGATGTCGCCGTCCTTGAAGGCACTGAAACGGCCGAACTGGTTCGAGGCGTTAGTGGAGAGCACGAAGCAGCCGTCGGGGATGGCGGTGTTGCCTTCTGTGCCGCGGACGGGTGACCCGACGACGGTGAAGTCGGTCGGACCGTCGCTGTGGAGCTTGCCGTCGACGGGGCGGAGGACAATCTCAATCATTTCGGAGGTCTGGTCAATCCATTTGCCTCCGTCCATTATTTTATTGGTCTCGGTGCTCTTGCCCCAGCGGTGGCTGTAGAGAATGCAGTTGCTCTCGCCCTTATAACGCGGTACATTGATGAGGGTGGGAGCGAATGCGCGGTTGCCGTTGATGCTTGCGCCGAATGAGATGCCGGGATTGCCGAAATAGAGCGAGCGGTCGGCGTCGAGGCCGGCGCCGCGCCAGTCGGTCGCTTCTTTTGCTATTTTGATTATATCGCCGCCGGTGATGGTCGTTCCCAGAGGGCCAAGGGTGGAGAAAAGGTCGGAGTTTACTCCGAGAAAGTAGATGTTGCCGTCATCTTTTTGTTTTTCCACAAGTTCTGGGACGGTGAGGCGGTCGGTGCGTACCTTGTCGCCTATGGGAGTGGCGATGTCGAGGTCAGGGCAAGTGAGGTCGGTGGTACTCACCCATACGCGCTGGCGCACGGGACCTTCGAGGTCCAGAACGGTGAGCATTGTGCCGGGCCCGGCCTGGAAGTGCTGCAGGGTGTCAACCTTGTATTCGACGCCCTGCAGGTTCCAGCTTGCCGCCGGAGCCGCTGTCGCCGTCATTACGGCGGCCAGGAAAGAGAGTGCGTATTTCATAAATTGAAACGACAGGCGGAGATAGGTTCCATTTTAATTGTTTTACCGGTGGGGAGGGTGACGGTGTGGGGCTTGCTGTCGCTGTTCACCACATACATCACTCGTTTTCCGTGGCGCGAAATCCATTCCGAACCTTTCACCATATAGTCAGTGCCGAACACGGGCACGGTGTTGGTGGGATTGTCGCCTTCGGGCACGAATTCACGCACATATACGCCGCCGATAAACACATCGTGCTGTTTTTTGCGGAATTCGACAAGGTTCTTGAGAAACTGTGCTTCGTAGGCCGTTGCATCGTCGAGCCACAGCAGACGGGGGTCGACCCATCCGAGCTGCGAACCGTAGAGCAAACACTGCATGTTCTGGTAGCGGAAATCACCCTGGCGAACGTCGGAGTAGGGCGTGTAAGTATAGGCCGTGGTGAGCACGCGGTCGCTGTAGATCATGGGGTAGAGCGGCACGATGCGGCACGATGGCGTGTGGGGTGTGTTGACTGTCAGAAGTATGTCGAACACAGGTATATAGCACTCGGCATTTTCTTCGGAGAAGATGATGTTGCCCGGCTTGAGGTGCTCGCGACGCATATCGTCGATAATGCCGCTGTAGCTGTCGTACCAGAACTCGCCACCGCCTTTAGGGTGGGGATGGTTCTCTGCATAACAGGGGTAGGGGGCAGCGGCGGCAATCTGGTCGATGTAGAGGCCGTTGGTCCCGAGCCGTTCCTGGATGGAATCGGCAAGTTCGAGTAGCACCTGGCGCCATATGGGCGACGAGGGGCATGTCACGGTGTTGGGAACGATGGAAGTGGGGTAGATTTCGGTGTAGAGAGCACCGTCGGGACGGCGGCAGGAGGCCTCATAGCCACGACGCGGACGGTAGCTGTCGGCGGCGGGGTCCCAAAGGCGGCCGTTGATATAGGGCATGACCTGACAGTTGCGGTCGCGCACTTGCTTCACAATGCCGGCAAATTCGGGCTTGGCGGGGAAATAGTCGGGATAGTGACTGTCGTATAGATGGTTGTGCCAGAAGTACCAGTGGAAGGCTATGTTGTCGCCAAAATAGTCTATGGCACGGTTGACAGCTGTAATTGTGGTATCTCCGGTATATTTGGCGCGGAGCCACAAGTCCTTTTCAACAAGCCATTTGGGAATGTCACGCTCTGTCACCTTGGTTTTGCCCCACGTTGTGCTGTGGGCAAAGGGACGGTACCAGGCTTTTGCAGCTTCGGCCCATCCTCCGGGATTATAGGCGCTTACGGTGGTCCATGGCAGGGTAAAGATGCCGTTTTTGTTCCAAGCCTCGCTCACCACGGTGCGGGTGTTGAAGTTGCTCTGGCCTTTGCGTTCGTCCAGCGTCATGAGCTTGCCGCATGCACGGTAGTCGCGCGGAGAATAGAAGAACGAGCCGTCGGCATCGTCGAGCATCATCATCTGCATCGAGGCCGACCACGAGGGATAGTTGGCCTCGTAGGTAGTGTCGGCGCGGAGTGCATACTCGTTGCCCCATCCGGCGGGAGTAATCACCTTGGCCTTATCGGGCGACTTGACAGCGATTTGGGGAAATTTGATTTCGCTCACCTTCCATCCTTCGGGCAGTTCGGCGGTGATGTTCCACTGCAGCAGCGGCGAATCGTCGGGCAGGGCGACTGTCATGGTCACGGGATAGGGCTTGCCGTCGTATTGCAGACGCGTGTTCCAGCGGAAAGTGAGCACTTCCGCGCTGTCGGTGCGCGCTGCCGTACAGCCCCGATATACAGCCGTGGCCGGTGTCAGCTCCGGTGTTTCGCCCTGGGCTCCGAGGTAGGTAATGGTCCAGGGTGTGCGGTTGTTGCCCGGTGCAACGAGGTTGCGCGAGTTCAGGCTGCTCATCTCAAGGATGTCGAATGTCTTGCCTGTGCTGAAAGTAACCGAAGCAAGGTCGTTTTTGAGGGTGACGCGCCCCTCGCCGTCTACGGCGGTCGAACGACCGCCGTAGACCGCCAGAGCTGCGGTAATCAGCGTGATTGTTAGTGTTTTACGCATTAAAATTATGCATTATGCATTCTTAATTCTTAATTGCATCAATAGCCCGGAGGGTTGGAGAGGTTGGGGTTGCGGTCGAGGTCGGCACGCGGAATGGGCCACCACTGGAAACGCTCGGCCCAGCAACGGTGGGCGTCGCGCATGGTATATTTGTCTTTTACAGCCTCGAACACAGGCACATCGTTGAGGTCGTGACGCGGTGTTGTGGTGAATGTGGGCATATCGGCCTTGGTCAGACCCTCATAACCGATTTCGGCAATAGGCTGGCCGTAGGTGGGTTCGGCGTTGAGGATGTCGCCTATGCCCCAGCGGCGGAAGTCGGTGACGAGCACGCCTTCCATGGCAAGTTCCACTTTGCGCTCGCGGCGCACAATCTGCCGCATCTTGTCCTGGTTGCCTTTGCGGGCTTCGTCAAAGTCGGGCATGCCGGCGCGGTGGCGGACATCGTTAATGGCTTTGTAGACAGACTCATCCATTTCGCCAAGCTCGATTTTGGCTTCGGCATAGGTGAGATAAGCCTCGGCGGCGCGCATCACAATGAGGTCGATGGTCGACTCGGCGAAACTCTCGGTGAGGTCCTCGTTGTATTTGTTCCACAGATAACCAACGCCCTGACGAGCAAAGGAATAACCGGTACCGGTAACATCAACGTTGCCTGCCGAATACCAGTTCTTCTTATTGCGGGGATTGGGGAACTGTCGGCTGTTCTGGTCGTAGACATTGAGCACACATTTGTTGTTGCCGTTGTTCCACACAAAGGTGTCGGCATGCATCAGAATGGTGTGGCGGAAACGCGGGTCGCGGTTCTTCTGCGGTTGTTTGGGGTCGAAGAGGGGCGATTCGTCTATGCGTTTGCCATCGGTGCACTCAAAGCACACGGCAAGCATGGTCGAGGGGAAGCGCACCGACGAGCCGCCGGCAGTGCGCGATGTGTGCCCGTAGCGTGTGCGGTGTGTGTGGCGCACACTTCCGTCGGCATAGCTGTACTCCCAAAGAATTTCTTTGCGCACGTCGCCCTTTGCCTGTCCGGCATGTGTGAAGAGGTCGCCGTAGTTGTTTGCAAGGCCGGTGTTATCCATCACCTGTTTGGCGGCATTGGCTGCAGTTTTGAAGTATTCGCTGCCTTTGTTTCCGAAGTTGTGGCTTCCGGCAAGGAGAGCCCAGCGAGCAATAAGATTCCACACCGCGCCGTTTCCTGTGCGGCCCAGCTGTTCTGGCTGCCAGGGCAGCACGCCGCTTTCGGCAATGGCTGTCAGCTCTTTGATCATTTGGTCGGCAATGATGGTCTTGTCGGTGCGTGGTTCGTGGTACTGTTCGGGAGTTACCGAGCGGGTGAAGAAAGGAATATCGCCGAAGGCCTGCACAAGGTTGTAGTAGGCATAGCCGCGCAGGAAGTAGGCCTCGGCCAGACGGCGCTTGTAGACATCGCTCATATCGTTGGGGTCGGTCTTCGCGCCCGTAATCACATTGTTGGCACGTGCCACTATGGCCCAATGTCCGGCCCAGTAGGTTGTTACATAGCTTTGGTCGGGCGTAAGTCCTGCGCCGGCACCGATGGTGTTGTTTTCTTCGGCCTGCAGCCCATATGGGCTGTAGACATCCTGCATGGCAATTTGGGGTACGTCCCAGTTCTGGTTGTACTGGAGCAAGCGGTATACGCCCGTCACGCCGTCGCTCATGCCGGCATCAGACAGGTAGAAGCCGTCGGAGTCGTAAGCCGAGCTCTTTCTGTCGAGAAAATCGGAGCATGAGCTAAGTGCGAGTGCGGCAGCTCCGACAATTATGGTGTTGAATATTTTTTTCATAGCTGTTTAGAAATCGAGTTGGAGGCCTACGAGGAAGCTCTTGTTGAGGGGGTAGCATGTTGCACCGGCAGTCTGTTCGGGGTCGAAGCCTTTGTAGAAGTCGTCGGCGCGGAAGGTGAACAGGTTCTGGGCCGATGCATAGACGCGGAGGCGTTCAATCTGTGCCTTGCGGGTGATGGCACGAGGAATGGTGTAGCCCACCACCAGGTTCTTGATGCGGCAGTAGGCCGCGCTCTTGATCCAGAACGACGAGAACATGTTGTTTGAGCTGCTGCCGTTGGGGTCAATCATCAGCAGAGGATATTTGGCACCTTTATTGTCTTCGCTCCATGCGTCGAGCTGGTGCTCGTAGATGGTGGAGTTGCCCATCAGTGCGCGGGCGCCGCCGCCGGTATAGGCCACGTCTTTCTTGCCTACGCCCTGGAAGAAGATGCTGAAGTCGAAGTTATTCCAGTCGCCGCCCAGTGTCAGGCCATATTCGAAGTGGGGCACGGGGTCGCCGATTTTTGTGCGGTCGTTGCCGTCAATCACTCCGTCGGGCACACCGTCGGGCCCTGAGATGTCCTTAAATTTGATAAAGCCCGGTTTCACAACGCCACGGTCGCCGTAGACTGGTGACGCGTCGATTTCTTCCTGGCTCTGGAAAAGGCCCTCGGCCACATAGCCATAGTACTGACTATAGGCCATGCCTTCCTTGGTCCAGCGGTTGCCGCTCTTGAACTCGTTGCCGTAGAGGTTGAGCACCTTGTTGCGTACATCCGAAATGTTGAAGCGGGCATAGTAGTTGAGCTTGCCCACGCGGTCGTGCCAGTCAAGGGCAAATTCCCAGCCTACATTGCGCATTGATCCGGCATTCTCCCACGGGGCTTCGAGCGCCACGAACAAGGGTGTTTCGAATTTTTGCAGCATGGCGGTGATTTTGCGCACATATACGTCGACTGTGCCCACCAGGCGGTTGTCGAGCATGCTCCAGTCCAGGCCGAAGTCGTACTGGTACGATTTTTCCCATGTAATCAACGGGTTGGCAAGCTGCGTCTGCGCTGCACCGGTAGTAAATTCTTTGTCGAACCAGTAACCGAAGCTTTCGCCGGGAGAGATGGCGGCTGCATAGGGGTAATATGAGTTGGTGAGTTCCTGGTTGCCCATCACACCCCACGAAGCGCGGAGCTTGAGGTTATTGAGCCAGCTGCGGGTGTTTTTCATAAACGACTCCTCCGAAATGCGCCATCCTGCCGAGAACGAGGGAAAGAAATTCCAGCGTTGGTTGTTGAGAAAGCGCGATGTGCCGTCGTAGCGGCCGTTGGCCTCGAAGAGATAGCGGTCGTTGAATATGTAGTTCAAGCGGTATACCCACGACAGCATCGCCCAGTCCCAGCGGTAGGTGGAGTTGGTGGCCGTCGAAGCATCGCCGTGAACGAGGTCCTCGTAGCCGTCGTAATTAAATGTGTTGCGGGCACCTTCAAGACTGTTGTATTTTTTTTCCAGACTTTCGAAAACACCTGTCAGTTTAAGGTAGTGTTTCCGGGCTATTGTTTTCTCGTATGTGGCAATGACGTTGAACATGATAAAGTCCTGGCTGGAACGGCTTTCGCGGGCTGCGGCCACTTCGGGTTTGCGCTGTTTGAACACGCCGCTCTCGTATTGGTCGTAGCATGCTGCAAAGGTCTTTGTGCGGCCGTCGTCGCGCACCCAGCTCCAGCTTCCCAGAATGTCGAGGTCCTTGATGGGTGTGATGGTGATGCGTGCTTTGGCTTTGTACTGCGGGGCCCAGCTTTTCGACTGGCCGCCGGCGTTGATAGCCGCCACGGGGTTGTTGCCCTGCAGGCCGTAGCCCCAGGTGCCGTCGGCATTGATGCCCGAGTAGATGGGAGCGAAGGTCATGGCATAGCCTATGCTTTCGTTAGCACCGCCTATAGGAGCAAGCACTTCGGCCTGGCGCACGCCCAGGTCCACACCCAGTTTCACCCATTTGTTCACCTTCATGTCGGCGTTGAGCTGTAGGCTTGAGCGTTGGAATTCGCTGTTGTTCACCATGCCTTCCTGCTTGTAGTAGCCGGCATTGGCGTAAATGTTGATGAATTCCGAACCGCCGCTCACGCCCACCGAGTAGTTCTGCACCATGGCGCTCTTTTTCATCACCAGGTCGCGCCAGTCGGTGTCGTAGAGGTTCATGTTGTCGGCACCCTCTGTTTTATATTTCTCGATGATGTCGGTATATTGCGGAGCAACATCGTTGTTGACGTTGGCAATGTCGCAGGCTGTGAGGTAGGTGACGGCATCCACAGGGTCGGGCATTTCGGTGGGTTTGTTCCAGCCCACATAGCCGTTGAACGTCACTTTGGGCTTGCCCTGTGTGCCGCGTTTGGTGGTGACCAGAATCACACCGTTCGACGCGCGCGAACCATATATAGATGCCGAGGCTGCATCCTTAAGCACCGAAATCGATTCGATGGAGTTGAGGTCGATACGGTTCATGTTGCCCTCCACGCCGTCGATGAGCACAAGGGGCGAAGTGTTTGAGTTTATAGAGCCTTGGCCGCGTAGTTTCAGGTTCGCTTGGTCGCCACCGGGAGCACCGCTGCTCACAACTGCGCTAAGTCCCGGCACCACGCCCTGCAGCGCCGACGAGCCGTTCGACACGTTGCTGCGGATAATCTGATCGGAGCTTACGCTCTGTACAGCTCCCGTAAGGTTGGCTTTCTTCTGTGTGCCGTAGCCAACAACCACAACGTCGTCGAGGGCGTTTGCGCTCGCTTTCATCTCTATGTCGTGCGTCGACGCTCCTGACACTTTGATTTTGACCGGCTCCATGCCCACGTAGGAAAACTCCAGCGTGCCGGGGGCTTTGAGTGTAATTGTGTATTTACCGTCGAAGTCGGTTATAACTCCGGTGCTGTTGTTGACTTCTTTCACCGACACGCCTATGAGAGGCTCGCCGGTCTCGTCAGTCACAGTACCGCTAACTTTGAATGGCGCTGCCGACACGGCGAATACCGAGAAGTGCAGCACGAAAGCCAAAAGGACCGTTATCCACGTTGGCATAATGTGAGGTTTAGCAGTGTTGTTCATTAATTTATAGATTTGTGATTGGATGCTTATGGTAGATATGAGGTGGGGCTCTTCTTATTAAGTGATTTTTCACTCGGATTTTTCATGGGCCAAAGTTAGAAAAAATTTCGATATGTTTTCCGAAAATTTTATTATTTAACACTTTCTCCTGTCCTATCTCTTCAAAGCCCTTCCGTCTGTGAGCATGCTGAAACGCGGCACGCTCCCCTCCGGGCTGACGTGAGCCAAAAGTAAACATATTGAGCCCCCTTTAAAGAGTCGTAAAACGCATTATCGGCAGTTCGTAGCACCACAGCCTAACGTCTCCGACGTTGATTTAGTGATTTGGCTATACTCTTAACCCCATGTAGCCAACAAGTTGTCAACATGGGGTTAGCAACAGAAAAACCTTCTACGAAGGTTTGATCTAATATAATTTTGGCACACTGACTTATAAATTGGTCTCACATGTTCAAGTTTCGCAAGCTTCACATGGAGGTTATGTTGCTAAAGCAACGGGTTATATCGCTTGCTGGAATCCTATAATTCCTTCATTCAAGCTAAAAACAATCTCGGAAATCTTCTCTAAATCTTTACACAAGTCAATTTCAAACACTCTCTAATTAAAGTTTCGCAAGCTTTAAGGCTTGCAAAACTTAGGTTAAAGGGGTTAAA
>CAJUAR010000023.1 GCA_910584495.1 uncultured Muribaculaceae bacterium
TTAGGCATTTTTCAACTCCTGATGCTGTCCCAGCATGCTCCGTTTTCTCCACAATATAGCAGATCAACTGTTATTTGGCGATGCTGCGGTTAATTATATATCATCTCAAACTATGGAGGATGTTACGGCATTCTTATACATAAGTGCCTATTTTCTCAGATTTAAATTATTACATAATAGGCATTTGAAAATATTAACTATTCATCTTCATTGAACACTCAAAGGTCTTCTTTGATGGTCAGATTTTTGACGCATACGCTTTTGTCGCGGATTTGATTCGAAAAGCCAAAAAACGAATCGTGGTTATCGACAGCTATATTGATGATTCGGTGCTTGTTCAAGATGACAGCAATGACCGGCCCAGAGCTCTTGTCAAAACTGTAAATCACTACGATTTGAGGGCTAAACACATTTATAAGATTGAAAGAAGGGAGGAGTTGAGCCTCCTTTTAATTTTTGGCGAAACGAAAATAACCAAAAAGGACTGACTCCTGCAAATGGACGCAGTCCTAATTTTGTCTTGCTCTAAAAAGTTTTATCGGCCAGCAATTATAATTTTATCGGCCACGCTGTTTTGCCCCATTTATTGATACAAAATCAACAAGCCCGCGGCAAAAGCTGCGGGCTTGTTAATAATGTTATGAAGGAGTGTCATGCAAAAGCAAGGATGAGGACTTGGGCGGCAACAACACGCAGGAACATCGTCAATGGATAGACGGTAGAATAGGCAACGGCCGGCTGGTCGTTTGAAGTGCTGTTGTTGGCATAGGCAAGGGCAGGTGGGTCGGTGCAGCTGCCCGACATAAGTCCCATGATTGTGAGAAGATTGATTCGGTCGTGTCCGCGAGCGATACAACCCACAATGATAAGAGGTACAATGGTGATAATAAAGCCCCAAATGACCCACCACATGCCCGTGGAGTTGAATACTGAAGCGGCAAAGTCCTTGCCGGCAGAGATGCCAACAGAGGCAAGGAAGAGGCATATACCAAGTTCTCGGAGCATCATGGAGGCCGACGACGATGTGTAGGTTACAAGTTTGAACTTGTAGCCGAATCGGCTCAGCAGGATAGCCACCACGAGCGGACCTCCGGCGAGGCCAAGCTTCATGCCGAAGCCTATGTCGATAGAACCTAAGATTATACCGAGCACTATGCCCACGAAGATGGTGATGAGGTTAGGCTGGTTGAGGCGTTTCATAGAGTTCCCAAGGCGAGCAGCGAGGCGGTCGATGTCCTCGAGGTTGCCCACCACGGTAACGCGGTCGCCCATCTGCAGACGCAGGTTGGGGGCTGCCAGCAGGTCGACACCAGCGCGGTTTACGCGTGTGCAATTAAGCTGGTAGCCGTTGTGAAGTCGCAGCGAGCCAAGAGCCACACCGTTGTATTCGCTCTTTGTGATTAGTATTCGGCGCGAGAACACGGGGGTGGGTGTCGATTCCCAGTCCATATCTTCTTTCGGGCCTATAACAGCCAGAAAACGGTCGGCATCAGCAGCCGAGCATACAATTTTCAGCAGGTCGCCAGTGTGAATTTCGGTGCTCGATTTAGGAATTACGACTTTGCCGTCGGAACCCATCAGGCGCGACACCACAAAGTTGGTCTGCACAATGTCGTGGAGCTGCAGCATTGACTTTCCGTCGACAAGGTTGTTGGCCACCTTGACAGTGAGCATAAACGGTTTGAGGCGCGAATCCTCCTGCTCGTCTTCGATTTCCTTGATTTCGTCCTCGGTGCGGATTCGGAAAATCCATTTGATGACAAACATCGACAGGATGATGCCCACCACGCCCAGAGGATAGGCAGCAGCGTAGCCGCTGGCCATGAGGTTGGCCTGCTCGGGGCTTTGCGTCATCGACGAGATGGTCTGCTGCGCAGCGGCAAGGCCGGGAGTGTTGGTCACGGCACCGCTCATCACGCCCACCAGGGCCGAAATGTCGTGTACATTGCCAAAGAAGTATATGCCCAGCACGATGGCCACGTTGAGAACAATCACAAGCACGGCGAGGAAGTTGAGCCTCATGCCGCCTTGCTTGAATGAGGCGAAGAAACCGGGGCCTACCTGTAGACCGATTGAGAAAATAAAGAGAATAAGGCCAAACTCACGAACAAACTTGAGAACATCGCTGTCGACCACATATCCGAAGTGTCCCATCAGGATACCCACAAAGAGCACGAAAGTCACCCCCAGCGAAACGCCGAAGAACTTGATTTTGCCAATGTAGATACCGGCAGCGATAACGAAGGAATAGAGCACAAGCGTCGACGCTATGCTCATATTCCCCGGAAAAAGTAGATTGGTTATAACATCCATATATCGGAACGACTGTTATTCTTCGTCAGAATCGTCTTCGCGCATGTTGTGGAAGACGTTTTGTACATCTTCATCGTCTTCGAGCTTTTCAAGGAGCTTGTTGATGGCTTCCCGCTGTTCGGGCGTAACGTCCTTAACATCGTTGGGAATGCGCACAAACTCAGAGCTGATGATTTCGTATCCGTTGTCTTCGAGGTATTTCTGGATGTTTGCATATTCCTCGAAAGCACCGTAGAGCACAATGTTTTCGTTTCCTTCCTCGTCCTCTTCGTGGCCAAGCTCGTCCACGCCGTAGTCGATGAGCTCAAGTTCGAGGTCGTCGATGCTCACCCCTTCTTTTGGTTTGATGTGGAAAGTCGACTTGTGGTCGAAGAGGAAGGTTAGAGAACCCTGGGTGCCGAGGTTGCCGCCGTGTTTGTTGAAGTAGGAGCGCACGTTAGCCACTGTTCGGGTGTTGTTGTCGGTCGCTGCTTCCACAAAGATTGCAATACCGTGGGGGCCGTAGCCTTCGTAGGTGATTTCCTTGTAGTCGCCGGCATCTTTTTCGGTTGCTTTTTTGATGGCGCGTTCAACAGTGTCCTTGGGCATGTTTGCAGCCTTGGCGTTCTGCATCAGGGCACGCAGACGGGGGTTTGTGTCGGGGTCGGGACCTCCGGCCTTTGCAGCAATTGTGATTTCTTTGCCTATGCGCGTGAATGTGCGCGACATGTTGCCCCAGCGTTTAAGCTTGCGGGCTTTGCGGTATTCAAATGCTCTTCCCATGAGAGTATGATTATGAAGTTTTTATGTTGATGTTCCTTGTGTTCTTATCGGAGTTCCGCACCCACGTTGCGGTGCAGCGATTCGATGATTTTGCTCATCATCTTGTCGATGTACTTGTCCTGAAGTGTCTTTTCTGGGTCGTGCAGAGTGATTGAGATGGCATACGACTTTTTGCCGGCGGGGAGCTTGTCGCCTTCGTACACGTCGAAGAGTTCGATTGCGGTGACAAGTTTCCGTTCGGCCTGTCGAACAGCGGCTTCCACGTCGGCCATGCTCACTTTGCTGTCGATGAGCAGCGAGAGGTCGCGTTTCACAGCCTGAGCCTTGGGAAGCGGGGCATAGAGGGCGTTTGTTCTTCCGGCGATGCGTGCAATTGCGCTCCAGTCGAGTTCGGCATAGAACACGTCGGCTTTGATGTCGAGCTTGCGGCACAGAGCAGGGGCTACCACGCCTATTTTGCCCAGGGGAGCGCCTTTGGCAGTGCGAATGTCGAGGGCCTGGCTGAAGATGGTTCCGGCGGGACATTCGGCCACAGAGGTGGCAAAGTCGGCAATGCCGGCACGGCAGAGCACATTGCCCACAGCAGCTTTAAGGTCGTAGAAACTGCTTTCTTCGCGTCCGCGCAGCCAGTTTGCCTGGCGTGTGGCACCGCTCATCCACATGCCCAGGCGGGCATATTCGCTATAAGGAGCGAGCGGATGCTCGGCAGTGCTCTCTTTGGAAGGGTCGAGGCGGTAGACATTGCCAAACTCGTAGAAGGCCAGATCGGGCGAGCGGCGGTTGGCATTGTGTGCAATGGATTCGAGACCTCCGAAGAGCAGCGTCTGTCGCATAACGCACAGTTCCTGGCTCAGCGGGTTGAGCAGGGGCACGGCGTTGGCGGCAGGGTAATCGGCAAGTCCGTCGTAGTAGGCAAGGGCAGAGAGCGAGTTGTTGAGTATTTCAACCCATCCGGCTCCGGTGAGCTGTTCGGCCACTGTTCGGCGCAGGTCGTCGGCGGCATCTGTAGCTGTTTTATACGACAACGAGGCGTGGAGCTCCGGAGTCATGGCAATCTTGTTGTAGCCGTAGATTCGCAGGAAGTCCTCGATAACGTCGCAAGGCCGCTGTACGTCCACACGGTATGTTGGAACGTCGATGTGGAGTTTGTCGCCGTCGGCGGCAATTTTCATCTCCAATGCAGTAAGTATCTTGTTGATGGTTGCCTGGTCGAATTTGGAGCCTATCAAGCGGTCGAAAGCCGAGTAGCTTGTGTCGACGGGGTAGGGAGCGAGCATCTTGGGGTAGATATCCACGATTTTGCCGACAGTTTTGCCTCCGGTAAGTTCGCAGATGAGTTTGGCGGCGAGCTTCAGGGCGTAGAGGCAGCCGTTGGGGTCGACGCCGCGTTCGTAGCGGAACGAGGCATCGGTGTTCAGTCCATGGCGGCGAGCCGTGCGGCGCACGCTTGTTGGGTTGAAGCATGCGCTTTCGAGGAAGACGGTCGTTGTCGATTCGGTCGTACCCGAGTTGAGACCGCCTAACACGCCGGCAATGCACTTTTCGTTCTTGCTGTCACAAATCATCAGGTCGGCAGCGTCGAGCGTACGTTCCACGCCGTCGAGGGTGGTGAATTTGGTGCCTGCCGTAGCGCGGCGAACAACAACTTTGCCGTCGGCAAGTGTCGAGGCATCGAAAGCATGCAGCGGATGCCCGATGGCATGGAGGATATAGTTGGTGATGTCCACCACGTTGTTGATGGGGTGGAGGCCTATCGTGCTCAGTTTGGTGGCGAGCCATTCGGGGCTGGGGCCAACCTTGACACCTTCAATGGTTATGCCGCAGTAGCGTGTGCATCTTTCGGGGTCGGCCACATCCACTTCGATGCCTTTGCCGTCGGGGAGGTCAACTTTGAAATCGTCGACAGCCGGCAGCGAGGCCTTGACGGCGGCAATATCTCGGCCCGTGAGGGCTGCTGCGAGGTCGCGGGCCACGCCGTAGTGCGAGGCTGCGTCGATGCGGTTGGGAGTAAGGTCCACTTCCAGCACGTAGTCGTTCTCGATGTGGAAATATTCGGCAGCCGGTTTGCCCACCATGGCTTCGGCTTCGGCAGGGAGCACGATAATGCCGTCGTGCGACGCACCCAGACCGATTTCGTCTTCGGCGCATATCATGCCATAGGATTCAACGCCTCTGATTTTTGATTTTTTGATTTTGAATTCCGAGCCGTCGGGGGCGTAGAGCGTTGTGCCGACAGTGGCAACGACTACACACTGGCCAGCTGCTACATTTGGGGCTCCGCAGACAATCTGCGTGCCGCTGCCGCTGCCGTCGAGGTCGACGGTGGTTATGTGGAGATGGTCGCTGTCGGGGTGTGGCTCGCATGTGAGAACTTTGCCAATCACTATGCCGGCAAGGCCGCCACGTATCGATTCAACACATTCAACCGTGCCTACTTCAAGGCCGACAGAAGTAAGGATTTCGGCCAAAGCTTCCGGGGAAAGGTCGAAGTCCACGTAATCTTTGAGCCATTTATATGAAATATTCATCGCGATGATTTGTTTTGTCCTTTTGAAAGTGCAAAGTTACAATATTTTCGCGAGAAAATAGCCATCGACACCGCAGCTTGTTTGCCGAATGTTTGAAAAAACAGCGATTTTACAGACCATAGCCGGAATGTTGCCCGAACTGCATTTTCGCAAAGTGTGCCTGCATGGTATTTTCAGATTATTTTAGTAATTTTGTTTGTCAATTAATTCATATCATGAGAAAAATTATTTTAGCAGCGACCATGATGATTTCGACACTTACGTCATATGCAAAGTCGGATCTTCCGGAGATTATTCCCGAGCCGGCCCAAATAGACTTGAACGGAGAAGGTGCGTTCAGGCTGACGCGTGATGCCCTTGTGTCGATGTGCGACAGCTCGTTGATGTTCGAGGCCTCTTATCTCGCCGAATATACCGACCGCTATCTCGGAATACCACTTAAAACGACAGTCAAAAATCTTGATAAACCGGCAGTGTCGCTGGTGAATCTTGACAATGGCGCCGTGTCGGGAGGATACAGGCTGACAGTAGAGCATGATAGCGGAGTGTTGATCGAGGGCAACGATGCTGCCGGCGTGTTCTATGGAATCCAGACCTTGATACAGCTTCTGCCCACGCGTGCCGGTGTGCTGCCTCTGCTGCCCGAGGTCACAATCTGCGATTTTCCACGTTTTCCCTATAGGGGGATGCACCTCGATGTGGTGAGGCACTTCTTCCCGGTGGAATTTATCAAGAGATATATCGATTATCTTGCATTTCACAAGCTTAACTATTTCCACTGGCATCTTACCGACGACCAGGGCTGGCGGCTCGAAATGGAATGTTATCCCGAGCTGACTCAGCGTGGTTCGGAGCGTGAGGGCGAGATTTTCGGGCTCTACCCCGGTGAATATCGGAAGCTGCCCTACGGAGGCTATTATACGCGCGAGCAAGTGGACGAAGTGGTGCGTTATGCGGCACAGAGGCATATAACAGTGATGCCGGAAATTGATATTCCCGGACACTGCATGGCTGTTCTGGCGGCCTTCCCGTCGTTCAGCACAACACCCGATGAGCCTAAGAAATGCGCACTCACCTGGGGAATATTCAATAAATTCAACAACGTGCTTGCTCCCAAACCCGAGGTTTTCGAGTTCCTGAAAAATGTGTTTTCGGAATTGTGCGATATTTTTCCGGGCCAATACATCCACGTCGGCGGCGACGAATGTGCAAAAAAATGGTGGCAGGAGAGTGCCGAAACTCAGAAATTTATGCGCGAGCACGGCCTCAAGGACGAAAAGGCTCTGCAGAGCTATTTCATCCATTACGTTCAAAATGTTGTCGAAGGCAAAGGCAAGACGCTTGTAGGATGGGATGAGGTGTTGCAGGGAGGCATTTCCGACGATTGTGTGATTATGAACTGGCGACAGCCCACGATAGGACGAACAGCCTTGCGTACAGGCCATAAAACGATTGTCACTTGTTCGCAATGGTCTTATTTCAACATCAAGGAGAGCCGGCTGCAGCCTGAAATCGGCGCAAAGGGGCAGACTCCGTTGTCGCTGGAAAAGGTGTATGAATTTTCTATTGAGCCCGATTCGATTACAGGCAAAGAAAGGTCGCTGGTCCTCGGTGCCCAGGCTTGTTTATGGACCGAGTATATACCAACGACTTGGAAAGCGGAGCAGTTTGTGTTCCCGCGCATGGCGGCTTTTGCCGAGAACGTATGGTCTCCTGAAAATAAGAAAAATTGGGATAGCTTTGCCCGAAAAGTGGAATGTCAGGTCGAACGCTACGAGCTTTGGGGCGCGCGTTATTCCGACGCTTTCTTCCGCATGAACGACATCAGCCGCTATCGATGATGTCGCTCACTGTTTCGTTTTGTTACTGTCTCATTCGGGATAGTAGATGCGGGCTGTTGTTTCGAAGTACCAGTGTGCCGTCTTTTTGAGTAGTCTGATCATAGTCGTAACGTTTTAATGTTTTTTTAAGAGCCTTCGTGCGTTGGTTTGTATTAGAACCTGTTGTTCTGTACGAAGGCCATTGTGTCACAATACCTCTGGAAAACTTTCTTGATAATTTTGATCATAGTCAAAAAAATTTAGTTCCTAAAACAAGGGGCTAATATCGGCCCCACATACCTAAAACGCCGCAAAATTAGTAAAAGTTCGCCAAAAAACATGCTAAAAAACATACTTATTTGGCATGTTATTTAGTGCGCAAAGGTTTTTGAAAGACTGTAATAACATGATAATCGGAGTGTTAGCCTGTGTCGGCGATATTGCAAAACTATGAGCTTGCCTTGCTTTGGAATAACATATTTGAATTAATCAGAAAGATTTCAAAGGACAAAAAATCATTGATTTTGAAAATAAGGTGGGATTTTGTAATTTTGCAGGTTGAAATGGGAGTATACGATTTTATAATATTAGGAGTAGGCGTGATAGCCCTTGTAACTGGGGCCCTCAAGGGTCTTGTTCACCAAATGGGTACCATAGCGGGCCTGATATGCGCCATGCTTGCATGCCGTTTTTTCGGTGATGCTGTGGCCGATTTTTTTGTAAGCCCGACCAACGAACATGCAACGTTGCTGCGTGCTCTGGTCTATATCATGCTCTTCCTGCTGGTTTTCTTCGGCATAGCTCTGCTTGCCAGGCTGCTTGGCGCAGCGTTGTCGGCAGTCAAACTGCGGGTGTTCGACCGCGTTTGCGGAGCCTTGTTCCGCTTGCTGCTGTGGATGCTCTTTGTGTCGATTGCCGCCAACATCTACATTGCGGTCTCGCCCTCGTCGTCTCCGCAGTTCTACAGTAAAAGCAAGCCTTGGCGTACCACCGTCACCACCCTCGCCCCCGAATTTCTCGGATATATTACAGGCTGAAACAATAGCCCCGGGCATTTTGTTATAGCCTAAGAAACTGATAACTAATATGGCACAACCCGATAAAGCACAATGCCGCGCAGGCGGCGAGCAACCCGACGAAAACCGCGCAGTCATCGACGGCGCGACAACGGGCGAATATAAATATGGTTTTGTGTCGGAGATAGAAACCGACATAATTCCTGCCGGCCTCAACGAGGACATAATCCGACTCATATCCGAAAAAAAAGGCGAGCCGGAATGGCTTCTCGATTTCCGTCTTAAAGCCTTCCGTCATTGGCTCACCCTTGAGCCTCCTACGTGGGCTCACCTCACAATTCCGCCCATTGACTTCCAGGCCCTGAGCTACTATGCCGCGCCCAAGGCCAAGGAAGGGCCCAAAAGCCTCGACGAAGTCGACCCCGCATTGCTTGACACCTTCAACCGACTGGGCATCCCTCTCGAAGAGCAGAAGCAGCTTTCGGGCATGGCCGTGGATGCAGTGCTCGATTCGGTGTCGGTGCGCACAACCCACCGCGAACGCCTTGCCGAGATGGGCATAATTTTCTGCTCCTTCAGCGAGGCTGTGAAGGAATATCCCGATCTTGTGCGCAAATATCTGGGCAAGGTGGTGAGCTACCGCGACAATTTCTATGCCGCCCTCAACTCGGCAGTGTTCTCCGACGGCTCCTTTGTCTACATCCCAAAGGGCGTGCGCTGCCCCATGGAGCTGTCGACATATTTCCGCATCAATGCCGCCGGAACGGGCCAGTTCGAACGCACACTCATCGTTGCCGACGACGATGCCTATGTAAGCTATCTGGAAGGTTGCACGGCTCCGATGCGCGATGAAAACCAGCTTCATGCCGCCATTGTCGAAATCATTGTCGAAGACCGTGCCGAAGTAAAATATTCCACAGTCCAGAACTGGTATGCCGGTGATTCCCAGGGGCGTGGCGGTGTATATAATTTTGTGACAAAACGCGGCCTGTGCCGTGGCGACTACTCAAAACTGTCGTGGACGCAGGTGGAGACCGGTTCGGCAATCACCTGGAAATATCCCTCGTGCGTTCTTGCCGGCGAAGGTTCGACCGGCGAGTTCTACTCCGTGGCCGTCACCAACAATCTGCAGCAGGCCGACACGGGCACAAAGATGGTTCACATCGGTTCCAACACGCGCTCAACCATAGTGTCGAAAGGCATATCGGCCGGACATTCGCAGAACAGTTATCGTGGTTTGGTGAAGGTGGCCAAAAATGCCGTCAATGTGCGAAACTACACTCAGTGCGATTCGCTCTTGCTCAGCTCCACATGCGGTGCTCACACATTCCCTGTCATGGAGATTGACAATAACACTGCCGTGGTCGAACACGAGGCCACAACATCGAAAATCTCCGAGGACCAGATTTTCTACTGCAACCAGCGCGGCATACCCACCGAGGAGGCTATAGCCCTTATTGTCAACGGCTATGCCAAGGAAGTGATGAACAAGCTTCCGATGGAGTTTGCCGTAGAGGCTCAGAAACTTCTCGAAATCACCCTCGAGGGTTCGGTGGGTTGAGTAATGAGGCCTTAAGTCTTTTTTATAGAATATTATAACACACATATATACATGGACGATTTGTTGAAAGTCAGCGACTTGCGAGCAAGCATCGATGGCAAAGAAATATTGCGGGGCATCAACCTCACTGTCAAACCGGGCGAGGTGCATGCCATTATGGGCCCTAATGGTTCCGGTAAAAGCACTTTCTCCGGTGTCCTTGCCGGCGACCCACGTTTCACCGTCACCGGCGGCACAGCCACCCTTGGCGGTGTCGACCTCCTCGGCCTTTCGCCCGAGGACCGCTCGCACGAGGGCCTTTTCCTGTCCTTCCAGTATCCCGTGGAGATTCCGGGTGTGACGATGGTCAACTTCATGCGCGCTGCTGTCAACGCCAAACGCAAGTATCTCGGACAAGACCCCATGAGTGCCGCCGAATTTCTGAAGATGATGCGCCAGAAACGTGCTGTTGTCGAACTCGACAACAAGCTGGCCTCGCGCTCGGTGAACGAGGGATTCTCCGGAGGCGAGAAGAAGCGCAACGAAATCTTCCAGATGGCCGTCCTCGAACCTCGTCTGTCCATTCTCGACGAAACGGACAGCGGCCTCGATATCGATGCCCTCCGCATTGTGGCCGGCGGTGTCAACAAGCTTCGCACCGATCGAAATGCCACAATAGTCATCACCCACTACCAAAGGCTGCTCGACTATATCAAGCCCGACTTTGTGCACATTCTCTACAAAGGTCGCATAGTATATTCCGGAGGTCCGGAGCTTGCCCTCGAACTCGAAGAGAAGGGCTACGACTGGATCAAACAGCAAGTTGAAGAACAATGAGTGCCGCTGAAGCCTTCGGGCAATACTTAGAACTGTGCCGGGCCCGGCGCGAACGCTCTTCCTTGCGCGGCGAGGCGGTGCGTATGCTCAACGATGAGGCTTTCCGAGCCCTTCCGGCAGCCATCGAGGCCTATCGCGGCAAGTCGCTCGACTGTCTCGCCTCCTGCCGTCCCGACGTGCTTTTTGCCCCGGACTATGGGGTGAACATTGATGCCCTGGCGATGTATGCCGATGTTGCGGCATCGTTCCGCTGCGGCATTCCTCAGCTGCAGAGCAACCTTGTGGTTGTGGCTAACGACTGCATCCATATCCCCGAACATCTCGCCGGCGGCACAGACGGTATCGAAGTGTACCGTCTGTCGGAAATCCCGGCATCACTCACCGACGAAGTGGCCGACGTGCTGAGCCGCACAGCTGACAGCCGCAATGTGGCCATGCTCCTCAACGGTTTGCTTCTCAACGATGGCATATATGTGCGCATCACCGGCACTCCCGAGCGTCCGCTGCAGATTGTCAACATCTTCCGTTCCGACATGCCCATGCTCACTGCCCGCCGCATCATTGTCCACGGGCTTAGCGGCTGTCACGGACAGGTGCTTTTGTGCGACCATTCGCAGAGTCCAGAAGTGAACCATCTCAACTCGCAGGTGGCCGATATTGTGCTCGAACGCGATGCTCATCTCGAGCTCTACGACATTGAAGAGAGCTGCGCATCGACCCATCGCGTTTTCAACTGCAACACCGTGCAGGAAGAAGCATCGTCGTTCAACGTAAACACCAATTTCCTCTCGGGAGGTACAAGTTCCAACACCTGGCACATCGACACCGTGGGACCGCGCACCGAAACACACCTCGCCGGCCTTGCCATAGCATCGCAGGACCAGACGGTCGACAACCGTGTGATACTGCGCCACAGCTCCACCTATGCCTTGAGTCGCCAGCTCTTCAAATATGCCCTCTACGACAATGCCCATGGCGGTTTCGGCGGTCGGATAATTGTAGAGGAAGGTGCCGAATATACCGATGCCGCGCAGACCGACCGCAATATCATTGTTGGCGATACCGCCCACATGGAGGCCTCTCCGCAGCTCGAAATATACTGCGATGAAGTGAAGTGCAGCCATGGCGCCACAACCGGTCAGCTCGACGAACGCGCTCTGTTCTATATGCAGACTCGAGGCATACCCCTCGACACCGCCCGACGCATGCTCACTCAGGCTTTTATGGCCGATGTTGTGGAGCAAGTGCGTTGCGAGGTGCTTCGCCAGCGGCTGCACATATTGGTGGAAAAACGTCTTTCGGGAGCTCCAGGGAGTTGCGAGAAATGCGCCGGTGCATGCCATGGTCAAACTTCCAACGAATGATGCCTTATGGAACAATATGACGTTGAGGCCTTGCGCCGTGAATATCCCATTCTTGAACGCAAGGTGTGGGAAAAACCGATGATTTATCTCGACAATGCCGCTACGAGCCAGACACCGCGCTGCGTGGTGGAGGCTGTCGACCATATGTATTTCACTCAGAAGGCCAACGTTCATCGTGGCGTGCACTGCATGTCGCAGGAAGCCACGGCCTCGATGGAAGCTGCACGCGAGTGTGCCCGGCGTTTCGTAGGTGCCGATTCCACCGACGAAATCATCTTTACACGAGGCACAACCGAGGCTCTGAATCTTGTGGCTTCGAGCTACTGCCGCCTGTTGCAGCCAGGCGATGAAATTGTGCTCACCGTCATGGAGCATCACTCCAACATTGTGCCATGGCAGATGGCTGCCGAGCGACTTGGCCTGGTGATCAAGGCTGCACCGATTCATAGCGACGGCTCGCTCGATTTGGAGGCTTTCAAAGCTTTGTTTTCACCGCGGACACGTCTGGCCTCGGTGTGCCATGTTAGCAATGTGTTGGGAACTGTCAATCCCATCCGTGAGATTGCCGACTTCGTTCACTCCCATGGTGCCGTGATGTGCGTCGACGGTGCCCAGGCTGTGTCGCATCTCAAAGTCGATGTCAAGGCCCTTGGCGCAGATTTCTATGCTTTCTCGTCGCACAAAATGTATGGCCCTGCAGGGGTAGGAATCCTCTATGGCCGACGCGAACTGTTGCAAGCCATGCCTCCCTACCAGGGTGGCGGCGAGATGATTGGCCATGTGAGTTTCAGCGGAACTACATGGGCCGAGCTGCCATATAAATTCGAAGCCGGTACGCCCGATTTTGTCGATGCCTCTGCCTTTGCTAAGGCTGTTAATTATATGGAAGGCATTGGTGTCGACCGCATAGCAGCCCACGAGGAAGAGCTCCTGCGCTATGCCACAGAACAGATGCTCACCATCGACGGTCTCACCATCTATGGCACTGCTCCGGGCAAAAGTGCTGTTATCTCCTTCCTGCTGCGAGGCGCTCATCATTACGACACAGGAGTGCTCCTCGACCGAATGGGCATAGAGGTGCGCACAGGTCATCACTGCGCACAGCCCCTGATGGAAGTCCTCGGTATCGAAGGCACCGTGCGTGCCTCTTTCGCGCTCTACAACACTCGGCAGGAAGTGGATGCTTTCATTGCTGCTCTGCGGCGCATCGCTGCCATGCTATGTTGAATGGCATAAAGATTATCGTTTTCATTGCCGTGGGCAGCGGCCTTGGCGGTGTGGCGCGATATGGCTTGTCGCGCCTTGCGGCTGTTATTCCTTCGCTGGCAAGCTTTTGGGGAACTATGGCGGCAAACGTCATAGGATGCTTCCTCATCGGCCTTCTCTACGGCTACTTCGACCGCAACGACATTGCCGAGCATTGGCGCTTGTTTCTCACCGTCGGATTTTGCGGCGGCTTCACAACATTCAGCACCTTTGTCAACGAAAACTACATGCACCTCACCGAAGGACGTTTTGTGCAGATGCTTCTCTACGCCACCGGCAGCTTCCTGCTCGGTCTGCTCATGGTCCACGCCGGTCATGCCATAACAAAATAGCCACATCAAGACAGCACATAATACAGCGAGGGCGCGCCATCAGACGCGCCCTCGCTATATAGAGATGTCATGTTACTTTGCGGGGAATATTTCGATTGAGAGGATGTGGATTTGTCCGCGCTTGGTAGGCCCGTCGCTGCCAAGGGTGGCATCGTGGCCCACGGTGAATGTCACGCTGTCGGTCGAGCCTGTCCATGTTATTGAGCTGTCGCCCGATGCCTGGTCCGGATTCAGGGCTCCTGTCGAGGGGGTGAAAGTAGTATAACGTTTTGCGCCTGTTGCTGTGTTGAGTGTGAACACTACTTTAGCTATTTTTGCGCCGGCAATTGTCAGAGTGTTATCGGCGTAGAGACGTATTGTTGTATTGTTGTCGTAGACATTGGCAGCCGGTGGGGTTGCTCCGCTATTCTGTGAAATGCTCACTGTGTAGCCGTCGACAGTTGTCGATGGAGCCACGCTGCCTCCGGCACCGATAGTGTTGCCGCTGATTTTCACAGCATCGCCCGAAGGGGTGTCCGGATCAGGGTCGGGATCAGGGTCGGTGCCGCCCTGGCTGTTGATGCTGATTAGTTTTCCGCCCTGGGCCATCTGCGGAGTGTTGCCCTTGTAGTTGACGAACTTGCCGCAAACAACCACCTCGTCGCCCACTTTCAGCTGGCTCTCCGATGTGAATTTCTCGCCGTTGAGATAGTAGCCGCGGAAAATTTCGAAAGCCACGTTGGTTCCCTCGCTGGTGATGGAGTAGGTGCCGTTGCCGAACTGTGTGCTGATTTCCTTGATTTTGCTCACTTTGCCCTTCACGTAGTACTCTGTGTCGGTGGGCGTGTCGGCCGCAAGGGCTTTGGTCATCTCAAGGGCCTTGACGGTATTGAACGGACTTGCCGCCGTGCCTTCGCCCTCGGGCTTGCCTGTGGGAGTGTCGGGTTCTTCGGGTTTTCCGGCGCCTTCAAGCTTGTAGTCGGACGGTTCCTTCACGCCGGGAGCGCCGCAGTACTTGATGAGGTTGCCTTTGATGGTCAGGAGCTTGCCGAGGTTGCCGGGGTTGTCAAGAAGGTTGACGGCCGTGCGTATGGCGCTGCCGCTGACGAGCTGTACGGGAATACAGAGCGATGGATCGGTGCAGTCGGCTGTGGGACCGAGCACAAGATTGCTTGCAATGGCTCCATCGGCGCTGAAGACTGCGTAGGGCAGAGTGGTGGATGCGCCGCCTGTGGGGATATAGCCTACGATATAGCCCTTGACCCATTGGTCGCTTTCGTTGACGGAAGCGCCTTTGGCTATTACCTGAGCTACGTTGAAGGGCGTGGATTCCTGGCCATTGCCGGCAGGAACTTCGCCGGTGTCGATGGAGACGCCTTCGATTTCGAATTCGTCGGCTTTGCCGCTGCAGTCGGTAATGCCGTAAGTACCCAGGTAGCGGCCGAGATTACCCTTGATAAGAATCTCTTTGCCGAGGTTCGATGCGTTTTCGCGCAGGTTGCCGTACTGGCGCAGAGGCGAATCGGCGGCGAGGTAGACAAGCAGACATTCCTCAATGTTCTTGCATTCGGCATTTGGAGCGACCACCAGTGTTGTGTTTGTCACCGTAGGAGCACCCCACTGTATGTCGTCGCTGGAGTTTACAGCTTCGACTTCGGGCTGGAGCGCACCCACAATATAACCTTTGGTCCACACACCGTCGGCACGCACACCGTCTTTTATGTCCTTCACGGCTTCGGCAACGGAGTAGGGTTTTTCTTTCGACCCCGGACGTTCGGTGGCTTTGTATATGCCGCCCAAGTCCATCACCAGTATTTGCCACGAAGTATTGTAGTAGCTCAGAATGCCCACAAGGTCGATGTTGCCCTCGGGAAGTGTCTGGTTGCAGAACGTGGCATAACCACTTGTTCGCACGGTGAGAGTGGCTCCGTTCTGGTCCACAAGCGTGCGGTTTTGGTCGGCGTTCTCGCTGGTGTGATAGACGGAGAATGTGTTCTTGCCACCTTCTTCAAAGTGCACGTTGCAGAAACGCACCACCTGGCTTTGGTAGCGGATGAGGTCTTCGGTTGTCTGGGAGATTTGTCCGAAGCTTGTCACTACGAGAGTGTCGGTTTTTGTCGGATCGGGCATGCCGTTGAGCTGGGCGTGGTCGTTGAAATAGACTTTCGACATGAAGCTCACTTGCCACGACTTGCCGTTGGTGTACCACGAGGGGCGTCCCATCTGCTGCAGACCGGCATATTTGCCGATATACATGCCTGTTACGTCCATCACTATTTCCTGTCCCGGACGGTAGGTCTGGTAAAGGTTGTAGGAATCGATGGAGAAAGCCATGGCGGCGGTTTCGTCCTGGATTATGAGGCTTTTGTAGATGTTGCCGTTTTCGTCGGACGAGATGACACGCCCGGAGATAATCACAGGCTTGCCGTCGTGCTCGCGGATGGTGTCGGCATAGTTAGTGTCGTCGTTCCAGTAGCGGGCTTTGAGCTCGGCAATGGTGGTATTGGGGGTGTCGGCGGCTTCGGGCACTCTGTCGGAAGGCGCATCGATGTCGTCCTGGCAAGCCGGGGCAGCCACAGCGGCAATGGCGCAGGCTGCAAGGGCATATATGTATGTTTTGATTTTTTTCATAGCTGCGTCATATTATTTGTTAGCCTTGACGGAGAGATTCTTGATTTCCCATGTGTCGGCCCCCGTTGCGTCCGATGCATATTTGAATGCAATCTGGATTTTCTTGCCGGCGAAGGCATCGAGCTTCACATCGCCGGAGCTGACAAACTTCCATGCTCCGGAAGCGGGCCATTCGGGGATGTCGAGTTTCGTCCACTCTTTCGCGCCTTCGGTGCGTGCGCAGATGCCGCAGAGGGTTTTGAGAGTGGTCTGGAACTTTGCGGCGTGGTCGAAGGATACAGAAGCAGTCTTATAAGCCGTAAGGTCAATTACCGGCGACACGGCATAAGCTTCGGTAACGGCGGCCGCACCGGCGTTGTATCCGCTGCCGTTGAGGTAGCCTTTGTTGTCGTATGTTTTCCAGCTCCATACATTGCTCATACCTCCGAGGGCCACATTCTCGATTGTCCAGCCTTCGGGCATGGCAGCGAGGTCTTCGCCAAGCGAGGTGAAGACAGTTTCGGCATCGGTCGACGGAGGTGTGGGGTCGTCGGGGTCGACAGGAGTTGTCGAGCCGTCAAAGCCCATGCAGCTCTCCTTGTCGATGAGCAGAAGCTGCAGGGTGGATGTGAACCGGCTCAGTATGCCCACCACGGTACCTTTGCCCGAAGGGATGATGTCGTCGGAGAAATCGGCATAGGAGCTGTTGCGCACCAGCAGACGGTTGCCTTCGGCATCGCGGATATAGCGGTTGGCGGTTGCATTGCCGGCAAATTTCTGTCCGGCTTCTTCCCATTCAACATCCTTGAAGCACACCAGGCGGCTCTGCCACATCTGCATTGAATCGCTGTTGCTCTGGATGGAATTGACATGTTTGATGGTGGCGGCGGTGGTATCGACCAGTTCGGGGCGGGGCAGGGCGCTGTGGTTGCGCACCACGTGGGTCTTGAACACGTCTTCGTCCATAAAAGTCATTTGGTCGCCGTCCACAGCTCCGAACTGGAGCAGGTTGCGGTAGGGTCCCACTTGCATGCCCGTGGCATATACTGCCACTTCCTGTCCGAAGGGAAAGAGTTGATATAGGTCGTAGGCGTTGACCGAGAAGGCGATAGCCACCTGGTTGCCTTTGTCGTCGCGGCTTTGTACCACAATGTTTTTGTATATGTTTCCGCTCTGGTCCGAAGAGCACACGCGGCCTGTGAAGACAATTGAATCGCCATTTGCATCGAGGCCGAGTGTTGTGGGACCGGAGGTGAGCGTACCCCACACGCTCTGTTTGAAATCGGGCATCGAAACCGTAGGCTCGACGTTTACCGTAGGGGGCAGAATCATTGGTGGACGGGCAAAGTCGTCGTCGCAGGCTGAAAAGGCGGCAGCGGCGGCGAATAGTACCCCGGCAAGGTATATCTTGTTGTTTTTCATTGCTTTGTAGTCATTAAGTTAGAAACGGACGCCAACATTGAGGAAGAGTTTGAATCCCTGCGCATAGTTGTAGCGGTTGGGGTATTTGTTGACGTTGAATTCCTTGAGGTCCAGACGGCCCTGCTGGTAAGCGTATGTCACTATGTCCTTGTTGTTGAGGATATTCTGCAGGTTTAGGTTGACGTTGAGACTTGCCGTTCGGTTGAGGTAGATGAGTTTGCCGATGGAAGCATTGAGGGTGAATGCGTTTTTGAGCTTGTCCTGCTTGGAAAGTTCGTCGATTTTGTCTTGCAGTTGCTCGTAGCTGTCGCCGAACTGTTCCCACAGCGTTGGCAGAGCTTCGTGGTAGCGCGGAGCGAGATTGACGTATGCATCGCCCTGCCATGTGGCGTTTATGCCGAAGAACCACTGGTGAGGAGCCGCCCAGTCAATGCCTATGTTTGCGGCATACTGAGGAGTGGAGCCAAGGTAGTAGTTCTTGAGGTAGACGGTTTGTGTGGTGTCGGGATAGAGGCCGTTTTCGAAGGAGCGTGTTCCTTTGGGGTTGCTCTTGTACTGGAAACGCGACCACTGTCCGGCGAAAGTAGCCGTAACGCTGGGAGTGATTTTATATGCCATGCCCAGCTCGATACCTTTGTAGACGCGGCGCACGCCTGTGAGCACATAGTTGGCATAGGTCTGATAGTCATCGTCGTAGAAGCCGTTGCGTTCTATGGCGTTGTCGGCCATGGTGTAGAATCCGGTGATAGAACCACGGAAGCGGCGATAGTTCCAGATATATGACAGGTCGGCCGAGAAGTCGCGTTCGTTCTCAACGCCTTTTACCACTGTGTTTTTGACACGAGGAGCGATGAACACCTGGTCGAACAGAGGGGCGCGGGTGGCATATTCGGCATGGAAAGCCAGCTGGTTGCGTCCGTCGTATTTATAAGTTGCTCCCACCTTGATTCCGGCGTTGTCGAATCGCAGGGTTTCGCTTTTGCCCAGGGAGTTGTTGGGAGCGCGTCCGTTGCGCATGTTGCCGTCGCGGAAGTACTGGGTGTAGCTCATCTTCAGACCGTAGTTGATGTCCCATTTAGGCAGGTTGATGACATTTTGCAACCAAGCCTCGGCACGGAGAGCGTGGATGTCGTAGTCATATCCGAAACGGTCGCCCTTTGTCACACGGCGGTTGGGGTGGTCGAGGTCGTTCTGCAGGTTCTGTGGCGAGATGGAGATTTCGCGGTTGCTGAAGGGGTCGATGTCGAGCCAGAATTCGCCGCCGAGGAGGTCGCGTATGGTTTTATAGTTCTCGCTCTTGGCATAGCTGAACGAGATGCCGCCCTGAAGGGTCATGAAGTTGTTGAGACGGGTGTTGATATAGGAGTTGAACATCACGTTGAGCTGGTGGTTTGTGCGGTTCTCCATGATGTAGGACGAGCCTTTTTTCTGGTCGTCGGGCAGGCTTTGGTTGTTGTAGTTGTTCAGACGGTTGATGTTGTACATCTCATCCCAGTTGATCTGGCGGAACGCTTCGTCGTTTTTCCACAGGTCGGTGTAGATTTCGGCAGCCTCCATGTCGCCTCGGTCCTCGAAGTAAGAGGGCAGATAGCGATAGTACGACGGATTGGGGTCGTTGGCGTTGTAGTAGTTCAGAGCAGTGCGGTTATAGTAGATCGAGCGGAAGGCCACGGCCGTGTTGATGCTTGTGTTCTCTTTTTTGAAGAGCCAGTTGAGCATCACTGTGGGGTCGAAAGTCTCGGTGATGCGCGACGAGCGTTTTTTGCCGCTCTGCCAGCCCCAGTCGGGGTTGTAGAGGTTGGTGCCTGCAAGGTCGTAGGCCTCTTGCACCACGGGCCGGCCGGTTGCGCGTTGCGTGGGACCTCCGAATGCGGTGAGTACCAGCGAGTGGCAGTTGTTGAATTTCTTTTCGAGCGACAGGAAGAGGCCTCCCGAGTTATAGAATGTGCCGTCCATTATCCCTTCCTTCGCATAGCGGCCGATGGCGCTGACGGTTAAAGCCCATCCGTTTTTGTTCAGACCGGTGGAGTAGGTGGCCATGCCGCGGTACATATAGTTGGAGTTTGTAAAAGCAAGCGAACCGTTGAAGCCCGTGGCGTAGAGGTCGGTGGTGGTGTTGAAGTTTGTGCTGCCGGCAATATCGCCCATTGCATAGTTTGCGGCATCCATGCCGACGGTTGTGGTTTTGTTGCGGAAAGCGCGGCTTGTCATACCCAGCAGGGTGGAGAAGCTGAAACTTCCACGGATAAGGTCGTTCATTCGCACGCCGTTGATATAAACGCTCTGGTACTGATTGTCCATGCCTCGATAGCGGAAGTACATGGGGCCGAAGTTATAGCTTGCATTGGAGTAGTAGATGTTGTCGCTGGCTCCTGTGAGCGACGACACGCTCTGTTGTGCCCCTTCGTCCTCGTCGAGGAGAGCTTCGTCGAATATCAGGTCTTCGCTCTCTCCCATGTAGTCGTCGGTTGCATCGGCTGCCGGATAAAGGCGTATTTCACCCGTGTTGACAGTCCCGGCGACATTGGGAACATCGATGGAAAAACTCTGATAGCCGTCGCACGATACCACGAGCACGTCGCTGGTGCCGTCGGCAACGCTGATGCGGAACTGTCCGTTGAAGTTGGTATTCACCTGTTGCGAAGCCCCGTTGAGAAAGACGGTGGCTCCGTTGACAGGACTGCCGCTGCTGCCATTGACAACCACACCCACAATGGTTGCGGCCCACGCCGACAACGCCGGGCAGAGGGCTGCAAGGCATAGGAGGATAAACAGTCTTTGTTTCATGTGTTTATAAATTATTTTATGTTTTGTTTTTGGCATAGAAAGTTACAAAGGCCAAAATTAGCGAAATATTTTGAAATTTCAATAATTTCTCATCTTGTAATGCAGACACATTTTATGACTGAACAAACATTGATGATGTTGATTTGTTTGCTTTTTAAGTATAAAAAAAAAGTCCCACTGCGTTTCGGCAACGTGTGCAGGACCTAAGCCAAGAGGCATTTTACTTGATAAGATGCTTGTTTTCAGCATCGGATAGAGATTATATCATACTTACTTATTTTGCGGGCAAAACAAGAAAGTCGGGAAGCAAGTTCGGCGTCATCACGACGCAAACCGTCTCCGCGCGTGCCTTAGCTTAGATCATTTTTTTTCAAGAAGATTAATAATTAAGGGCCTAAGTTCAAGCATGCATTGTTTTGCATTGCAAATTTACGAGAAATTTTTCCAATATGCAAAACTTTTAACTCTTTTCTGCATTACGTCTGCATATTTTTACGTGCGCATGAGTGTTGTATAGGTCTGTTACACCGTTTGTTAAGTACCGTAAGTGTGTTGTGTATTGTTTCAAAAATTATTCGCCATAGAGTCGCTGACGGGTGGCGGCGACGAGTTCATCGGTGATGTAGTCGTCGTAGTCCATCATTTTGTCGATGATGCCTCCGGGAGTAAGCTCGATTACGCGGTTTGCGACCGTCTGGATGAACTCGTGGTCGTGTGATGTGAAGAGCACATTTCCTTTGAAAGTTCGCAGGGTGTTGTTGAAAGCCTGAATCGATTCGAGGTCGAGATGGTTTGTTGGCGAATCAAGGATGAGCGTGTTGGCATCAGTCATCATCATGCGGGCAATCATGCATCGCATCTTCTCGCCGCCGGAGAGAACCGAAGCCTTTTTGAGCACCTCCTCACCGGAGAAAAGCATTTTGCCCAAAAAGCCTTTGAGGTATATCTCGCTTGAATCATCGCTCCACTGGCACAGCCAGTCCATCAGGTTGAGGTCGGTGTTGAAGAAAGCCGAGTTGTCGAGGGGCAGATAGGCCGTGGTGATGGTCTGCCCCCAGTCGTAGGTGCCGGCATCTGCCTTGCGGTTTCCGTTGATAATCTCGAAGAGGGCCGTCATTGCGCGAGGGTCGCGGCTGAGAAACACCACTTTGTCGTCTTTCTCTATCTGGAAGTTTACGTCCTTGAAGAGCAATTCGCCGTCGACCGAGGCGGTGAGGCCGTGAACTTCGAGGATTTTGTTGCCCGGCTGTCGCGAAGGGGTGAAGATTATGCCCGGATAGCGGCGCGACGAGGGCTGGATTTCCTCGATGTTGAGTTTTTCGAGCATTTTCTTGCGCGAGGTTGTCTGTTTCGATTTTGCCACGTTTGCCGAGAATCGTTGAATGAATTCAAGCAGCTCGCGGCGTTTGTCCTCGGCCTTTTTGTTTTGCTGTTGCTGCTGACGCAGGGCAAGTTGCGACGATTCGTACCAGAAGCTGTAGTTGCCCGCAAAGAGTGTCACTTTGTTGTAGTCAATGTCGAGCGTGTGCGTGCACACCGAATCGAGGAAGTGACGGTCGTGCGATACCACGAGCACCGTGTTTTCGAATTTCGACAAATAGTCCTCAAGCCATGCCACTGTGTCGAGATCGAGGTCGTTGGTAGGTTCGTCGAGCAGCAGGTTGTCGGGGTTGCCGAACAGGGCTTTTGCTAAGAGCACGCGCACTTTTTCTTTGCCGCTGAGGTCTTTCATGAGCATGTGGTGCTTGTCTTCCTTTATGCCCAGGCCGCTGAGCAGGGCGGCGGCATCGCTCTCGGCGTTCCAGCCTTCGAGTTCGGCAAATTTTTCTTCGAGCTCGGCGGCGCGCACACCGTCGGCATCGGAGAAATCGGCTTTGGCATAGATGGCATCTTTTTCTCGAATGATGTCCCACAGCACTGTGTGTCCCTGCAGCACAGTGTCGAGCACGGTGAAGTCGTCGAATTTGAAGTGGTCCTGTTCGAGCACCGACATGCGTTCGCCCGGACCCTGGCTCACGCTGCCATGCGTGGGAGTGAGTTCGTTGCTAAGTATGCGCATCAGCGTCGACTTGCCGGCACCGTTAGCACCGATAATACCGTAGCAGTTGCCGGGAGTGAATTTAAGATTTACATCCTGAAAAAGAACACGTTTGCCAAATTGCTGGCCGAGATTGTTGACAGCTATCATCTTGAAAAATTGTACTTACATGGAAATTCGGCTGCAAAGGTACGCATAATTTTCGGGATAGCATGAAAACAGTTTATAGGAAAGCGGCAACTTGCCTGATGCGTTCAAGGCGGGACACAAATGAGGGATTGGATTTTGCAACCTGTTTGTTGTAGTCAGATTGGAGCTTGAGCCACAGGTCGGCCTCTATTCCTAAAGCTGCTTCCAATAACAAAGCATATTCTGTCGTGACGGCTCGCTTGCCGTTCAGAACTTCATTCAGAACAGATACCGGTATACCTATTTCCGCTGCCAGTGCTTTTTGTGTTATACCTCGGTATTCTATCTCGTCCTTTATCATCTCGCCCGGATGGATTATATTGCTTGGAGTAAGATTGTTGGCAATCATATCAGGGTTCACTCCTTTAAGTTCAATTTTCATAACTAATTTATTTATAATGATTTGATAATTCAACAATATTACAGATTGTAAGGATAGGTTCTTTTTCATTGAGCGTGACTATGAACTCTATCCTATATTGGTCATTAACTCTAACGGACGAACGTCCTGATTTATCACCCGATAAAACTTCGTACTGAAGAGACCTGATAAGCCATAATGCCTCTATACATGAGGCCCCCTTTAAGAATTTTATAGCTTTCTGATAACGTCTGATTATATCAGGCTGAAAACGATGCTTCTTATCGGAACTCTTTCCGTTTTCGTAGAGTGACTTCAGATATTCATATTCAAATGTAACTATCATGTTGTTGTGAATAAAACACTGCAAAGATAATAAGTGTTTTCCAAATTCGCAAATTTGAGAAACTATTATTAAAAATCGCAGCCATAGCACACTGCGAAAAGTGCCTTCTTTCACCCAACGGCTTGTTCTAAAACGATATTGAAGAATGGATATATTGACGTTCGTTGATATAGACTGCCACTTTGACAACATCGGTCGAATCGACGGCTATATCACTGGCCGGCGAGAAATCGGCCTTTCGGGAGGGCATTTTCTTGTTAAAGATGCGAGGAAAAGCCACCTTTTCAATCATGAAATCGACAGGGTGTGATTTGCTTTGAACAAGTATCCATCCTTGCTCCATAAATGGCATACACATATTGGTGTCCTTCTGCAGGTTGATGCGAGTGAGCGATTCAGGATAGATGCGCAACCAAGGTTTGGAAGGGTCGACACAGCGTTCTACCTGAACCCAAGGAGTGCGATATTTTGCCGCTTCACGATATTGGGGTGCATAGAGCCGGTCGGGAAGGACTGTGATTCCGTCCCAAGCCCCTCAATGAGGGGTAGTGTGCCATCGCGGCTGCCATCGTTGACCATCAGGAATTCCCATTCATACCCCGTCATGTCGAGCTTGTGGTCGGATATGGCTCCATCGTCGCCGGAAACGCTGACTGAGGCTTTTGAACTTACGAATCTGCTCAGTTCGGCATAAAGTTCAGGCAGCGATTCTTCCTCGTTATAACAGGGAATGAGAAACGAAAATTTTTTTCATGGGACAAAATTAATTAAGCAAATTTTCTTGAATATGCCGAGTTTTTTTCCGAACTTTACTTTGTTGTTGTACATAAGCATGATGAATTTTAAAACAAATAGAAACGAAAGACGGGCATACGCCTTGGCAGACAATCGACCGCAGCTTCGCAACCTTCAGTCGCTTCGGTTCATATTCATCTTTCTGGTGTTCCTGAGTCATTATCCCATGTCGGATGGAAATTGTGTTTTCAATCCCGGGGGAGACTGCGGGGTGAGTTTTTTCTTTGTATTGAGTGGATTCGTTCTCAGTTTTTCATATTGTTCGAATCGTAGCTACAGGTCGTTTATGGCTTCGCGTGTCCGAAAGATATATCCCCTCTATATTTTTGCTCTTGTCTCTGCGTTGTTGGTGATGCGGTGGAATTTCAGCCGTGCCAATGTGTTGCCATTGCTCACCCTGACCCAGAGCTGGTTTCCCGACAGGGATATATATTTTGGAGGGGACCCGACTGCATGGTTTATTTCGGACATACTCTTTCTTTATGCGATATATTATCCTCTCAGGAAGCTATGCATGTATTATTCGTGGGGTAGAACTTTGGTGGCTCTGGCAATAGTTGGTCTTTGCTATTTTGCCGTGGCTTCGCAAGTACCGCAGGTATGGGTCAATTGGGGTCTTTATGTTTTCCCTCCGCTGAGAATGATTGATTTTGCCTTGGGAATTTTAAGCTTTAGGGCATATGACAGTATGAAAAATTGGATAATTCCAAGCCGTTGGATGGCTGTTTTGCAATTGTTTGCCATTTCTCTGGTTGTGGGAGCTTGTGCGGTGTGGCCCTATGTCCCCTAAAGATATGGCACGGTGCTGCTGTTCTACGTGCCATCGATGGTCGCAGTTCTTGTATTTGCTTTTAGCGACGGGGCTCCAACTGTCGTAAATTCTGTATTGTCTAATCGCATGTTCGTTTGGCTGGGCTCGATTACGTTTGAATTCTATTTGTTGCATGTTCCGGTCATAAAGTTTGTCGAGGTGGTGAGGGACAGACATTGCCACGATGAATGTGGCATTGCATGGCTAAGTGTGACTGCCCTACTGACAATTGTGCTTTCGGTCTTGGTCCATAAAACTATTTCGATTGTCAAAAAAAATTGCTAATTTTGCTTTCGTTATGAGAGAGTTCGAAATCAAGTTCGATGCAGCGTTGCAGCAGGCTGCGCCTGCGTTGCAGGTGATTGTGGTGCAGGCCGATGTGGAAAACTGTCCGACAAGCGATGCTCTGTGGACCGAAATAGAAGCCGAGGCAGCACGCGTTGCGGCTACTTATGCCATGGCCGACATACGCCATCGTCCGGCCATCGATGCCACACGTGTTGCCTACAAAGCTCTTGGCAAAGAGCCCAACCGCTACCGGCCGAGTGCCGAGGCCCTGTGCCGCCGCGCCGTTGGCGGTGGAGGCTTATATCGCACCCTGACATGTATAGACCTTATCAATTTGCTGTCTATGGCCACGGGTGTTTCTATCGGCGGTTTCGACGAAGATCATATCGAGGGCGACACGCTGACCCTCGGCGTGGGCCGTGCCGGCGAACCCTACGCCGCCATAGGGCGCGGCGAGCTCAACATTGAGCACCTGCCGGTGTTCCGCGATGCCGCCGGAGGCATAGGCACACCCACCTCCGATAACGAACGCACAAAACTCTCCCCGTCAACCCGACATCTTCTGATGACCATTAACCTCTATGGTCGTGGCGAGCATACTCCGCAGCAGGTGCTCGAAATGACCGAAGACCTCCTTGCACGGCATGCCGGGGTCTCTAATGTCCGCAGCCGTCTGTGGCCTTGCACAATCAACCAATGAAAATACTCACCATCTTTCCCGACAACCCCAACGAGCGCCATATAGCCGAAGCCGCCCGAGCCCTCGAGCAAGGCGAAATCATTGTCTACCCCACCGACACGCTCTATGCCTTGGGCTGCGATGCGCTCAATCCCAAAGCTATAGAGCGGCTTTGCCGCCTCAAAGGGCTAAACCCTGACAAAAATCTGCTGTCGGTGGTTTGTGCCGACTTGTCGATGGCTTCGGAATATGCACGCATCGACAATCCAACCTTCCGGCTTCTGAAAGAATACCTCCCGGGCCCCTTTACGTTTATCCTGCGGGCATCGACAACGCTGCCCAAGGTGTTTAAAGGCCGCAAGAATGTGGGCATACGTGTGCCCGACAACCGCATAGCCCGTGCAATAGCCGGCGAGCTTGGCCATCCCATTCTGAGCACCTCGGTGCCCGACGATGACGACCACAGCGTCTGCTCGCCCGATGCCATAGAGTTGCTCTATGAAAATAACAGTCTTGTGTCGCTGTTGGTCAATGGCGGCGAGGGAGCCATAGACCCCAGCACCATAGTGGATATAACGGATACAGACAATCCCCAGATACTTCGCCAAGGAATTGGCAACTTTGAATAAAAACAATGAAACGATTATTTTTCTTATTTTGCGCATGTGTGTGCGTCCTATGTGCTTCAGCTTTCAAAACCGATACTGTCACTGTAGCCACAACCCATCTCGACACTCCTATGAAGGTGATTGTCATCACTCCCGACGGAGCGGCCGATGCCCGGTTCCCCAGTGTATATATGCTCAACGGTCACGGCGGCGACTACCGCCAGTGGACATGCCAGACGGCCCCCGGAATCCTCGGTCCGCTGGCCGATGCCTACGGCATGATTCTGGTGATGCCCGACGGGCGCGACAGCTGGTACTGGGATGCCCCCAATAATCCCGGCATGCAGATGGAAACATTCTTTGTTGAAGACCTTGTGCCGTTTATCGACAAGAAATTTCCAACTATTGCCAAAGCTGCCAAACGTGCCATCACCGGCCTGAGCATGGGTGGTCATGGTGCATTATATCTGGCAGCACGCCATCCCAACATTTTCCACAGCGTGGGCAGCATGAGCGGCAATGCCGACATATGCTCTTTCACCGACCGCTGGAATGTGCCGCAAATTCTTGGCGATTACAAGGATAACACTGCCGTATGGCAGAGCCATTCGGTGATGAGCCTCCTGCCAAAAATGAAAACGGCCAAACTGAATATTATTTTCGACTGCGGAGCGGATGATTTCTTTGCCCGTGTCAATGAAAAACTGCACATGCAGATGAAGCGATTGGGAATAGCGCACGAGTATACCACACGTCCCGGGCGACATAGCCACAAATACTGGGCAAACTCAATCAAGCACCATCTGCTCTTCTTCGATGCTGTGTTCAAGGACATCGACACCAAATGATACTCCGGCAGCTGACAATCACCAATTTTAAGAACATTGCCGAGGCCCGGCTCGATTTTTCGCCCAAAATCAACTGTTTTCTGGGCAACAACGGCATGGGCAAGAGCAATCTGCTCGACGCGCTCTACTATCTGAGCCTGTGCCGCAGCTTCACCGGTGTGACCGATGCCGCGCTGGTGCGCCGTGGATGTGAGTTTGCGGCCCTCAACGGTCGCTACTTGCGTCGCGACCTCGACGAGGAAGTGGCGGCCGGCATTGTCCCCGGAAAGCGAAAAACATTGCGTCGCAACGGCAAGCCCTATCAGCGTATGGCCGAACATCTTGGCGTTTTTCCGGTGGTGCTCCTTTCGCCGGCCGATATGGAACTGGGTGCCGGAGAGCCTGCCGAGCGCCGGCGATTCATCGACCAAGTGACTGCCCAGGCCGACAGTCGTTATTATGATGCTTTGGTGCGCTATAACGGCGCATTGGAGCAACGCAACCACATGCTGCGCGACGGACGCGAGGAAGCGGGGCTCTACGATGCTCTCGAAGCACAACTCGAAATGGCTGCCGAATATATATGCCGCCGCCGTGCCGAGAATGTGGCCGCACTGCAAGAGATTTTCACATCCTTCTATAACGCAGTGGCCGGCAACGACGAAGAGGCCGTAATAACCTATGCCCCTGCCGATTATTCGGCTGAGGGAGGCTTGGCGGCACATCTTGCGGCCATGCGCCGGCGCGATTTGGCTCTGCGCCACACGGCTTCAGGTCCACACCGCGACGACATTGTCTTTACGATCGACGGACTTCCCGTGCGCCGGACGGCTTCGCAGGGTCAGGCCAAGACATTCACCACCGCTCTGCGTTTTGCACAGTATGAGTTGCTGCACAAGCAGTTGGGAATCAAACCCTTGCTCTTGCTCGACGATATTTTCGACAAGCTCGATGCCTCGCGTGTTGAAAATATTATCAAACTTGTGGGAAGCACCGGCTCCTTCGGACAGATATTCATCACCGACACCAATCGCCGGCACCTCGACGAGACCGTGGCAACTCTCGGAAATGCCGATGACTATAGCCTGTGGGGTGTGGAGCGAGGTGCATTTTCTCCTATCGCCCTATGAAACGCTCGCAGCCACAACTTCTTGGAGCCATCATCGACCAGATGCTCACCATGGCAGAGCGCGATCCACAGTCGCGCTCAAGCTACATTCAAGGCCTGTGGCCCAAGGTTGTGGGCACACACATTGCGGCATATACCACCAAAGTGCGCTTAGAAGGAGGCGTGCTTCATGTCTACATCAGCTCGGCTTCGCTCAAGGAACAGTTGGGATACGGCCGAGCCCTCATCACACAGAAAATCAACGAACTTCTCGACGAACCGACTCTCGACGATGTTCTAATTCATTGACTATGACCAAGCAGAATAAAAGAAACATAAATTTCCATCACCGCTACGGCGTGCAGATGCGTTTCAACGACTTCGACATGTTCGGGCACCTCAACAATACTGTCTACTTCGAGTATCTCGACATGGCCAAGTATGCCTATTTCAAGCAGTTTATGGACGGAGCTTTCGGCACTGAGCCAACGGTGCCCGTTATACTCAAGATTGACGCAGTTTTTCTGTCGCCGGTGCACATCGACGACAGTGTGGAAGTGCTCACCGCCGTTACTGCCCTTGGCGACACTTCGTTGACACTTAGTCAGCAACTTGTAGATAACGCAGGAAATATAAAGTTTACTGCCGAAGTGATTATGGTCAACATCGATGTCAAAACTCAACAGCCCGCAACCATAGGCGATAAATGGCGCAAAGAATTCACCGCTTTCGAACAAGAAAACCTACACAATAAATGAAAACCAACTTTCGACACCTTGCAGCAGCTCTTGCTCTGGTCTTCTTGCTGCCCGCATGCAGCAATGACAACTCCGGGCACCGCCTGGTGATTCTTCACACCAATGACACACATTCACAAATCGATCCCGGCAGCGACGACCTTGGCGGAGTGATGCGCCGCAAAGCGGTGATCGACAGCGTGCGTGCCGCAAACGAGAATGTGCTTCTTGTCGATGCCGGCGATGCCGTGCAGGGTACGCTCTATTTCTACCTCTATGGGGGAAAGGTGGAGCAGGAAGTGATGAATATCCTCGGCGTGGATGCACGTATCCTCGGCAATCATGAGTTCGACAACGGTGCCGATTCTCTGGCCGCCATATTGAAACTGAGCAATGCCGCAAAAATTTCGTCCAATTACAAGCTCGACAACTCACCCCTCAAAGGACAGCTCGAACCTTATATAATTAAGGAATACGACGGCAAGCGTATCGGAATTATCGGAATTAATCTCGACCCAGAGGGAATAGTGGCCAAGGGCAACTACGAGGGTGTGGAATTCCTGCCAATCGTGGCTACGGCAAACCTCACAGCCGAAAAGCTCAAGAAAGAGGACAAAGTGGATGCCGTAATTGCTTTGTCGCACATTGGCTACAAACCCTCGGGGCAGATTGGCGATTCGGTGCTCGCACACAACTCGCGCAATATCGATGTGATTATCGGCGGCCACAGCCACGATGTTATCGATCCGGCTACGCCCCAGGGAGCCGCGCGCTCGCATCTGACCAATCTCGACGGCAAGCCGGTGCTCGTTGTGCAGGCAGGCAAAGCCGGCCGAAAGCTTGGCAAGGTCGAACTCAATCTCGACAGCCTGGGCATGGATGTCTATCCAAAATACGAACTCATCGACATTGACAGCCGCTACGACAAATACAAGGACGAAACTTTGGGCAAATCCTTGAAGCAATATTCCGCCGGTGTCGATTCGCTCATGCACCTCACAGTGGCAACTGCCGAGCATCCTCTGCCCAACAGCGAGCCCGAGCTGATAAACTTTTTCTCCGACTTTGTGATGCTGCGCGGCGCTGAGTTCGCCGCTGTCGACCTGGCTGTCACCAACAAGGGCGGTTTGCGCGTGTCGCTGCCGCAGGGTAATATTTCCAAGGGCGAAATCATCAACATGGCCCCATTCCGCAATTTCATCAGCGTGGTAGAGCTAAAAGGCAAAGACCTTCGCGATGTATTCGAGGTGATGGCCGGACGTCGTGGCGACGGCATAAGCGGAAATGTGAAAGTGATATACGAAAAGGAGGATGATGGAGAGTGGGATATTGAACATATTCTTGTCGACGGCAAGGAACTCGAAGACAACAAGACATACCGTGTGGCAACCATAGATTATCTTGCCAATGGCGGTGACTATCTCACCGGCTTTACTCGTGGCAAAATAGTTGCCTCAAGCAACAAGGTGCTCTTCGACGACCTTCTCTATTATCTCACCGAAGGCAAAGGCAAAGACAAACCCATCAGCGCATCTACACAGAGCCGCTGGATTGAAGAAAAAGAAAAATGAAACACACATTATCCATAGCTATATCACTGTTTGGCTGCGCTCTTGCCGCCGGGGCCGTAACGCCCAACATTATCAAGGGTAAAGAGCGTGAAGCCGCCCGATGGGCCGATTCTGTCTATAACACCCTCACTCCGCGCCAGCGCATAGCGCAGCTTGTTTTCCCAAAAGTCAACCCTGCTCAGGGTCAGACCTCGAAAACGGCTCTCAAACGACTTGTGGAGACCGATGGTTGCGGAGGGCTGCTTTTCTCTGCCGGCACCATTGCCGAATATGCAACGATGACCGACTATGCCCAGAGCATAGCCAAAGTGCCGCTGCTGATGACCCTCGACGGCGAATGGGGGCCATCGATGCGCATGAAGGATGCACCGAAATTTCAACGCAACATGACCCTCGGGGCCATTACCGATACAAAACTCATATATAGATACGGTCAGGAAGTTGCCCGCGAATGTCTTGCCTTGGGCATAGATGTCAATTTCGCGCCCGATGCCGATGTCAATTCCAATCCGGCCAACCCCGTGATCGGCGACCGTTCCTTCGGCGACGATCCACAGCGTGTTGCGAAGGCTGCGGTGGCCTATGCCCTCGGTCTTGAGGACGGAGGCGTTATGGCTGTGGCCAAGCATTTCCCGGGGCACGGCGATACAGGCACCGATTCGCATAAAACACTGCCCACTGTGGGGCATACGCTCCAGACGCTCGAAGTTACCGACCTCGTCCCCTTCCGTAGTTTTATAGAAGCAGGATGCTCGGGCATGATGGTGGGGCACCTCAATGTGCCCGTTCTCGATGCTTCGGGAACCCCCGCATCGCTCTCGGCCATAATCACCGGCGACCTTCTCAAAAAGAAGATGGATTTCGAAGGGCTGGTTTTTACCGATGCCTTGGGCATGAAAGGTGCAGTTCCTCAGGGCGAAAACGCATCGGTCGAAGCTCTTCTTGCAGGGGCTGATGTCCTGCTGTGCCCCAAT
Source organism: uncultured Muribaculaceae bacterium (assembly GCA_910584495.1). Taxonomy (GTDB): domain Bacteria; phylum Bacteroidota; class Bacteroidia; order Bacteroidales; family Muribaculaceae; genus CAG-873. Next base: position 31,909 of record CAJUAR010000023.1, read on the forward strand.
GCCCCCCGCACCGACATTTCGGCTGTCGAAGCTGCTGTGAAGAGCGGCAAAATCAGTTCCAAAGTCATTGAGGAGCGTTGCAAGAAATTATTGCGCTACAAATACTGTCTCAACGCCGGCAAGCAATGCGGCAATCCTGCCGAGGTAAGAAAAATTGTCGATTCGCCCGCAGCCCGTGCTCTTGTCGACGAACTTGCAGCAGCTGCAATCACTGTGTTGTGGAACAAGAATAACATTCTTCCTCTGGATAATGACCCAAAAACCGTTGTTGTTAGTCTTGGAGCTGCCGATGATGCCGATTTTGTTAAAACTTGCCGCTTCTATAGCGAAGTAGAGGCTGTCAATGCTGCCGACGGCCTCGGTGCTGCCGAGCTCAAAAAAATAGGACAAGCCGACCGTGTGATTGCCCTTGTGCTCAAAGACAATGCTGCCGCACGCACGGCCTTTTCCTCAATTGCTGCCAAAAACAATAATGTAGTGGGTGTGTTTTTTACAAGCCCTTATAAACTTGGTAAATATGCTGCGGCAGTCAAAAAATGTGCGGCGGTGATGCTTGCCTACGACAACACCCGTGCCGCCCATGTCGCTGCCGCTGAAAGTCTCTTCGGCGGCAACAAGGTGTCGGGGCGTCTACCTGTCGGGGTTCCCGGCGTTGCCGATTCAGGCACAGGCGTGGATATTGCACGCACTCGCCTTGGTTTTGCGCCGGCCGCAGCCGTGGGCTTGGCACCATGGCTCACCGACAGCATCGATGCCCTGGTGAATAAGGGCCTCAAAATTGGCGCTTTCCCCGGTTGCCAGGTGTTGGTGGCTAAAGATGGCGAAATTGTGCTCGATAAGTCCTACGGCTATATCTCCAACAAAAAACTGACAGAAGTCAGCAATCAGACCGTCTACGACCTTGCATCGGTGTCCAAAGCCGTGGGCACGCTCTCCGGCTTTATGAAACTCTATGATTCACAGCCAGACATATTGGACAATAATCTCGGTTCTCTCATTCCGCAAATCGAGGACAGTGCAAAGAAGTGCATCACCGTCCGACAGTTGCTTTTCCATGAATCAGGAATGCCGGCTTCGTTGAGCATGTACGATGCCATGTTCGATTCCACTACTTATACGGGTAAATTGATACGTCCGCGCCGCGATGCCGCTCACACCATAAAAATTCAGAGAAAAGCGTGGGGTAACAACACGGCAAAACTTCGCACAGATATACTCTCCGACCATAAAACTCCTGATTTCGACATCGAAATTGCACGCGGCATTTATGGCGGATGTGTAACCTACGACACTCTGATGCGCCGCATCTACAATATTCCGCTGCGAAAGAACAATAACTATAATTATTCGTGCCTCAATTTCTCGCTGCTGATGGACATTGAGCAACGCCTCACCGGAAAGCCTCACCAGGACTTCGTGGCGGCAGAAATCTTTGCTCCTCTGGGGATGTACCGCACAGGCTATCGTCCCAAAGAATGGGCCAAAGAGTCGACCATCGCTCCAACAGAGTACGATTCGTTTATGCGCCGACAGACCGTCCATGGCTTTGTCCACGATGAACTTTGTGCATTTTCGGGCGGTGTACAGGGCAATGCAGGGCTCTTTGCCAATGCCGGCGATGTGGCTAAATACTGCCAGATGCTTCTCAACGGAGGTACATACGGCGGCCGTCGCGTGCTCTCGGAAGCTACGGCGAGGCTGTTCACCACCGAGAAAAGCCCCACATGCCGCCGTGGCCTGGGCTTTGACAAACCCGACAAGACAAACGACGACTATTCGCCCACATGTTGCGAGGCACGTGCCGAAGTTTTCGGCCACTTAGGTTTTACGGGCACGGTGTTTTGGGTCGATCCGGTCGACAATCTGATTTTTGTCTTCCTCACAAACCGAGTCAACCCCACTCGCGATAATGCCGCGTTCAACCGCTTGAATATTCGCCCGAAATTGTTCTCGCTTGTCTATCGCGCTCTTGAATGAGAAACATACTTTTTGTCCTCTTGCTTCTGTGTGGCATCACTGCGGGAGCGGTGTTGCCCGCAGATAGTTTGCGCAATCGTTGGCAGTTGATTACCAACACTGTTGGAGCATGCGCGGTCAATACGGCCTTTGTGGAATCGTTCAAGGAATATGTGCATGAGATGCGCCCAAACGGCGAGGATAATCATTCGTTCCCTTCGCGGCACACGGCATGGGCTTTCACGGTTTCTACGGTTGTTGCTTCAAATTTATATAAAGTTTCGCAGTGGATTCCCTTCGTGGCTCAGGCCGGAGCTTCGGGCATGGGCCTTCAACGGGTAGGATGCCGCGCCCATTGGGGCTCGGACGTTGTTATGGGTGCTTCTATAGGTATAATTTCGACAGAGGTATCTAATATTGTCTGCCGGCGCATTTTTGGCGAACCGAATCCGTATAATTCGCAATTGGACAATCTATTCAGACCATCGCTCTCGATGGTTTCGCGTGCCGTCTATCATTTCGATAGCGATATTTGTACAGGCTTTGCCACCGGCATAGATTTCCGCATGCCGCTCCACGATGTATGGGGTCTCGCAGCGGGTGTCGATGCCGAAGCATCACCTGTCAAAAAAGAAGACTGCTACTTTGCACCATTGTGGACCTTCACTGCTCTGGTGGGCCCGATGGTTCATCTCTCCACACCTCTGCGCCCTGTAGCCTTCGAGCTTGCTCTGCAGTGCGGTGCTTCGCGTCTGTGCAACGCTGACGGGTGGCGCACACGTTCGTGGGCCTTCACCGGCGACCTCAGTGTCGCCCTCTCCTGGCAGCTCACCCCCCAATTCGCCACCCGCTTCACCGCCGACCTCCGCCAAGGAGCAAGCCACACCTCTCTCTCTATCTCCCTGGCCTCTGTCGTAGTATTCTAAATGCAATAATTTGCGCTCCTTAATCAAATATCATGCATCGTAAATCAATCATTTTCATTCTAATAATCACTGTATTGATGCCCTTAGTGACAAAGGGTGCAGTTCGGATTGACTCATTGCTCGGAGAAGTTGACAATCGAATAGAGCGGAAGCCAGAGTATTTAGCAGTCAAGCGACGCACAATCGACAATCTGAAAGTTAAAATCGCTTCATCCCGCTCCGAAAGGGAGCGTTTTGGCAATTTATACAGTCTTTTTCAGGAGTATCGGACTTTTTCCATGGACACGTCGCTTATTATCGCAAGAGATTGCCGACAGTCTTCTTCCAAAATAGATTCTGACAGTATCAAATGGCTTGCAATCACCATGGAGGCGGAGGCATTGAAAGGTATCGGGCTCTATCATCAGGCTCTCGCTCTGCTCGAAAGTCTGCCTCCCGAAGCGAATGACATTTTCAAATCGCGCATTTTGAATCGGTATGTGTCGATCTACTACTCCCTTTTTGAAAACACTTATCCAAGAGGTGATGCGGAGCAATATAGGCAATTGCTCATTAACTACAGGGATTCCCTGGTCTGTTGTTTTCCACGGGGAAGTCTCGACCACCATCTCAATAAGGTGGAATTGCTTCGCCTTGTTGGCGATATCGACAATGCCATAACCGAAATGGCTGTTCTCGAAAAGGAATGTTCTGACGACGATGTCGATGCCGGCGTGCACAGTTTCATCAAGTCTCAACTCTTTCTGGCTCGCGGCGAGCGCGACAGTGCAAAGGTATATCTTGCCCGTTCGGCGGCCCTTGATATCGAACACTGTATCAGAAAGTACGAGTCGCTCCAGGAACTTGCCAAACTTCTCAACGAGGATGGCGATTACGAACGGGCTTACAGATATATTATGTGTTCCGTAGAGGACATACAGCGGAGCAATGCTCGTAGCCGCATTTTCAAAATCACTGAGTCTCTACCTATTATAAGCAGCGCATACGCCAGCAGTGTAGCCCAATCGACGCGTAATAAAAACATCTTCATACTCTGTGCCTCCATTCTCGCCCTGGCTCTGCTGGTGGCTCTCTTCTGGATATATAAGCGCAAGGGTACACTCGACCGCGAACGGCAGTCGCTTGCTGCAAAAAACCGTGAGCTTACGAGGTTGAAGGAGGAATTGGCCGATATGAACCTGCGCCTCGAAGAATCTTCCAAAATCAAGGAGGAATATATAGGATATCTGTTCAACTTTTGTTCCGAACATATCGATTCATATCAGCGCGAGCGTGTGGCTCTTTCGCGGATGGCGAAAACGGGAAACATTGCCGAGGTGAACAAAATGCTCAATGCGCAGTCCGACACCGACTACCTCAAATCGTTTTTCCTCAAATTCGCAGCCAATCCGTTTGCTCGAACCGATTTAATTGTTACG